>NZ_LMPM01000003.1 GCF_001423845.1 Sphingomonas sp. Leaf357 | reverse complement strand
CCGCTTCGCGATCGACCGGGCGGGCCTGGTCGGCGCGGACGGCGCGACGCATGCCGGCAGCTTCGACGTGACCTATCTCGCCACGCTCCCGAACTTCGTGGTGATGGCGGCGGCGGACGAGGCGGAACTGGTGCACATGACGCACACCTGCGTGGCGCATGACAGCGGGCCGATCGCGGTGCGCTATCCGCGCGGGAACGGCACCGGGGTCGCGCTGCCCGAGACGCCGGAGGTGCTCGAGATCGGCAAGGGCCGCATCGTGCGCGAGGGCAAGACGGTGGCGATCCTGTCGCTCGGCACGCGCCTGGGCGAAGCGCTGAAGGCGGCCGATGCGCTGGATGCCAAGGGCCTCWSCACCACGGTCGCCGACCTGCGCTTCGCCAAGCCGCTSGACGAGGCGCTGATCCGCCGGCTGCTGACCACGCACGAAGTGGCGGTGACGATCGAGGAGAACTCGGTCGGCGGCCTCGGCGCGCAYGTSCTCACGCTGGCCTCGGACGAGGGGCTGATCGACAACGGCCTGAAACTGCGCACGATGCGCCTGCCCGACGCGTTCCAGGACCAGGACAAGCCCGAACTGCAATATGCCGCCGCCANCGAGGGGCTGATCGACAACGGCCTGAAACTGCGCACGATGCGCCTGCCCGACGCGTTCCAGGACCAGGACAAGCCCGAACTGCAATATGCCGCCGCCAAACTCGACGCCGACGCCATCGTCGATACCGTGCTCACCGCACTCCGGCATAATGCGACTGGAGTGGTGGAAGGTGCGCGGGCTTAATAGTCCCCCGTCTCATCATCCCGTCGACGCGGAGCCTGTCGAAGCGCGGTTTTGAGGCACGTGCTTCGACAAGCTCGGCACGAGCGGGATGGAAACCGACGGGAGGGGAATTGGATTTCGAAATCGACGGGCGCGGCTCTGGGAGCCTGCCGCGCCCGTCCTGGGTCTTACCTGCCCAGATAATGTTCCTGTGCCGCGTCGGTGCCGTTGATGGCGAGGATCGAACGGGCGTCGGTCGGATGGCGGGCGCGGCCCTTGCCGTCGCTGGCGGCGGCGATGACGCGTTCCAGCAATTCCTGGCCTTCGCTCCACCAGCCGATGCCGCTGGCGGCATTGAGATGACCCTGCGCGCCGGCGTCGATGAAGTGGCTGCCCCAGCCGACAGCGAGGCTGTGCGCGCGATCGATGTCGATCCACGGATCGTCCTGGCTCGCCACGACGATCGACGGGAAGGGCAGCGGCGTGGTCGGCGTGGGACCGAACGCCTTCAACTCGTTCTGCGTCTGCGGGCGATCGACGTCCGCCGGAGCCACCAGCAACGCGCCCGCCACCGGCCAGCCATAAGGCTGGCGCGTGAGTTCCGCCCACCAGGCGACGGCGAGGCAGCCGAGGCTGTGCGCGGCGAGGATGACCGGAGCCTGCGACTGGCGGATCGCCTGGTCGAGTTTCGTCACCCAGGCATTGCGATGAGGCGTGTTCCACATGCCGAGTTCCACGCGCACCGTATCGGGCCGCGCGCTTTCCCAAAGTGACTGCCAGTGCGATGGACCAGAGCCGCCCAATCCAGGGACGGTCAGGATCGTCGGTTGGGCCGGGTCGAACGGTGAAAAGCTTCCCATCGTTTCGTCTCCTCAGGTCTAAGGAAAACGTGGCTGTGGATGCTCCGCAGAAACGCCACTCGGCCACACTTTCCGTTGACCAAACCTATTCCTACTCATTTGATAGGCAATAGGCCTTGCGCCGGACCGAGGACGGGATGCGCCAGTCTGAATGTGTCGAAAAGTTCCCGTCATCTTGTCGCAAATGAGGCAAGCTCGAACGACGTGTTCGGGGTGCGGATCTCGCCGTGAGCGGGTAGGAGTTCTTCGACTCGAAGGAAGTGTGATGTCCAAGATCCGCGTTGATCAATTGCTGGTGGATCGCGGGCTGGTGGAAAGTCGTACGCGGGCGCAGGCTTTGATCATGGCCGGGCTGGTGTTCGCCGGTACGCGCAAGATCGACAAGCCGGGACAGACGGTGGCCGACGATATGGTGCTGGAGGTGCGCGGGCGGGACCACCCCTGGGTATCGCGCGGCGGGATCAAACTGGCCCACGGACTTGAGCATTTCGGCTGGGACGTGGCCGGCGCGGTGGCGATCGATGTCGGATCGTCGACCGGCGGCTTCACCGACGTGCTGCTGAGCAAGGGGGCGGCGCGCGTCTATGCTGTGGATAGCGGGACCAACCAACTGGCGTGGAAGCTGCGGCAGGACGACCGGGTCGTGGTGCATGAACAGACCAGCGCTCGTATCCTGACCGCCGCGCACATCCCGGAAGCGATCGACATCGTGGTGTGCGATGCGAGTTTCATCGGTTTGTCCAAGGTGCTGGACGTGCCGCTCGGCTTCGTTCGTCCGGGTGGGCGAGTGTTGGCGCTGATCAAGCCACAATTCGAGGCAGGTCGCGAGGAAGTGGGAAAGGGCGGCGTGATCCGCGACCCATCAGTGCATGCGCGGGTGTGCGATGAGGTATCCGAGTGGCTGGTCGGGAAGGGGTGGACCGTCGCGGGTGTGGTCGAGAGCCCGATCACCGGGCCGGAGGGGAATGTCGAGTTCCTGATTGGGGCCGTGCGGCCGGCCTGACGCGCGTCAGGCGCAGAATTCTGTCGCGGTGCGGCGCGGTGTCTGCTTCTATATCGAAAGATCACGGACGGGAGCACGAGGCTTGAGGGAAATCGCGTCGAAGCAACAATTGCGACTGGCGTTCGCGCGGTGGGCGGTGGTGACGGTGCCGTTGATCCTGCTGCTCGGGTTCGCCTCGAGCCGTATGTTCCCAGCAGGTTCGGACAATCGCTGGTATGCGATGCTGGTCAAGCCGGCCTTTACGCCCCCCGACTGGCTGTTCCCCGTTGCGTGGTCCACTATCTACGTGCTGATGGGCCTCGCGCTGGCGATGATCATCAACGCGCGCGGATCGAGATTGCGCGGGGCAGCCATCGTGCTGTTCGTCTTGCAACTGATCGTCAATCTGATCTGGAGCCCGCTATTCTTCGGCGCGCATCAGGTTTCGACCGCCTTTCTCGCGATCGTGCTGATGTTCGTGCTCGCGCTCGGCACGACATTGCTGTTCGGGCGGATCCGCGCCGGGGCGGCGTGGCTGATGGTGCCCTATCTGGTGTGGTTGGTGCTGGCGGGCGCGCTGAATTTCGAGATCGACCGGCTCAACCCGAACGCGGCGACCCTTGTGCCGTCTTCCGCCACCACCCAGATGACGAATTGAAGACTTAAAGGACAGATGCATGCAAGCCGATAACAAGATGTTCGACGATTTCGTAAAGTTCGTGAATGGCGCGGCAGGTACGCTGGCTGGCGTGGGCCGCGAGGCCGAGGCCGGTGCACGCTCCAAGGCGAAGGAGTGGATCGGCGGGCTGGACTTTGTTTCGCGCGATGAATTCGACGCGGTGAAGGCGATGGCGGCGGCGGCACGCGACGAGGCCGAGGCGCTGCGCGCGCGTCTCGATGCATTGGAGGCCAAGACCGCCAAGGCACCCAAAACGGGGGCCTAAGGCGATCTTTTCCACAACTTTCTCCTTGCCCCCGACCGCACTCGCCTTGCGTGGCGGGTTCGGGCACGTCACCCCTTCGCATAAGTTGGGAGGGGCGAAGTGATGCTCGACGAAGCGGACGATCATGGCGACGATGCCGCGCCGATCGACATGCTGGAAAGCTATTTCGCGGCGCATGGCTGGGAGCATGAGCGCCTCGACGACGAGGTGATCGCCAAGGTCAAGGGCAGCTGGACGACGTACGAGCTGCGCGCGCTCTGGCGCGACGAGGACAGCGTGCTCCAGTTCCTCGCCTTTCCCGATATCCGCGTGACCGACGAGCGGCGCACGGCGGTGTACGAGGCGATCGGGCTGATCAACGAGCAGCTCTGGGTCGGGCATTTCGAACTGTGGTCGTCCAGTGGCATCCTGCTGTATCGCCACGCAGCGATGATCGAGGGCGATGGCGGCATGCTGTCGCTCGCCTCGGCCGAATTGCTGGTCGAATCGGCGATCGACGAATGCGAGCGCTTCTATCCGGTGTTCCAGTTCGTGATGTGGGGCGGCAAGAGCCCGAA
Source organism: Sphingomonas sp. Leaf357 (assembly GCF_001423845.1). NCBI lineage: Bacteria > Pseudomonadati > Pseudomonadota > Alphaproteobacteria > Sphingomonadales > Sphingomonadaceae > Sphingomonas > Sphingomonas sp. Leaf357. Next base: position 318,507 of record NZ_LMPM01000003.1, on the reverse strand, counting down.
GGAAGCGCTGGCGGCGGCAATGACCGATACGCAGGGCGAAGCATGAGCCTCGGCCGTCTGTGGCTGATCGGTTGCGGGAATATGGGCGGCGCAATGCTGCGGCGCTGGATCGAAACCGGTGTTGTCGCGGCCTCGGACGTGGACGTCGTCAACCGTACGGATCGCGATCTGCCGGAGGGCGTGCGGCAGGCGCGAGAATTGCCCGACGGACCGTTGCCCGACATGGTGATGCTGGCGATGAAGCCGCAACAGATCGACGAGATCGCGCGAAGCCATGCGGCGAGGATGGCCGGTGTGCCGATCCTGATGTCGATCCTGGCGGGGGTCGAGGCGCCTGCACTGGCCGCTCGGTTCGAGGCGGGGGCGATCGTGCGGGCCATGCCGAACCTTCCCGTAGCGCTCGGCAAGGGTGTGGTCGGACTGCATTCCGACGGTGCTTCCGCCGATGAGAGGGAGAGTGTCGCGGCGTTGATGGCACCTTTGGGCCTGGTCGAGTGGGTGGCCGACGCAGGGCTGTTCGACGCGGTGACGGCGCTGGCCGGAAGCGGACCGGGGTTCCTGTATCGCTTCATCGATGCGCTGGCCGAGGGGGGCGCGGCGTTGGGCTTGCCGGCCGATCAGGCGCAGCGGCTGGCGGTGGCGACGGTCGAGGGCGCGGGATTGTTGGCGGCGGCGTCGGACGACCGCCCGGCGGCACTGGCCGACAAGGTGGCGAGCAAGGGCGGATCGACGCGCGCGGGGTTGAACGTGCTGGATGCGGACGGTGCGCTGAAGGTCTTGCTGCGCGAGACGCTGGCGGCGGCGGAGCGGCGCAATCGCGAAATGGCGGCGATGGCACGTTAGATTGGCATTATCTCCGCCTTCGCGGGGTTGACGACGGAAGACGTTCAGTCCCTCAAACTCTCTACCCTTGGACGTTCCGCCTCGGGGATCAGTCCCTCCAGCACCGCCCAGAATCCGCCGACCGCCGCTTGTCCGGCACTTGCGTAGGCCGCGGAGAGGCGTTCGCGCAGCGCGTCGAACAATTGGTTTTCCAGCGCGGTGCCTTCGGCCGAGAGCCGCAACAGGCGCTGGCGGCGGTCGCGTTCGCCGGGGCGGACTTCGATCAGGCCGCGATCGGTGAGTTCGTTGAGGACGCGGCCCAGGGATTGCTTGGTGATCGAGAGCAGGCCGAGCAACTCGCTGACCGTCAGATCGGGCTGGCGGGCGACGAAATAAAGGGCGCGGTGGTGAGCGCGGCCGAGACCCTGCGCCGCCAGGCCACGATCGATCGAACGGGTCAGGTGGCTGTTGCCGAAATAGAGCAGTTCCAGGCCGCGACGCAGTTCGGTTTCGCGGAGGAACAGTGGCGATGCTGAGGGAGTGGGGGAGGCCATGTTGACCCGGTTTGCCATCCGCCTTAGGCGTCCGCAACCCGCTTTGGACGTGCAGATCCTGCATCGCGGCATGATGACAAGAGGACGCGATGGACGCCGACACCAGCCCGACATTCGCTTACGAGCCCAACGCCACGCCGGTCCCGGCGAACGAGCGTGCGGCGCGACTGGTCGATCCGGTCTTCGGGCGGGTCTTTACCGATCACATGGCGGTGATCCGGTATAGCGACGACAAGGGCTGGCACGATGCGAAGATCACCGCGCGGGCGCCACTGTCGATGGATCCGGCCTCTTCCGTGCTGCATTACGCACAGGAGATTTTCGAGGGCATGAAGGCGTATCGCCTGGCCGATGGCGGCACGGCGTTGTTCCGTCCGCACGCCAATGCGCGGCGCTTTCAGGATTCGGCGCGACGGCTGGCGATGCCCGAACTGCCGGAGACGCTGTTCCTGGAATCGATCGAGCGGCTGGTGAAGGTGGATCGCGACTGGATTCCGGAGAGCGATGGCGGATCGCTGTATCTGCGCCCGTTCATGATCGCGAGCGAGGTGTTCCTGGGCGTGAAGCCGAGTGCGGAATATCTCTACATGGTGCTGGCATCGTCGGTGGGCGCCTATTTCAAGGGTGGCGCGCCGACCGTGTCGATCTGGGTGTCGCAGGACTACACCCGCGCCGCGCCCGGCGGCACGGGAGCGGCGAAGTGCGGCGGCAATTACGCCACCAGCCTCGTCGCGCAGGCCGAGGCGATCCGCAACGGATGCGATCAGGTGGTGTTCCTCGACGCGGTCGAGCGCCGCTATGTCGAGGAACTGGGCGGCATGAACGTGTTCTTCGTGTTCGCCGACGGCAGCATGGCGACGCCGCCGCTGACCGGTACGATCCTGCCCGGCATCACGCGCGATTCGATCCTGACGCTGGCGCGGTCGCAGGGCATCACGGTGCGCGAGGAACCCTATGCGATCGATCAATGGCGCGCGGACGCGGCGAGCGGCACGCTGACCGAAGCGTTCGCCTGCGGAACGGCGGCGGTGGTGACGCCGATCGGCAGCGTCGCCTCCCCCGAGGGCAAGTTCGAGATCGGCGGCGGCGGGCCGGGGCAGTTGACGATGCGCATGCGCGAGGCGCTGGTGGGGATCCAGCGCGGCAATACGCCGGATGCCAATGGCTGGTTGCATCACCTCGATATGGCGTGAATTTCGGGGCGTGCGTTTCGGGCTTTTCTAAGCGAGGCACGCCGCTATAAGGCCGCCTCTCGTTGGGGCGTCGCCAAGTGGTAAGGCAGCGGCTTTTGATGCCGCCATTCGCAGGTTCGAACCCTGCCGCCCCAGCCAGTTCCTATCGCTCCACGCCATCCGGTCGCGCGAAGGGGCGGTCGTTCCTCAGATAGACCAGCGAATGGCCGCGATCCCGCGCCACGCGGAATACGAGGCGATACTCCTTCTTCAGGGCCGTTTCGACCAGCGTGAGCGTTTGCAAGTTCCACTCGGCCATCGGCGAATCCATCGTGACGATCACCGGCGGGCGGTTGGAGAGGATGCGGCGGACTTCGGCGACCTCGTCGACGCCGCTGGCGCCGCGTTCCGGTTCGTAGGCAAGCGTCGAGGGGAAGACGTGCGGTGTCGGCAGGCAGGCGTCGGCGAGCAGATAGGTGATCGAATCGCCGGCAAAGACATAGGGACATCCATGGCCGCTATTGGCCTTTACCACGCGGGCGAGGGCGCGGGCCCCTTCGGCGTCGGTGGGCCAGAGCAGCACCTTGCCGACAAAGAGCGCGAGGCCGAGCGCGAACATCGCCGGGATCGCGATGCGGTGGCGGGCGAGGATCGGCGCGGACAGGATCGCGAGCGGGGCAAGCAGAGGCAGGGCGTAGTGATCGAAGAATGCGCCGATCATCGCAAAGGCAATCAGCGCCGCGGCGAGCCAGCCGAACATCAGGGCTTTTCCCGGGCTCCAGGGGCGGGTGCGCCAGGCCAGGACTGTGCAGACGAGCAAGGGTGACAGGACCGCTGTATTGCCCGCGAGGCGGCCGACGATCTTGCCGGCGGGATATCCCTTGCGCAGCGTGATCGAAGCGAAATTGGAGAACCAGAAGGCGTCGAACACCGCCGGACCGCGACGCCAATAGTCGAGGGCCACGGCGGCGGTGGGGGCGATGGCGAGGGCTATCCAGAGCAGGGCGGACAAAGCGAGCGTGGGGAGCGAACCGCCGGCGCGGCGGAGATACCAAAGGTGGGCGAGGCCGAAAAACGCGCCCTCCACCGCCGGGGTGTATTTGGTCTGGATCGCAAGCCCGGCCAAAGCACAGGCGGCGGCTCCGTTCACGATGATCGCGCGCCGGGCTTGCCGCGCGGCGAGCTCCGGCAGGCGCAGGGTGAGGAGGGCGGCGGCGATGACCAAGAGGTTGTAGAAGACCGGCGATTGTCCGCCGCGCCCGCTGAGCAACGACAGCCAGAGGATATAGGCTATGGCCGCCGCGAGCGCCGCGCCGTTAGGTGCGCCGAGCCTGCGCGCGGCCTTGTGCACCAGCCAGGCGGTGGCCGCAGCGAAGAAGGTGGCGACGAGTTGATAGGCCAGAATGCCGTCGCCGGGCAGCAGGCGGATGCCCGAGAAGATCAGGAACAAGCCGACGGGTTTCCGATCCCAGATATCGATATAGGGCAACGCGCCGTGCAGCATGCGGTCACCGACGAGCAGGTAGAATTGCTCGTCGACATGGATCACCGGGTTGCCGAAATCCCGACACCGGATGAGCAGCGCGACGATCAGCAACAGCGCGGCGATCGCCGGCGGGGAGCGGGGAATGGCTGTTCTGGGCGCGGGCATCGCGGAAGGGTCATAGGGATCCCCGGGCGGGGAGGCGAGTGGGCTGTCCGGTGATTTTCGGTTCGCAGCGATGTGCGGGTCGTGCCGCACGGCATCGTCTTCTATTCGTGGGGGATATTCACCAGATGATCGGACGGTGTGTGGCGTTGGCGCGCGGAGTTTTCGCGCATCCTACAATGGCGGCGGCGAAGGTGTTGCTGGTGCGGTTCGGCGCGCCGGTAATCTCGCTTGCCGTGCTGGGGGCCGCGCTGGTCGAAGTGCGCGCGCTGGACTGGCAGGCGGTGCTGGCGCTCGTGCCGCAGAACCCGGTGTTCTGGCTGGTGTTCGTGGCGGCCTATTTCACGCCGATCCTGTGCGACTGGGCGATCTATCATCGGATCTGGAACGTGCCCGTCGCCGGCATCGCGGTGCTGGCGCGCAAGACGATCGGCAACGAATTGCTGATGGGCTATGTCGGCGAGGCGTATCTGTTCGCCTGGGCGCGGCGCGAGGGACATGCCGGTCGCGCGGCGTTCGGCGCGGTGAAGGACGTTTCGATTTTGTCCGCGGCGGTCGGCAACAGTGCGACGATCCTGGTCGCGCTGGCCGCTGCGCCGTTCATGGGGGCGCTTCACATCGGTATCCCGTTATGGGCGGCGGCGGTGTCGCTGTGCGTGATCCTGGCACCGCCGGTCGTCGCGCTGACCTTGCGCGGCCGATTGTTCAGCCTCGCCCCGGTCGATCTGCGCGCGATCGCCGGTTTCCATGCGCTGCGTGCGACGCTGACGATCGGTTTCACCGCGTTGCTGTGGCATCTCGCTTTGCCGGACGTCGCGGTGCTGTGGTGGCTGATCTTCTCGGCGTTGAAACTTCTGGTCTCGCGCCTGCCGCTGGTGTCGAACAAGGAACTGGTGTTTGCGGGCATGGCGGTGGTGCTGCTCGGGCGACAGGCGGACGTTCCGGCGCTGATGACGATGATGGCGACGCTGATGGTCGCGATGCATGTCGTGGTCGGTGGCGTCCTGGGTATCGTCGGGCTGGCCGATGGTCTGCGCGACGGTGGTGATAAGGCAGCCGCAACGGCCTGAAAAAAATCTTAAAAATCTTAAGACGATAGTGCGGGTAGGCCCGGGCGGCATCGTCTTAGCGGTGATGCAGAAGGTTGCCGGGGGGTAGCATCTGACAAGACCGGGCGGCGCGCGCAGGGCCGCCCGGTCGAATTCCGCCTCACCCCGGACGCAAACCTTCCGCCATCTTCACCGATGATGGAACGTCTCGCATGTTGCTCGATCTCGACGCCCGCCCAGATACGCGGTTCGCCCACATGGCGGCGCGCGACCGGGCCGTGCGGCCGGCGTGGAGCGTGCTGGTGCCGTTCTTCAACGAACAGGCGTTTTTGACGCGCACGATCGAAAGCCTGGCCGCGCAAAGCCGGCCCGCGCGCATCATCTTGATCGACAACGGATCGACCGACGACAGCGCCGCGATCGCGCGCGCGACGTGCGATCGACTGAGATTGGACTATCTCCTGATCGCCGAGATGCGGCCGGGCAAGGTGCAGGCGTTGAAGACCGGGCTGCGCTGGGTCCGCACGCACTATGTCGCGACGTGCGATGCCGATACTGTCTATCCAGCCAATTATCTCGCCGCCGCCGAGGCCCTCTTGGAACAGGACGGCTGCGTCGTCGCCGGCGCGTTTTTCGCGCCCGAGCAGGCCGATGAGGCGACGCGCCTGAAGGCGGGTGCCAAGATGCGTGCGACGGCGCGATTGCTGCCGCGGCAGTGCCATACCGGCGGGGCGGGGCAGGCGTTCCGCACCGACGCGCTGCGCCGCGCCGGCGGGTTCGATGCCGATCTTTGGGCCTATGTGCTGGAGGATCACGAGGTGATCCACCGCATGATGAAGCTGGGCACGATGCGGTACAGCGACGACATGTGGTGCTCGCCGTCGCCGCGCGAGCGCGACCGCGCGTCGATCCGCTGGACGCTGGTCGAGCGGCTGATGTACAGCGCGCTCGCGCCATGGGCAGGGGACTGGTTTTTCTACGATTTCCTGGCGTCGCGGCTTCGGTCGCGTCGACTGGTCAGCCAGAGCATCCGGGAACGCGCGTTCCAGACCGGTGGCCAGGATAGCGGAAGGACGATGGGTGCCGCGACTTATCCTGTGTGCGGATGATTTCGCCTTCTCGCCGGCAGTAAGCGGCGTCATTGCAGACCTGGCCGCCGACGGCCGCCTCAATGCGACGAGTTGCATGGCCGTGCTGCCCAATTGGCGCGCGGACAGCGCGATGCTGGCGGGGGCGCCGGATACACTGGCGATCGGTCTTCACTTGGTGTTGACCGGCGAGACTCCGCTGACGAAGATGTCGAAGCTGGCACCGGGCGGTACGCTTCCGGCGATCAATCCGCTTGGCCGCATGGCGGCGCGACGGGCATTGCCCCTGGACGAAATCGCGCTGGAAATCCGGGCGCAGTTCGATGCGTTCGAGGAGGCGATGGGGCGCGCGCCGGACTTCGTCGACGGACATCAACATAGCCATGCGCTGCCCGGCATTCGCGAGATCGTGCTGGCGGAGACCTTGTTGCGTGCGCCCGAAGCGTGGTTGCGGACGTGCGAGGATAGGCTGGGTGCGATGCTGTCGCGCCCGTTTCGTGGCAAGGCGCTGGCGAGTGCGTTTCATTCGCGCGGCTTTCGCGCCGCCGCCGCGGCGCATGGGCTGGCGTGCAACGACAGCTTCGCCGGGCATTACGGCTTTGCCGGCGATTACGCGAAGGTGTTCCCAAGCTTCCTGCGGCGGCCGGCCGGGACGCATCTGGTGATGTGCCATCCCGGATCGGGATCGCGCGACGGCGACACGATCGCCGCGGCACGGTTGCAAGAAGCGGCCGCTTTGGCCACATTGCCGATCGCCGACCTCGCTGCGGCGCAGGGGCTGACCTTTCCGGCCTGAAAAAACGCGAAAACGGGATGGGAATGACCGAGGACGGCCTGAAGGCGATCTTCTTCGAAATACGGCCGATGCTGCTCCGGATGCTGGTCGCCCGCCTGGGCAACCGCGAGGATGCCGAGGATACGTTGCAGGACATGTGGCTGCGCATCGACCAGCTGGCGGCAGGGCCGATCGGCCAGCCGGCGGGGTTCCTGTATCGGGTCGCCGCCAATCTGGCGACCGACCGGCGCATCGCCGTGGCGCGGCGTGGCGCCCGCGACACTGCGTGGCTGGACGTGCAGCCGGTGGCGGAGGAAATTCCCGACGCCGAACGCGCGCTGATCGCGCGAGAACGGCTGCAAGCGGTCGAGCAGGCGATCGCCGACATGCCAGACCGGATGCGTACGGCATTGCGCATGTTCCGTTTCGAAGAGCAGCCGCAACGCAAGATCGCGGAGGACTTGGGGATCAGCGTGAGCGGCGTCGAGAAGCTGCTGCAGCGCGCGTATCGGCAAATTCATGACGCGTGCGAGATATTTGCTGTGGATGATTGCGAGCGGCGACGTCTAAGTCATGAAGGGGACCCGAAAAGTGGGCAGTGACGACGGGATCATCAGCGAGGCTATCGTAGATCGCGCGATCGACTGGCATCTGCGCCAGAGCGATATGGCCGAAGACGCATGGGCGGAGTTCGTCGTGTGGCTGGAGGCCGACGCGGCGCATGCCGAAGCCTATGATCGCGTCGCAATGCTCGATCGGGTGCTGCCGGAAGCGCCGCTTGCCGTGCCGAATCGCCTGATCGCAGCGAACGACGATCATCAGGACCACGGGCGAGCGACGCGCCGTCGCTGGTTGTGGGGGGCAGGGGGCACCGCCGTCGCCGCCGCGATCGCCGTGCTGCTGGTGCCGATGGCCTTGCCGCGTGCCGCCGATCCCTATGAGATCAACACCGCGCCGGGCCAGCGCCAGACGATCGCGCTGGCTGATGGCACGCGGATCGAACTGAGCGGCGGATCGCGCCTGAAGCTCGATCATAACAATACGCGTGTCGCCGCCCTGGACGCGGGCGAGGCGACGTTCACGGTTCATCATGACGAGGGGACGCCGTTCACGCTCCGCTCGGGCGGTCTCTCGGTGCAGGATCTGGGCACTGTGTTCAACGTCGCGCGGTCCGGGCAGCGGCTCGACGTACAGGTTGCCGAAGGTTCGGTGATGTTCCAGCCCGGCGCCGAGGGAATCGTTCTAAAACCCGGCAAGTCGCTCGTCGCTCACGAAGATACGCACAGTGTGACGTTGGGCGATGTCGCGCCCGATACTGTCGGTGGCTGGCGTAGTGGTCGATTGAGTTTCTCGGGCGAGCCGCTGGCTCGTGTTTTCGATGCTATGCGTCGTCTTTATGGGACACAGGTCACCCTGACCGGAGACTTGTCGGAGCAGCCGTTTACCGGCATGGTCGAGATGACGGGCACCGCAGCGCGAGACATTCCGCATATGGCTGCGCTGATCGGGGTGGAATGGCGTCGTAACGGTGAGACCTGGATCCTATCGCGCCGGAGCGCTGCGACGCGCTAGCCGCCTGACTTGCATGATCGCGTTGTGTTCCGCCCTGCCGCTGGCCGCGCAGGGACCGGGACGGCGTGTTTCGATTCCCGCAACCAGCCTCGAGACCGCGTTGATGCTGCTCGGGCGGCAGACGGGCGCGGATATCATCAGCACCGAACCCGGCCTGTCGCGCATTCGCGTGCGGCGCATCGAGGGGGACCTGTCGCCTCGCATCGCGCTCGACCGGGTGTTGCAGGGCAGTGGCTATCATGCCGTCGCGGTGGATGCGCGCAGCTTCCGCGTGGTGCGCGACGCGGCGGTGGCCAAGGCGCGGCGCGCTGCAGCCGTTCCTGTCGCGGCAACGACGGCCTCGGGCGCGGCACCCGAGATCGTCGTTACGGCGAGCAAGCAGCGGGTGCCCTTCCTGCGCTATCCCGGCAGCCTGTCGACGATCGACGGAGCGCTGCTGAGCACGTCCGCGCCGTCTAAGGATCTGAGCGATGTGGCGCGTACCGCGCCGGTGCTGCAGAACACCGAACTGGGGCCGGGGCGGAACAAGATCTTTATCCGCGGGGTCGCCGACAGCAGCTTCGCCGGCGCGGCGCAATCGACCGCGAGCATCTATTTCGGCGACGTTCAACTCGGCTATTCGGGTGCCGACCCCAGCATCCGCCTCTACGACATGCAAAGCGTCGAGGTGATGGAGGGCCCACAGGGGACGCTATACGGCACCGGGTCGATCGGCGGGGTCATCCGCCTGACGCCCAAGGCGGTCGACCTGACCCGGTTCGGGGGATCGGCCGAAGGCGGCGTGACGCTGACGGATACCGGTGCGCCGGGGTTCGATATTGCCGGCACGCTGAACCTGCCGCTGGCAACCGAAACGATCGGGCTGCGCGCGACGGCCTATCGTACGCGCGACGGCGGCTATATCGACGATCCGGGGCGCGGGCTGAAGAACGTCAACCAATCCGACACGCTGGGGGGGCGGCTGGCGCTGAAGGTCGATCCGGGCGGCGGTTGGCAGGTCGATCTCAGTGCGCTCGGGCAGAAGATCGACGTGGAGGACGGCCAATATGCCGATCGCCTGACCGGCGCGCTGTCGCGCCGATCCTATATCGCGCAACCGTTCCACAACGATATCGCGCTGGGCCGCGTGGTGGTGACCAAGGATTGGGCGAACGGACTGCAATTGCTGTCGGCCACGGGCGTCGCCAATTCCCATTCCAACGATCTGTTCGATGCGACGCTCAGGCCGCCCCCGGGATCGGGCATGCCGAGCCCGACGGTGATCGTCTATCAGACGGAGGGGGCGAAGTTGCTGTTGACGCACGAGATGCGGCTCTCGCATTCCGCCGCGAACGGCACGTCTTGGGTGGCGGGGTTCACGCTGCTGCGCAACCGCGATTCGCAGAACCGCTCGGCTGGTCCGGTCAACAATCCGAACGACATCATCGGCGTCACCAACGTCACGCAAAGCGCATCGGTGTTCGCCGAGGGGACGGTGGCCGTGTTCCCCAATTTCTCGGCGACGCTCGGTCTGCGCGGCACCCTGGCGCGCACCGATGGCGAGCCTTCCTTCCGTCCGCGCGGGGGCGAATATGTTCGGGGGCGGTCGACACGGCGGGTCGATCCGACGGCGGCATTTTCGTGGAAGCTGAATCCCGGACTGGCGGTGTTCGGCCGAGTGCAGACCGGCTATCGCACGGGCGGCCTCGCCGTGGCGAGCGGCATCGGACGGGTCGCCGATTTCCGGCTCGACAAGATCCTGGTTGGTGAGGTCGGGATCCGGCGGTTGCGGCAGGGGGAGACTGGCCTGTCGTTGCAGGCGGCGCTGTCCTATGCGCGGTGGGAGAACATCCAGGCCGATCTCGTCAACCGACGCGGCCTGCCATATACCGACAATATCGGCGACGCGCGGATCCAGGCGTTCGAGGGAACGGTAGATTGGGTGCCGATCCGAGGTCTGCGCGGGACGCTGGCATTCCTTTACACACACAATCGGGTGATGGGGCCGCTGGCGGATTCCTCGATATCGGCGAACCGGCGGTTGCCCGAGACTCCGGCCTTCGCTGCGGCCGGCACGCTGGGCTACGAATGGGCGATCGGCGGGGAGAGCAAGCTGAATGTCGGCGGTTCGGCGGCCTATGTGGGACGATCGGTCCTCGGGACGGGCGATCTGCTCGATATCAGCCAAGGGCGCTACCTGACGATCGGCTTGAACGGTGGCTGGGCTAGACGGAGCGTAACCACATCGCTGACGATCGACAATCTGACGAATAGCCAGGGAAATCGGTTCGCTTCGGGAAACCCGCTGACCTTCGCGGCGCGGGACCAGACTACCCCGCTGCGGCCGATGAATGCCCGTATCGGGGTGGCGTTCGCTTTCTAGTCGCCAGATCGGCGACACAGGTCGAAAACCTTGTTGCCGAGCGGCAGACGGGCGTAGCGGCGGTAGCCGTCGCTCACGAGGCGCCGGGTTGCGATGGCGCGTTTAGTCACGTCTTCACCGTCCTCGGGCGATTGCAGGACGACGATTGCCGGATGCCGATCGAAGATGCGGTCGATTTCAGCGGCCTGGTCCGTGCCGACCGCGCCGTGCTCGCGCAACAGCATCAGATGGGTCGGGAAGATGTAGCGGGTGAGCGCCGGACGTCCGGTCATCGGGTACAGCATCGCCGATCCCTGATAGACGTAGAGCGCGCCCGGCCCCGGCCCGATCGCGCGGACGAGCGCGGCGAATTCGGCGCGGCTGCCGCGGGTGCGGCGTTCGCCGTGCATCACGAATTGGCCGGCGAGGAAAATGAGGGCGAGCAAAGACCAGCCCGTCGCGCGGCCATAGCGTCGGCTGGCGAGGAAACCGGCGGCGCAGGCGGCGGCGGGGAGCATCACCGGCAGCGTGTAATGGTTGAACCACGAGCCGAAGATCAGGAAGCCGAAGACCGATGCCATCAGCCAGAGGCGGAGGAATCCGATCCCATGCTTCGCACGTCCGTCCATAGGTGCTGACCCCGGACCGACGGTTGCCAGTAACAGCAACGGCGCAAGTATCGCGGCCCCGACCAGAAGATTGCCCAGGCTTTCCGTGATCGGATCGGACCGGCGGGCGATGATCGAGAGGAAGTTGGCGTACAGGAAGGCGTCGGCATGGCCGGCGATCCAATAACCCCCGGCAATGATCGCGGTGGGCAGCAATGCCGCGCCGACCAGGGCGATCGCATAGGGCACAAGCGCCGCGATCGACCTTCGCCGCCGCCATTCGTCCCACAATGGCCATAGGCCGAAGGCGAGCCCTTCGAATACCACCGAATATTTGATCTGGAGCGCGCATCCGACCAGCCCCATCGCGATCATGTTCAATCGCCGGCGTCGCATCGTGTCGCAGTCCGTGGAGACGACGATCAGCCAGGCCGCGCCGGCCATGAAGAGATTGTAAAAGACCGGGGCCTGGCCGCCCTGGCCATCGGCGAGATCGAGCCACAGGATGTAAAGTGCCGCCGCGATCGTCGCACCGCGTTGCCACCCGACGCGATCGGCGATGCGGGCGATGATCGCGGCGGTCCCGACCACGGCCGCAAAGGCCAGCGCCTGATAGACGTAGATGCCAACCGGCGGATCGAACATTCCGGGGGGCAGATAGAGCAGGAACAGACCGAACGGCTTGCGATCCCAGATGTCGACATAGGGCAGCGCGCCGTGCGCCATCGCGTGGCCGACGGAATAATAGAATTCCTCGTCGACGTTCACGATCGGATTGCCGAAGGTGATCGCGCGCGCGAGCACCGCGACGAGCGAAAGCAGGAACAGCCGATTGGTCGACAGGCGCGCGAAGGCGGACTTCAAAGCGGCGCTAGGCCCGCGATCGACTCCGCGAATCGATCAGCGCGCATTCTCGCGGAAATAGGCGATGTAGCCGACATGGTCGGACAGCATATCACCGGCGGGCTCTTTGCCGAAGGGCACGGCGATGCCGGTCAATTCGAGCCGCGCGGCATGGCCGGGGGCGAAGAACTGCCAGTCCTTGGCGCGCTTGCGCGAGGCGAGCGCATCGCCAGGCAGGGGCAGGCCGTCTTCAGCCGCTTGGCCGAGGGCGTCGCGTACACCACCGGCCACGCTCCAGCGCGCCGCGATATTGCCAAGCAGGGTCGCACGTCGCGCGGCCGTCTTGCCGACGTTGAAGTCTCCGGCAACGATCAGCGGATTGCGCGGATCGCGCGTCTGTTCGACGAAGCGGGTCATCAGATCGACCTGGCGATCATAGGCTTCGTCGGACCGCGCCTTGTCCACGCCCGAAGCCGTGCGGCTGTTGAGATGCGTAGTGACGATATCGACCGGCGTGGCGAGCCCGGGCACGGCGATGCGCACCAGCATGGCACCCTTGTTGGCGAGGCAATCGTAACCGGCGCAGTCGGAAGCCGGAAAAACCATCCGGCGCACGCTGACGATCGGATAATCCGACATCAGTTGCAGCCCGCTGCCGAGCATCTTGCCCATCGTCTCGCCGCTCCACCAATGCGCACCGGCGGCAAGCCTGGCATCGGCAGGCGACCCGGCGAGCCGTGCAGTGAGATCGGCCGATGGCCCGTTCACGACGTAGCGATAGCCGGCGGCGCGGCCGATCGCCTTCGCATCGGTGGTGAACGCTTCCTGCAACACCACGACATGCGGTGCCTGACCGCGAGTGCGCAGATCGCGAAGACGATCGGCGATCGCGGTGAGATCGGCCGGCCGACCACTGGCGACCGGCCAGGGCAGCCCCTCGACATTATAGGTGAGCAGCGAGAGATTGTTCTCGATCGCGGGCAGCGTCACCGTGCGCGGTGCGCGTGGAGGAAGTGTCGCACCGACCGCGCTGGTCATCACCGCTGCCGCAAAAATCGACTTCCGTACGATGTTCATTGCTTGTCCCGCCCGCCGCCGAAGAATGCATAGTCCGTGATTGTGACGACTCCGAATGCGGATTTCCGCATTGGTTCCATTAAAAATAAATTATTTATGTCGCGGCTGCGGATGTCCGCCTCCCCTGACGTCTTTCCAGTATCGGGGTGGGGGGAAAATCCATGCGCATTCGGGGTTCGGTGGCGTTACGTGTCGCGGTGGCGGCGGGGTTGGGGACGATCGTGGCGGGGGCTGCGGTCGCGCACGAGCCGGACCAGAGATTGCCGCCTATCACGCTTTCGATTGTGCGGGGCAAGGCGGCAACGCTCGTGTCGTCGGCCGCCACGACCCGCCTGCTGTCGGAACGCGACCGCTACACGCTGAACGACACACGCACCCGCAGCACGAGCATAGCGGCGGGGCCGGTCACGTTGGGAATCAGTGGATCGCGGTTGCGCACGACCTCGCAAAAAGGGCAGTTTGCGCTCCGATCGCCCGATCGGGTATCGGTGATGGCGGCGGGGTTCGATGCCGGGATCGATATGCTGGAGGGCCTTACGCTTCATGCTTTCTCCAGCATGATGCGCGTGAAGCGGCGGATCGATCTGCTGCCCGGAACCAGCCGATCGCTGAACAGCAGCATGACGGCGTTCGGCATGGGCATTGAACGGAGTGCGCTCGGATCGCTGGTGCTGGATTATACCGACAACAACGCGCGCGGGCGGCGCGATCCGCTGTCGCGGATGACCGAGCAGGTCGGCGGTGCGGTGCCGTTCGGCAAGGGCATGCGGGTTTCGTTGACCAACGCGACGGCCACGGATCAGCGCGGACGGCTGACCTGGACGCTCTCCGCCGCGGCGGTGAAGCGCCCGATGTACGACAATGACTTTTCCGGCAGCTCGCGCACGATGGCCGATCGTCGCGCCGAAATGGCGTTCCGCATCGCCCTGTAAGCTGAGCGCAAGCTTGCCGTGGCGCGGTTCTTCTCTAGGCTGCGACCAGCCAAAGGGGAGCGCGGCCAAGTGACCAACAGCCTATTCCGGTTGAAGACGATCGTTCGGGGCGAGGACCAGCCGGAGCATCACCGGCTGGCGCGGACCCTATCCTGGCCGCACCTCGTCGCGCTGGGAGTTGGCGCTATCGTCGGCACCGGCATCCTGACGCTGATCGGCGTGGGTGCGGGGCTTGCCGGGCCGGCGGTGATCCTGTCCTTTGCGATCGCCGGGGGTATCTGCGCCTGCGCGGCGCTGGCTTATGCCGAAATGGCGACGATGATGCCGGCCAGCGGCAGCGCTTATACCTACAGCTACGCCGTGCTGGGCGAACTGATCGCGTGGGTGATCGGGTGGAGTCTTATCCTCGAATATTCGCTGGTCGTGTCGACCGTCGCGGTCGGCTGGTCCGGCTATGCCGCGCCGTTGCTGCATGCGACGTTCGGCGTTCCCGAAAAACTGATGCAGGGGCCGGAGCTCGGCGGGATCGTCAACCTGCCGGCAATCTTCATCATCGCGGTCGTGGCCGGGTTGCTGATGATCGGAACGAAGGAGAGCGCGACGCTGAACGCGCTGCTGGTGGTGATCAAGCTGATCGCGCTGGCGGTGTTCGTCGCGGTGGCGTTGCCGCATTTCAACGGTGCCAATCTCGAGCCGTTCATGCCGTTCGGCTTCCCCAAGGCCCCCGCCGCCGATGGCGTGGAGCGCGGCGTGATGGCGGCGGCGGCGATCATCTTCTTCGCCTTCTATGGTTTCGATGCGATCTCGACCGCGGCGGAGGAGACCAAGAACCCGGGACGCGACCTGGCGATCGGGATCGTCGGATCGATGGTGGCGTGCGTGGCGATCTACATGCTGGTCGCGGTGGCGGCGGTGGGGGCGTTGTCGTTCACGCATTTCGCCGACAGTGCCGAACCGCTGGCGCTGATCCTGCGCGAGATCGGGCAGGGCAAGGCGGCGACGTTCCTGGCCGGATCGGCGGTGATCGCGCTGCCGACGGTGCTGCTCGCCTTCCTGTACGGGCAGAGCCGCATCTTCTTCGTGATGGCGCGCGACGGGTTGCTGCCGGAGAGCCTGGCGAAGGTTTCCGCGCGGGGCACGCCGGTGCGCATCACGCTGGTGACGGCGACGATCGTGGCGGTGATCGCGGGCGTGCTGCCGCTCAAGGAGATCGCCGCGCTGGCGAATGCAGGCACGCTGGCGGCGTTCGTCGCGGTGTGCGTGTGCATGCTGGTGCTGCGCCGACGCGCGCCGGATGCGGAGCGGAGTTTCCGCGCGCCTTTTGCCTGGGTGATCGGGCCGATCGGGGTGCTGGGGTGCTGCTATCTGTTCTTCAGCCTGCCGGCACGGACGCAGATCTGGTTCGCGTGCTGGAATCTGGCCGGGCTGGTGGTGTATTTCGTCTATTCGCGGCGGCGTGCGGTGGCTGGAGCCTGATCCCGGCCAACGATTTCAAGCGACAGGGATCAGTCACTGTCCGTTCGTGCTGAGCTTGTCGAAGCGCCGTATTGCTTTTCCAGCGGGGGAAAGAAAAGCGGCCCTTCGACAGGCTCAGGGCGAACGGGAAGATGGTGGTTCAGCTTTCCCAGGACGCGTGAAACAGGTGCATCCGAGCCCGTCTCAGCCCGCCTTGGTCCAGTCCTGCGTGCGGCAGAAGGGGCCGAAGCAGCCTTTGACCTTGAGCGCGTCGCCCTCGCGGCGGAGTTCGGAGCGGTAGGTGCGGCCGCTTTCGGGATCGTAGATCTGGCCCTTCCAGCGATCGTTGGCGGGCGCGAAGGCGGAGAGGATCGAGATGCCGAGGATCGGGCGCGCGCGTTGCGCCGCGTCCGGATTGTTGACGTCGGTCTTCGGCTTGGACGGATCGACCTTCACGATCCGGACTATGCGACCGCACAGATGCTGGCCGCACGGGGCGATCTCGACCACCGCCTTGCCGCCCTGCGTCAGCCAGCGGCCGGTGACCGGCGCGGGTGCGGCAAGAGCCGGGGCGGCGGCGAGCGCTGCCCCGGCGAAAGCGACGAAAGCCTTCACGCTGCCAGCTTGCGCAACACGTACTGAAGGATGCCGCCGTTGAGGAAATATTCCAGTTCGTTGACGGTATCGATACGGCACTTGGTCTCGAACGTCTCGGTCGAGCCATCAGCGCGGGTGAGCGTGACGGTCACGTCCTGACGCGGGCGGATCTCCGCGACGTTGGTGATCGTGAAGCTTTCCGAACCGTCGAGGCCGAGCGTCTGGCGCGTGACGCCGTCGGCGAACTGCAAGGGGAGGACGCCCATCCCGACGAGGTTCGAGCGATGGATGCGCTCGAAGCTCTCGGTGATGACGGCGCGGACGCCCAAGAGGTTGGTGCCCTTCGCGGCCCAGTCCCGCGACGAGCCGGTGCCGTATTCCTTGCCGGCGACGACGACCAGCGGCACGCCGTCCGCCTTAAAGCGCATCGCGGCGTCGTAGATCGGCATGATCTGGCCGTCATATTTCGACATGCCGCCTTCGACGCCGGGGACCATTTCGTTCTTGATGCGGATGTTGGCAAAGGTGCCGCGCATCATGACGTCGTGGTTGCCGCGGCGGGCACCATAGCTGTTGAAGTCGGCGCGGCTAACCTGATGTTCTTGCAGGAAACTTCCGGCCGGGGAGTCCGCCTTGATGCTGCCGGCGGGGCTGATGTGATCGGTCGTAATGGAATCGCCCAAAATCGCGAGCGGGCGGGCGTCGACGATGTCCTGCACCGGGGCGGGCGTCATCGTCATGCCATCGAAGTACGGCGGGTTGGCGACATAGGTGCTGCCTGCGCGCCAGGTATAGGTGTCCGACCCTTCGACCTGGATTTCCTGCCACTTGGCGTCGCCGGCATAGACGTTGCCGTAGCGCGAGCGGAACATGGAATCGTCGATGTTGGCGCCCATCACTTCGGCGATCTCGGCGTTCGAGGGCCAGATGTCCTTGAGGTACACGTCCTGCCCGTTGCTGCCCTGACCCAAGGGCGTTTCGACCATGTCGGTCGTGACGCTGCCCTTGATCGCATACGCGACGACGAGCGGCGGCGAGGCGAGGAAGTTGGCGCGCACGTCCGGCGAGACGCGGCCTTCGAAGTTGCGGTTGCCCGACAGGACCGAGGCGGCGACGATATCGTTGCCGTTGATCGCGGCGCTGATCGGCTCGGCGAGCGGCCCGGAATTGCCGATACAGGTCGTGCAGCCATAACCGACGAGGTTGAAGCCCATCGCGTTGAGGTCCGCCGTCAGGCCGGCCTTGTCGAGATAATCGGTGACGACCTGCGATCCCGGCGCGAGCGAGGTCTTGACCCAGGGCTTGCTCTTCAGGCCGAGCGCATTGGCCTTGCGCGCGACGAGACCGGCGGCGACCAGCACCGACGGGTTCGACGTGTTGGTGCAGCTGGTGATCGCGGCGATCACGACGTCTCCGTCGCCGATGCCGTGCGTCTGGCCCTCGACGTCGGCGCGGACCGGACGGTCCTTCTTGTAGACCTTGAACAGATCGCCGTTGAACACTTCGTCGACCTTGGAGAGCGCGACCTTGTCCTGCGGGCGCTTCGGTCCGGCGAGCGACGGGACGACGGTGCCCATGTCGAGTTCGAGCGTGTCGGTGAACACCGGGTCGACGCTGTTCTCGTCATGCCACAGGCCCTGCGCCTTGCAATATGCCTCGACCAGGGCGACGTTTTCGTCCGACCGCGCGGTGAGGCGCAGATACTCGATCGTCTTGGCGTCGATCGGGAAGAAACCGCAGGTCGCGCCATATTCCGGCGCCATGTTCGCGATCGTCGCGCGGTCCGCGAGCGTCATCGTATCGAGGCCGGGGCCGTAGAACTCCACGAACCGACCGACGACGCCCTTGGCGCGCAGCATCTGCGTGACCGTCAGCACGAGATCGGTGGCGGTGATGCCCTCGGCCATCGCGCCGGTGAGCTTGAAGCCGACCACTTCGGGGATCAGCATCGATACCGGCTGGCCGAGCATCGCGGCCTCGGCCTCGATCCCGCCGACGCCCCAGCCGAGCACGCCCATGCCGTTGACCATCGTGGTGTGGCTGTCGGTGCCGACGAGCGTGTCGGGATAGGCGACCATGTTGCCCCCCCCGTTGGCGGCTGCGTGTTCGCCCCAGCTGGCCGAGGACCATACGCCCTGGCCGATATATTCCAGGTTCACCTGATGGCAGATGCCGGTGCCGGGAGGCACGACCTGAAAGTTGTCGAGCGCCTTGCTGCCCCATTTCAGGAATTCGTAGCGCTCGAAATTGCGCGAATATTCGAGATCGACATTGTCGCTGAACGCCTTGGGCGTGCCGAATTCATCGACCATCACCGAGTGATCGATGACGAGATGGACGGGAACCAGCGGGTTGATCTTGGCCGCGTCGCCGCCGAGCTTGGTGATGGCATCGCGCATCGCCGCCAGATCGACCACGCACGGCACGCCGGTGAAATCCTGCATCAGCACGCGCGCGGGGCGGTATTGGATCTCGCGATTGGAGCGCTGGTCCTGCTGCCAGTCAACGATCGCCTGCACGTCCTCGACGGTGACGGTCTTGCCGTCCTCGAAGCGCAGCAGGTTTTCGAGCAGCACCTTCATCGAGAAGGGCAGGCGGGAGATGTCGCCGAACTTCTCCGCCGCGGCGGCCAGGGAATAATAATCGTACTTCTTGCCGTTCACGTCGAGCGTGGCGCGGGTTCCGAGTGTGTCCTGGCCGATGGCGGTCATGAGCGGCGGGTCCTTCCCTTGGATAATGTCCCGGACGGGGCGCGGCGGGGAAGCGAGGCATCTCGCGTGCGCGCGCCTCCGGCCGGGGCGAAATGGCTAGAGTCGGGTGCGCCTTAGCAAGGGGTGTGTTGGAGGGGAAGGGCGTGGGGGAGCGGTATGCAGCCGAACCTCAAGCGCCCTCCACGCGACGGCGACGACCCAGTGTCGCATTATCGAAGCCGGATGGACGGACTTCGCCTGCAGAAAGGGGATACGGGTCCGTTCATCGATCTCCGGAAAAGTCGCCTCAAAGATGCGGTAATTCGCGATCCCAGGAATCGCCGGCCCGGACTCGTCCGATAGTGCGGCAGATGCGCACGAGACCTAGGCCGACCGGACGTTCACCACGTTCGTCAAGACGCGCCGCACGCCTGGGATGCGGGGGTACTTTCGGCCCATATAAAAACGGCCGTCACGGCTCACATGTCTCTTATCGAGACAAGTTGCGACGCAGACGCCCAAGAGGGGCCGCCCTGCCTCTTACTTTCCGCTTTTGCGCCTTGACACCGCGTACCCCGCACCGCAACACTATGAACAATTCGTTAACATTCTCGGAATGGGAAGGCGAATGGGGTGGAGCATTTTGCTCCGAAAAATCAGGGGTTGGTTCATGAAAATTTCCAAGCGTTTACTCGCGTCCGTCGCGGCGCTCGGCGTGCTTTCGGCAGGCACGGCACAGGCTACTACGTTCGTTCTCACCGACACCGGCGGCGCCGCAGTCGGCACGCAGGCACGCGCAGGGTTCGAGATCGCAGCCGCCTATTGGGCATCGGTCCTCAAGGACAACGTCACGATCAACCTGAACATCGGGTTCTCGGCGCTCGGCACCGGCATTCTCGGCTCGACCGGCAGCACGCGCTCGCTGCTGTCGATGAACCAGGCCTATTCGCTCCTCAACGCGGACAAGACCAGCGCACTCGACAACCAGGCCGTCGCCAACCTGCGTCCGCTGGGCACCAGCACCGCGATCGCCGGCGCGGGCGCAGTCTCGGCCATCTCGAATGGCTTTGCCAACGGCGTCAACGCGACCAACGGCTACACCGATCTGTCGACCCGCATCGACAATGACGGCAGCGTCAACAACTCGACCGTGGCCGTCACCAAGGCTTCGGCCAAGGCGATGGGCGCAACCGTCGACGTGAACGGCGCGGCGATCACCAACACGGGCGCGGACGGCAGCATCACGTTCAGCAACCTGTTCAAGTTCGACTTCGATCCGACCGATGGCATCTCTTCGGACTCGTTCGACTTCATCGGTGTCGCAATCCACGAAATCGGCCACGCTCTGGGCTTCGTCAGCGGTGTCGACTCAGTCGACGCGCGCACTTCGCCGGGCAGCACGTCGCTCAGCTCGCTCGAAGGCTTCGTCGTGATGAGCCAGCTCGATCTGTTCCGCTACAGCTCGGCCGGCAATCTCGACTGGTCGACGCAGAACGTGCCGTATTTCTCGATCGATGGTGGCGTGACGCAGCTGTTCGGTGACTCGCGTTTCTCGACGGGCGTATTGAACGGCGACGGTCGCCAGGCATCGCATTGGAAGGACAGCGCATCGGGGGTTCCGCAGCTCGGCATTCTCGATCCGACGTCGGGCTACGGCCAGATGCAGGAAATCACCGCGCTCGACCTGGCCGCCTATGACGCGATCGGCTGGAACATCGGCTTCGACGTGCTCGGCAATTCGGGCTACCGCTACACCACGGCCGACGCCTATCGCGCGTTCGCCGTCGCGGTCCCCGAGCCGACGACCTGGGGCATGATGATCCTGGGCTTCGGCATGGTCGGCGCATCGGCACGCTATCGCCGCCGCACCGCCAAGGTCGCCTTCGCCTAAAATTCCGCTACTTCGGTAGGGGGGGCTCGAGCCGCCGGTCGCAAGACCGGCGGCTTTTGCTGTTTTCGGGACGATGTGGATCGATCCGATGGCGTCCCCGGGAGAGACGCCAGGCGTTTGTTCCCAAAATGTTCTTTCCTACAGGATGTGAGCTGTAATATCTGGTGCGCTCGACTCGATCAGTGAGGAGGGCTTTATGAACGATACAACGGGGTCCGGGCGGAGGCGCGGGCGCAAGGCGACCGGACCTATGGTCGTCGATGGAACAGCGGCGTCTGTGACGAGCGCGCCCAAAAAGGCGACGCCGAAAGCCCAGCGAAAGAAGCCCGCGCCGCGCGCCGCGAAAGGGGTACCGGACGTGATCGTGCCGCTGCGCCATCGCAACGACGGCTGGACGCCGATCCGGCAGCGGACGTTCCTGCGTGGCCTGGCCGAACTCGGATCGGTGACGGACGCCTGCAAGCGGGTGGGCATGTCGAGGACGTCGGCGGAACGCCTGCGCAAGCGATCGCCCGAATTCGCCGCCGCATGGGACAAGGCGGTATCGATCGTCGCGCCGATCCTGGAGCAGGCGGCGTACGAACGCGGCGTCGAGGGCTGGGACGAACCGGTGTTCCACGGCGGGGTTCAGGTGGGCGTGAAGCGGCGGTATTCGGATTCCTGCCTCGGGATGCTGTACCGCCACCGTGTGCCGGTGGGGACGCCGGAGCAGCCCGATCTCGCCACGGCGACTCAGGCCGAACTGGAAGCCGCGGCACGGGCAGCGTGCGAGCGGGCCGGTGGGTCTTTCTGCGAGCGGCTACTGTCGATCGCCGAGGTCGAGGCGAGCCTGACGCGGAAGATCCAGGCGATCGTCCGGGCGCGGACGAAGGCGCCACAGCCGCCGGCCGGCGACCGGCCGGGGGATCAGGCCCAGCCCTCCAGCACCTGATCCTGCGGGCGGTGGCCGTCGGCCCACATGCGGATGTTCTGGATCACGCGATCACCCGTGGCCATGCGGCCTTCGAACGTCGCCGATCCCATATGCGGCAGCATGACGACGTTGGGGAGCGCGAGCAGGCGGGGGTCGATCCGAGGCTCGTGCTTCCACACGTCCAGCCCGGCACCGGCGAGGTCGCCGGATTCCAGCGCGGCGGTGAGCGCGTCTTCATCGACGATGCCGCCGCGCGCGGCGTTGATCAGATAGACGTGAGGGCGGAGCAGGGCGATGCGGCGGGCGTCGATCAGGCTCTTGCTGTCGGCATTGAGCGGCGTGTGGATCGTCAGGATGTCGATGCTGCCGAGCATCGTGTCGAGATCCTCGTGCCAGGTCGCGGCGAGCTGCGCCTCCAGCACGGCGGGCAGGCGGTGGCGATTGTGGTAATGGACCGAGAGGCCGAAGGCGCGGGCGCGCAGCGCCACCGCCTGGCCGATGCGCCCCATGCCGACGATGCCCAGCGCCTTGCCACCGATGCGGTGGCCGAGCATGCCGCCGGGGCTCCAGCCGGTCCACTGGCCCGAGCGGACGAGCTTCTCGCCTTCGGCGAGCCGGCGGGGCACGGAGAGGATCAGCGCCATCGTCATGTCGGCGGTGTCCTCGGTCAGGACGCCGGGCGTGTTGGTGACGATGATGCCGCGGGCCCGCGCCGCCTTCAGGTCGATATGGTTCACGCCGGCACCGTAATTGGCGATCAGTTTCAGGCGCGGGCCGGCGGACTCGATCAGCGCGGCGTCGATCTCGTCGGTGACGGTGGGGACGAGCACGTCGCAATCCTGCACGGCGGCGCGCAGCTGTTCGGGCGAGAGCGGCGCGTCGGTGCGGTTGTTGGTCGTGTCGAACAGCTGCTCCATCCGGTCCATCACCGCATCGGTGAGTTCGCGCGTGACGAAAACCTTTGGAGTGGGGCGTCTCGTTTCGGGCATGTTCGTGGCTTGGCGGAGGCGGTCGGCGGCGTCAATGTGGTTGATGCGGCCGTGCGGTAGGGCGTAGAAGGCAGGCCGGTTTTCAAGGGGCAATGTATGCGTAGGGCTGCGAGACTTCTGCTCGCGTGCGGGGCGGCCGCGCTGTTGGGCTCGGGCGCGATGGCGGCGCTGGTGCAGAAGAAGACGCCGTATTACGGCTCGATCTCGGCCGGCAAGGCGCGGATGCGGACCGGTCCGGCGCGGAGCTATCCGGCGAGCTGGCTGTATCAGCGCGCCGATCTGCCGGTGAAGGTGCTGGCGGTGTACGAGCGTGGCGCGTGGATGAAGGTGGAGGATCCGGGCGGGATCCAGGGCTGGATCATGGGCACGCTGATCAGCGAGACCCGCACCGCCTTAATCGTCGGGCAGGTGGCGGAGTTGCAGGAATCGCCGCGACCCGGCGCGAAAGTGACGTGGCGGGTGGCGCCGGGCGTGGTCGGACGGCTGAGCAAGTGCACGCGCGGCTGGTGCCATTTCGACGTGCGCGGGCGCGGCGGCTTCATCGAGACGTCGCATCTGTGGGGCGTCGATCCCGAGGAGCAGTTCTGAGCGCGATGCGGATCGCCCGCGACGATCTGTCGCATCCGGCGGTGATCGCGTTGCTCGATTATCACCTGGCGCAGGCGTTGGAGAATTCCCCGCCGGGCGCGGTGTTCGCGCTCGACCATAACGGGTTGCGCGCGCCGGACGTAACGGTCTGGTCGGCGTGGGAGGGAGAGACGCTGCTGGCGCTGGGCGCGATGAAGGAACTGGATGCCGCGCATGGCGAGCTGAAATCGATGCGGACCGCGCCCGACCAGCTGCGCCGCGGCGCGGGGGGTATGATGCTGGGCTATCTGATCGCCGAGGCGCGCGCGCGGGGCTACGCGCGGCTGAGCCTGGAAACGGGCAGCAACGCGGCGTTCGCGGCGGCGCGGGCGATGTACGAGCGTGCGGGGTTCGAGACGTGCGGGCCGTTCGCGGGCTATTCGGATACGGGGTTCAGCCGGTATTATACGTTGGGGCTGGGCTGAAGCCGGACCGCAATTGGTGGTTGGGATGTCTGCTGCATCGTGATCGCGCCCGTAAGCCCGAGCCGGCGATCTGGGCGATGATGGTGGCGGGTTTCGATCTCGTCGGTTTCGCAATGGGCGGTCGCCGCAAGACCGCTGCCCGGCTCACCTCCGCCTGATTTGACAGCCCGATACGAGGCTAAGAAAAAGCCGTCGATCGCCAGATCGACGGCTTTCCGTGTCCGCGAGAGACGCTGCTCGCCGATCAGCGGGGTGAAGCACGCGAGACGCCGTGGAGGCCTACCCCACCAATTCCACCGCCACAGCCGTCGCCTCTCCGCCGCCGATGCAGAGCGCCGC
The DNA here is from genome assembly GCF_001423845.1 of Sphingomonas sp. Leaf357. Taxonomy (NCBI): domain Bacteria; kingdom Pseudomonadati; phylum Pseudomonadota; class Alphaproteobacteria; order Sphingomonadales; family Sphingomonadaceae; genus Sphingomonas; species Sphingomonas sp. Leaf357. The sequence goes on along the minus strand of NZ_LMPM01000003.1, from coordinate 294,100 downwards.
GACGCCCTTTTTCAGGCCGCGGTTTTGCAGCGCGGCGATCAGGGTGGCGAGGATGCGGGCGCCGCTGGCACCGATCGGATGGCCGAGCGCGGTGGCGCCGCCGTTCACGTTGACCTTGTCATGGGGAATGTCGAGGTCGCGCATGGCGATCATCGAGACGACGGCGAAGGCTTCGTTGATCTCGAACAGATCCACGTCGCCTACGCTCCAGCCGGTCTTGGCGAGCAGCTTCTGGATCGCGCTGACCGGCGCGGTGGTGAACTTGGCGGGTTCGTGCGCGTAAGCGGCATGCCCGACGATGCGGGCGACGGGCTTGAGGCCGTGCGCGTCGGCGACGCTCTGGCGCGTCATCACCAGCGCGGCGGCACCGTCCGAGATGGACGAGGCGTTGGCGGCGGTGATCGTGCCGTCCTTGGCGAAGGCGGGCTTCAGCGTCGGGATCTTGTCGGCATTGCCCTTGGGCGGCTGTTCGTCGGCGGTGATGGTTTCAGTGCCCTTGCGGCCGGTGATCTCGACCGAGGTGATCTCCCGGTCGAACGCGCCGCTGCCTTGAGCGGCCTGCGCGCGGGTGAGCGAGGCGATGGCGTAATCGTCCTGCGCGGCCCGCGTGAACTGATATTCGCCGGCGGTTTCCTCGGCGAAGCTGCCCATCGCTCGGCCGGGTTCGTAGGCGTCCTCCAGGCCATCGAGGAACATCGAATCCATCACGCGATCATGCCCCATGCGCGCGCCGCCGCGATGCTTGGCGAGAATGTACGGCGCATTGGTCATGCTCTCCATGCCGCCGACGACGAGCAGGTCGACCGACCCGGCGGCGAGGGCATCCGCGCCCATGATCGCGGCCTGCATGCCGGAGCCGCACATCTTGTTTACCGTGGTCGCCTCGACCGACATCGGCAGGCCTGCCTTGAGCGCGGCCTGGCGTGCAGGAGCCTGGCCGAGGCCGGCGGGCAGAACGCAGCCCATATAGATGCGCTCGACGTCCGCGCCGTCCACGCCGGCACGCTCGACCGCCGCCTTCACCGCGGTGGCGCCGAGATCGACGGCGGTGGCCCCGGCGAGGCTGCCCTGAAAGCTGCCCATCGGCGTGCGGGCGTAGGACAGGATGACGACGGGATCGGTAGTGGTCATGATTTAGGCCTCTCGCGCGAATGTGTTGCGTGCGATCTAATGGGGGAGGGGACGGTTTACAAATGGCGCGGACGTGCCGGAGCGTTGTTTGCGTTTGCCGTCCATTCCGGGCGGACGGCGACGTAAAATGGTGACGGGGCCGATCGGGCCGCTTATCGCTCCGGCATGGGAATCCTGACGCCCGAATTGCTGTTCTGGCCGGCCGGGCTGGGTGTGCTCGGGGCGATCCTGGGCAGCTTCATCGCGACGTTGGCGATCCGCTGGCCGCAGGGGCGATCGGTTATGACCGGGCGGTCGCATTGCGATGCCTGCGGCGTGGCGTTGCGCGCGCGCGATCTGGTGCCGTTGCTGAGCGCATCGCTGGCGCGGGGGCGGTGCCGCGCCTGTGGTGCCAAGATCGACGCACGACATTGGCAGATCGAGCTGGCGGCGTTGGGGATCGGTGTGGTTGCCGGGATCATAGTGCCCGGGGCGACTGGGTTGGCGGGGGCGGTGTTCGGCTGGCTGTTGCTGGCGCTGGCGGCGCTGGACGCGACGGAATTCTGGCTGCCTGATCGGCTGACCGGCACGCTAGCGCTGGCCGGGTTGGCGACGGGGCTGCTGGGCGTGGAGCCGGGCTGGCGCGACCGGGCGATCGGCGGCGTTGCCGGGTTCGGTGTTCTGTGGGCGATCGGGGCGGGCTACAGAATGCTGCGCAAGCGTGAGGGGCTCGGTGGGGGCGATCCCAAGTTGCTCGGGGCGATCGGGCTGTGGCTCGGCTGGGCGATGCTGCCGGCGGTGTTGCTGTTGGCGGCGATGACCGGGCTGGCGCTGGTCGCGGTCGGCATGATGCTCGGCCGCAGGGCGACGTTGGAGACGCGCGTCCCGTTCGGCGCGTTGCTGGCGATCGCGGCTTACCCGGCGTGGCTGTTCCTGCTAGGATTTCCGCGATGATGCTGATCGCACTCCTGCTCGCCCTGATGGCCGATGCGCCGGTTTCCGGCCTGCCGATCGACGTGCTGCCGAAACAGGCGCTGCCGGCGAAGGGGTGCGCGGCCTATCTGTTCGCCAAAGGCGAGACGCCGGCGTTCGTGGCGATGGCGAGCGCCGACCCCGCGCAGTTGCGGGTCTCGATCGGCGGGGCGGTGACCGATGTCGCGCGCACCGGGCAGAATGGTGGCGGTGGCGGCTATGGCTTTGCCGGGGTGACCGAATATGCCGGTGGTGGCGTGACGGCGGTGCTCGACATGAAGGTCGAAGCGCGCGCCGATCTGAAGGACGGGGCGGCGGTGCGAGACGCGACGCTCAGGATCGATCGTATCGGAAAGGACAGCGTCGTGGTCGCGGTGGTCGGGATCATCGGCTGCGCCAAAGCATAGGGACGAGCGACATGATCGATCTGCAGGCGGTTCTCACGGCTCAGCGCGCGGCGTTCATAGGCGAACTGCCGGTGTCGATCGCGACGCGCAAGGATCGGTTGAAGCGCGCGGCGGCGATGATTTCGGACCATGCCGAGGCGTTCTGCGACGCGCTGTCGGAGGATTTCGGGCATCGCAGCCGTGAGCAATCGATGCTGACCGATATCGCCGCGTCGGTCGCCCCGATCCGGCATGCGATCAAATCGGTCGACAGCTGGGCGCAGCGGAGCAAGCGACCGGTGCAGTTTCCGCTCGGGCTGCTGGGGGCGAAGGCCTGGGTGGAATATCAGCCCAAGGGGGTAGTCGGCGTGATCGCGCCGTGGAATTTCCCGGTCAATCTGGTCATGGCGCCGCTGGCCGGCATCTTCGCGGCGGGCAACCGGGCGATGGTGAAGACCAGCGAGTTCACGCCGCGCGTCGCCGCCCTTTTCGAAGAGGTGGCGGGGACGTATTTCGCGGCGGACGAACTGGCATTCGTGTCTGGCGGGCCGGAGGTGGGCAAGGCGTTCGCGTCGCTGCCATTCGATCATCTGATCTTCACCGGGGCAACGTCGGTCGGCAAGCATATCCTGCATGCGGCAGCGGACAATCTGGTGCCGGTGACGCTGGAACTGGGCGGGAAATCGCCGGTGATCGTCGGCAAGGGCGCCGACCTGAAACAGGCGACCGAGCGGGTGGCGCTGGGCAAGATGCTGAACGCCGGACAGATCTGCCTCGCGCCGGATTACATGCTGGTCGAGGCGGGCGACGAGGCGGCGGTGGTGGACGGGTTGCGCAGCGCGGCGACCGCGATGTATCCGACATTGCTGAGCAATCCCGACTATACATCGGTGGTGAACGACCGGCATTTCCAGCGGCTGACCGACCTGATCGACGATGCCCGCGCGAAGGGCGCGAACGTCGAGGTGGTCAATCCGGGGAACGAGGATTTCGGCGCGTCCAATGCGCGCAAGATGCCGCTGCACATCGTGACAGAAGTGACCGACGACATGGCGGTGATGCAGGAGGAAATCTTCGGGCCGGTGCTGCCGGTGCGGCGCTATGCGGGGATCGAGGATGCGATCGCGCAGGTCAACCGGCGCGACCGGCCGCTGGGACTATATTATTTCGGCGGCGATGCGGGCGAGCGGCGGCGCGTGCTCGACCGGACGATCGCGGGCGGGGTGACGCTGGACGACGTGATCTTCCACATCAGCATGGAGGAATTGCCGTTCGGCGGCGTCGGGCCTTCGGGCATGGGCGCGTATCACGGGCGCGACGGGTTCATGACGTTCAGCCACGCCAAGGCGGTGTACAAACAGGCGCGGTTCGACGTGGCCAAGCTGGCGGGGCTGAAGCCGCCTTACGGCAAGGCGACGATGGCGAGCGTCAAGCGGCAGATGGGGTAAGTTACGCCGCCGATCGACCCTGCGACATGGCGGCGCGCAGCGCGGCATTCATGCGCGATTGCCAGCCCGGGCCACCGGATTTGAAGGCGGCGATCACGTCGGAATCGATGCGGAGCGTTACCTGAACCTTGGCATCGGCCTTCGTGCTGCCGACGGGGCGGCCACGACCCTTGCCGAAGGCAGCGCGAATTTCCGCAGGGATTTCGTCGCCGCGTAGCGCCTTGGCGAAATCCTCTTTGGTCCATTCGGGGTTGTCGTCGTCGAAAACGACCGGGCGATCTTCATGGGGCATAGCGTTGCATCTCCTTGCGATGAGCACGGCGCAGGCTGATCACGCGGACCATGCCGCGCCGCCGAGTGCCCGCGACACAATAGGATTCCCCGTCGATCAGCCCGTACAGCCTAAAGCGCGGTTCGGCGAAACGGCCGTCGGCCACATATGCGAGCAATTCGAGTTCGGCCGCCCGTGCCAACGATATGCCGTGCTTCTCGATATTGAGTGCGTCCTTGGCGGGGTCGAACTCGATATCCATTCTGCGATTATGGCAATCGACAGCAGGGCGCGCAAGGAATTAATTGCAGCTACGCTTTAATCGCTCGACGGCAACTCCGCCTTCGGAAAACCGGTCCAGGCCTGATCGTAATCCTCGTCCAGCGCGCTTGTTTTCAGCGCGAATTCGGTGGGGCGGAAGACCCAGCGGCTTTCGATCATGAAGGCCATGGTGCCATCGATCTTATGCGGTTTCAGGTCGGCGTTGCTCGCGGCGGTCCAGGTGGCGACGTCGGGGCCGTGGCCGCTCATCTGGTTGTGCAGGCTGAGCGCGCCGGGGCGGAAGCCCTCGGCCTTGGCATCATATTGGCCGGTGATCAGGCCCATGCACTCGCTCATCGTGTTGCGGTGGAACCAGGGCGGGCGGAACGTGTCTTCCGCCACCATCCAGCGGGGCGGAAAGATGACGAAATCGACGTTGGCGGTGCCGGGCTGGTCGCTTGGCGAGGTGAGGACGGTGAAGATCGATGGATCGGGGTGGTCGAAACTGATGCTGCCGATCGTGTTGAAGCGGGCGAGGTCGTATTTCCATGGCGCATAATTGCCGTGCCACGCGACAACGTCGAGTGGAGAGCGGCCGAGCTGCGTGGACCACAGGCTGCCGAGGAATTTCTGGACGAGTTCGTAGTCGTCCTCGACGTCCTCGAACCACGCGAGCGGCGTTTCGAAGTCGCGCGGGTTGGCCAGGCCGTTCGCGCCGATCGGGCCGAGATCGGGCAGGCGGAAGGGCGCGCCGTGATTCTCTGCGACATAGCCGCGCGCTTCGCCGTCGGGGAGGGTGACGCGGAAGCGGACGCCGCGCGGGATCAGCGCGATCTCGCCGGGTTTCACGTCGATCCGGCCAAGTTCGGTCAAGAGCGTGAGGGCACCCTGTTCGGGCAGGATCAGGAGTTCGCCGTCGCCGCTGACGAAGGCGCGGTTCCGCATGTCCTCGCTCGCACGGTAGATGTGCATCGCCACGCCGGTCTGTGTGGCGGGGCCTTCGCCCGCGACGAGCATGGTGGTGAGGCTGTCGAGCCAGTCCTGGCCTTGCGCGATGTCGAGCGGGCCCCAGCGCAGGCGGTTGGGCGCCAGTGGCGGTTTGGCGACGCCGGGGGCGAATTGCGTCGCGCCTTCGTAGCGGGTGAAGGCGGGGTGCGCGGCGCTCGGGCGCAGGCGATAGAGCCAGGAGCGGAGGTTTTCGTGGCGCGGCGCGGTGAACGCGGTGCCGCTGAGTTGTTCGGTGTAGAGGCCGAAGGGGGGGCGTTGGGGAGAGTTTCGTCCGACCGGGAGAGCGCCGGGGACGGCTTCGGTGGCGAAGTGGTTACCGAAGCCGGTTTGGTATTTGGTCATGGCTTTGGTCCTTACGTTCACCTCAACAACTACCGTCATCCTGACGAAGGTCAGGATCCATCGTGCAACACGGACGATCGCCGTTGTGGCACGATGGATCCTGAAACGAGTTCAGGATGACGGCGGGGTTGGGGAGGGATTTACGCCTCCACCGCGCCCGGGACGACGCCGCGGCGGATCTGGTCGAGTTCGATCGATTCGAACAGCGCTTTGAAGTTGCCCTCGCCGAAGCCGTCATTACCCTTGCGCTGGATGATTTCGAAGAAGATCGGGCCGACCATGTTCTCGGTGAAGATCTGCAGCAGCAAGCCGCCACCCGTTTCCGGGGCGCCGTCGATCAGGATGTCGCGCTTGCGCATTTCCTCGACGTCGTGGTTGTGGCCGGGCAGGCGCTTGTCGATCAGGTCGAAATAGGTTTGCGGCGTGGTCTGGAACTTGATGCCGTTGGCCCGCAAAATATCGACCGTCTTGAAGATATCGTCCGTGGCGAGCGCCAGATGCTGGATGCCTTCGCCTTTGTAGTCCTTGATGAATTCCTCGATCTGCGAATGCTCGTCCTGGCTTTCGTTCAAGGGAATGCGGATCTTGTCGTCGGGCGCGGTCATCGCCTTGCTGAACAGCCCGGTGGCTTGCCCTTCGATGTCGAAATAGCGGATCTGGCGGAAGTTGAAGATGCTCTCGTAATAATTCGCCCAATAATCCATCCGGCCACGCTGGAGATTGTGGGTGAGGTGATCGAGCGTGTGCAGGCCGACGCTGTGATCGTCCGGCGACGTGCCGGCGATCGGCTCGAAATCGGTTTCGTAGATCTTCGATTTCTCATCGACGAGGTACAGGTTGGCACCGCCGATGCCCTCGATCGCCGGGATGTCGAGTTCGCCGGGGCCGTGTTCGCCCTTGACCGCCGCCGCACCGCGTTCGAGCGCGAGCTTCAACGCCTGCTGGCCGTCGGCGACGCGGAACGCCATCGCGTTGGCGCTGGGGCCGTGCGCGTTGCGGAAGCCGGCGACCTGGCCCGCTTCGTCCATGTTGAGGAGGAAGTTGATGTCGCCCTGCGCATAGCGGCGGACGTTCTTCGACTTGTGGTTGCCGACATGGGTGAAGCCCATCTTGACGAACAGATCGGCCAGAGCCTCGGGCGCGGGGGAGGTGAATTCGACGAATTCGAATCCATTGAGGCCCATCGGGTTTTCGCCCATCGATTCTTGGGGTGCGGTCATCGTCACTCTCCGGGAAGGTGGTTTCAGATGATACTATATCGGGGATTGGGGCGGGCGTCCAGCCAGCCAGTTGCCGTCACCCCGGACTTGTTCCGGGGTCCACCGTGCGGCAAACCAATCAGGTGAGAATTTGCGGCGCGGTGGACCCCGGAACATGTCCGGGGTGACGGTCTGCTCTTTGTGGAATGAGAAACGCATGCCGACGCTGAAACTCGACGATTTCCTGCCTTATCGGCTGTCGATCGCGTCGAACCGCGTGTCGTCCGCGATCGCGACGGCGTATCAGGCTCTGTTCGGGCTGAAGATCGCGGAGTGGCGGTTGATCGCGGTGATCGCGGAGGGCGAGGGGCTGACGCAGCAGGCGCTGGGCGTGCGGACGCAGATGGACAAGGTGACGGTGAGTCGTGCGGCGATCGCCCTGGTCGAGCGCGGACTGGTGGCGCGGCGGCCCAATCCTGACGACCAGCGGTCGCACCTGTTGTCGCTGACCGACGCCGGACAGGCGCTGTACGAGAATGTCGCGCCCAAGGCTTTGGAACTCGAAGGGCGGGTGTTTGCGGGGTTTTCGGCGAAGGAGATCGTGACGTTCCGGGCGGTGCTCGATCGGCTGGAGGCTTCGGCGGCGGCGCTTGATCCCGAAGGAGGCTGAACTCTTGGCCGTCATGCCGGGCTTGATCCGGCATCCAACGTGCCGCGCGATCAGAAGCCGATTGGTTTGCGGCACGTTGGATCCCGGATCAAGTCCGGGATGACGGGGGGGCAGGGACGTGCCCAACTCCGGCGTTGCGGGAATCGCAGGCAAACCCTAAGCCGCATTTCGGCCCTCCCCAGGCATATGTAATACCCTTATCAGGAGGACTGAATGCCCGAAATGATCGACCGCGCCGGATTGTCCGTGGCCGAGCCGCTGGTGCGGTTCGTCGAGAGCAAGGTGCTGCTCGGGCTCGGGATCAATGCCGTGTCCTGGTGGCAGGGCATGGCAGATATCTTCGAGAAGTTCGCGCCGGAGAACCGGGCGTTGCTGGCGGTCCGCGAGACGTTGCAGACCGAGATCGACGCGCGGTATCAGGCGGGCGGCGCGGTGGACGAGGCGTTTCTGCGCGGGATCGGGTATCTGGTGCCGGAGCCTGCACCGTTCACGATCCGGACCGAGCATGTCGATGCCGAAGTCGCGACGATGGCCGGGCCGCAGCTGGTGGTGCCGATCCTGAACGCGCGCTTCGTGCTGAACGCGGCCAATGCGCGCTGGGGCAGCCTGTATGATGCATTCTACGGCACCGACGCGTTGCCGGGGAAAGCGAAGCCGGGCGGGTACGACACCGAACGTGGCGTGCAGGTGGTCGCGGCGGCGAAGGCGTTTCTCGACAAGGCCGTGCCGCTGTCGATCGGGCCGTGGGATAGCGTGGCGAGCCTTGCGATCGTGGACGGCGTTCTGATGGCACAGGGGGTGCCCGGCGCGGCGAAGCCGGCGCTGGCGGACGCGAGCGCGTTCGTCGGGTATCGCGGCGAACCGGCCACGCCGTCTTCGCTGCTGTTCCGGCATCACGGTTTGCATATCGAAGTGGTGATCGATCGCGAGTCTTCGGTCGGGCGGGACGATCCGGCGGGGATCGCCGACGTGCTGCTCGAATCCGCGCTGACCACGATCGTCGATCTCGAGGATTCGGTCGCGGCGGTGGATGCCGAGGACAAGGTGGCGGCCTATGCCAATTGGCTCGGGCTGATGCTCGGCGATCTGCAGGAGAGTTTCGAAAAGGGCGGGCGGACGATCGTGCGCAAGCTGGAGGCGGATCGCGAGTATGCGACGCCGGACGGCGGCACGCTGACGCTGGCCGGGCGCAGCCTGTTGTTCGTGCGCAATGTCGGCCACCTGATGACGACCCCGGCGGTGCTGCTGGCGGATGGGGGGGAGGCGCCGGAGGGCATCCTGGATGCGATCCTGACCTCGACCATCGCGCTGTACGACCTGCGGGGAGTTTCAGGTCGGTCATCCCCCCGGGATGACCTGAACGGTCCGGGGGACCGTTCACCTGAAACTGGCAAGTTCCGCAACAGCCGCGCGGGATCGGTCTATATCGTCAAGCCGAAGATGCACGGGCCGGAGGAATGCGCCTTCACCAACGCCTTGTTCGATGCGGTGGAGGATCTGCTGGAGATCGAACGCCACACGATCAAGGTCGGCGTGATGGACGAGGAGCGGCGGACCTCGGCCAATCTCGCCGCGTGCATCGCGGTGGTGAAGGACCGGATCGTGTTCATCAACACCGGCTTCCTCGATCGCACCGGCGACGAGATGCATACCGCGATGCATGCGGGTGCGATGATCCCCAAGGCCGAGATGAAGGCGAGCGACTGGATCAAGGCGTATGAGGATCGCAACGTGCGGATCGGTCTGGCCGCCGGCCTTTCGGGCAAGGCGCAGATCGGCAAGGGCATGTGGGCCGCGCCGGACCGCATGGCGGACATGATGGAGCAGAAGATCGCGCATCCGAAATCGGGCGCGAACACCGCCTGGGTACCGTCCCCCACCGCCGCGACGTTGCACGCGATGCACTATCACGACGTCGATGTGTTCGAGGGGCAGAAGACGATCGCGAAGGAGGCCGTGCCGGGCCTCGGTCCGTTGTTGAACGTGCCGGTGGCGGGCGGGCGCAACTGGACGCCGCAGGAGGTGCAGGCCGAACTGGACAACAATGCACAGGGCATATTGGGCTATGTCGTGCGCTGGATCGACCAGGGCGTCGGCTGTTCCAAGGTGCCGGATATCCACGATATCGGGCTGATGGAGGATCGCGCGACGTTGCGCATCTCGTCCCAGCACATGGCCAATTGGCTGCTGCACGGGGTGGCGACCACGGCGGACGTGGATGCAGCGTTCGAGCGGATGGCGAAGAAGGTCGATGCGCAGAATGCGGGCGACGCGGCCTATTCGCCGATGTCGGGGCACGAGGATAGCAGCCTGGCGTATCAGGCGGCGCGCGCTCTGGTGTTCGAGGGCGTGACGCAGCCGAGCGGGTATACCGAGCCGTTGCTGCACGCGTTTCGGTTGCGGGTGAAGGGGGCTTGACCGCTTCCGCCGTCATCCCGGACTTGATCCGGGATCCATCAAGCGGCTTGGGTTGCGGCCAGAGGGGCGGGCGCAGCCTTGCCGGCACGTTGGATCCCGGATCAAGTCCGGGATGACGGAATGTCAGCAGGAACCAACATGATGGCCGTGCGTTAGGCGCGGGAGGTGGGGAATAGACGGTGGTCAGCCGCTCCCCCAAGGGGAAAAGCGCGTTTTGACTGGTCTTTGGTTTACGTCGAGTTGGGTGGTCTTGGCTTTGGCGGGGCTCGCTCCCGCGCAACAGGTGCCGCCGGCCACGCCCGAGCCGGTTCAAGCTCAGCCGGTCGATCCCAATGCGGACAAGCCGATCGTTACCGATTCCCAGTTCGATTCCGCGCTGCCCGCGCTGTCCAACGATATCAACGCCCCCCTCGAGGCGATGCCCGCTGCCCCGGCGGGGACGCCGCTGATCGCCGGGCAGGTATCGCCCGCCGATCCCGCGCTGACGCCGGTCGCGGCCGAGACACCGGAGCTGAGCGCGCCGCTGCCCGCGCTCGGATCGTACGACACCACGCCGCCGATCGAGGTTGCCGATGTCGGCGACGAGAAGACGGTGGTCATCCGCTACGACACCGAAGTGCGCGGGCTGGACGAGCTGGAGCTGACCAGTCAATTCAATTCGCTGTCCGCGCTGAAGGAAGGCGGTGGCAATGCCGCCAACGCGGCGATGATTTCCGCGCGCGCCAAGGAGGATGAGGCGCTGGCGGTGCGGCTGATGAAGTCGAAGGGCTTCTATGACGGCACCGCGATCTCGACGATCGAGCAGCCGCCGGCGAAGAGCGGCAAGCCGGTCAAGGCGATCGTCAGCGCGACGCCGGGCAAGGTCTACAGCCTGTCGTCGGTGACGATCGACGCCGGGCCGGTTGTGCCGCCAGATCTGTTGCGGCGCGAATTGCCGCTAAAGATCGGCGACAGGATTGAGGCGGATCGCATTCAGGGCGCGGAGGCCAATCTGGCGCTGACGCTGCCGCAACAGGGCTATCCGTTCATCAAGGTCGGACAGCGCGACATCCTGCTCGACGATGCGAAATGGACCGGGGATTACACGCTGCCGGTCGACACCGGGCCAAGATCGTCGTTCGGCACCTATTCGACCGAGGGCAAGCTGGCGTTCGACGCCAAGCATGTCGGGGTTCTGGCGCGGTTCAAGGACGGCGAACTGTACGACAATCGCAAGGTCGACGACCTGCGCCAGGCGCTGGTCGCGACGGGATTGTTCTCGACCGTATCGGTCGAGCCGCGCCGCACCGGACAGCCCGGTCCGGACGGGACCGAGAAGGTCGACCTGCTGGTGCGGCAGGAGGCCGGGCCGCCGCGCTCGCTCGCCGCCACGGCGGGCTATTCGACCGGCGAGGGAATCAAGCTCGAAGGGTCGTTCACGCATCGCAACGTGTTCCCGCCCGAGGGCGCGCTGATCGGATCGATCATCGCCGGCACGCAGGAGCAAGGCCTGTCGGGTACCTTCCGGCGGATGAACGCTGGCAAGCGCGACCGGACCGTCACGCTGACGGCATCGGCCAACCACTCGAACTACGATGCGTTCAACGCCTTTACCGGCACGTTGTCCGGGCGGATCAGCTACGATTCGACGCCGATCTGGCAGAAGAAGTTCACCTATGCCTACGGCTTCGAACTGACCGGCACGAACGAAAGCGTCTACGATTTCGCGATCGGCGACCGGAGGCGCAAGACGTACGGCATCGTCGCGCTACCTGGGCAGGTGTTGTTCGATACGTCGGACAGTCTGCTCAACCCGACCAAGGGCTATCGCCTGAAATTGAGCCTGAGCCCGGAGACGTCGGTGAGCGGCGGCGTGCGGCCCTATGCGCGCGTGCTGATCGAGGGCAGCATCTATCAGCCGGTGACGCCGAGCCTGGTGGTGGCGGGGCGGGTGCGCGCGGGGACGATCCCGGGCATCGCACGCGACGATCTTGCACCGTCGCGGCGCTATTACGGCGGCGGCGGCGGATCGGTGCGCGGCTACGGCTATCAGCGGCTCGGGCCGTTCGATCCGCAGGGCAATCCGGTCGGCGGACGCTCGCTCAACGAATTCTCGATCGAGGCGCGCTATCGTTTCGGCAATTTCGGGATCGTGCCGTTCTTCGATGCGGGTAACGCGTACGAGACGGTTTACCCCAAGGGCGGCGACCTGCGGTACGGCGCGGGCATCGGCGGGCGATTCTACACCAATTTCGGACCGATGCGGGTGGACGTGGCAACGCCGCTCAACCCGCGACCGGGCGACGGCAAGGTCGCGCTCTACATCTCGATCGGGCAAGCATTCTGATGGCCGACGAGCAGGTTTCCGAGACCGTCGTGGCGGGCAAGCGCCCGGTGTGGCTGAGCATCCTGAAATGGATCGGCATCGCGATCCTCGGCGTGCTGGTGCTCGCGGTGGTGCTGGTGCTGGGCGTCAACACGTCGCCGGGGCGGCGGATCATCGCCAATTATATCGGCGGGTACGAGACGGCGTCGGGGCTGAACATCAAGGTCGGGCGGATCGACGGATCGATCTACGGCAAGATGGTGTTGACCGACGTGCGGGTGAGCGACCCCAAGGGCGTGTTCCTGACCTCGCCACGGCTCGACGTCGACTGGCGGCCGTTCGCGTTCCTGAAGAACCATGTCGATGTGCGCTCGGCCGGGTCGAAGCTGATCACGTTGCAGCGGTCGCCCGAGCTGAAGGCGGTGCCGAGCGATCCGAACGCGCCGTACCTGCCCGACCTCGACATCGATATCGGCAAGCTGACGGTCGATCGGTTCGTGATGATGAAGGCGGTGACGGGGCAGGCGCATGTCGTACGCTTCGACAGCGGCGTGCACATCGCGGATGCGCGGGCGCAGCTGACCGCGAACGCGATGGCGCTGACCGGGCCGGGCATCGCGGGTGGCGACCGGCTGACGCTGAAGCTGGACGCGGTGCCGGATCAGGACAAGCTCGACGTGGACGCGCGGCTGACCGCACCGGCGACCGGCGTGGTGGCGACGATGGGCGGGCTGAAACAGGCGCTGGACGCGACGGTTTCGGGCAAGGGATCGTGGAAGGCCTGGCAGGGTAAGGCCGTCGCGACTCTGGGTGGCAAGTCGTTCGCCGATCTCGATCTCGCCGCCAATGACGGCACGTTCAAGGTGCGCGGGAATGCGCATCCGGCGCTGTACGCCGACACGCCGGCGGAGGGCGTGGCGCAGGTGCGCGCGGGCCGCAACCAGAAGCCCGACGCGACGAATCCGCTGGCGGCGATCACCGCGCCGCAGGTCGATTTGTCGATCGACGCGACGCTCGACCAGCGCAAGGTGGATACGAAGTTCCAGCTGAAGTCGGATGCGCTGGCGGTGGCGGGGCAGGGGCTGATCGATCTGGCGACGAGCCGGTTCGGGCAGTTGAAGGTCGATGCGAAACTGCTGACACCGGGCGCGATCCTGCCCAACCTCAACGGGCGCGACGTGGCGGCGAGCGTGGTGCTGGACGGCGCGTTCGCGACGCCGACGGTGAACTATGTCGTGCAGGCGAAGAGCATCGGTTTCGGCGAGACGCGCGTCGACGATCTCTATGCCTCGGGCCTCGCCAAGGTGGATTCGAACCATATCCTGGTGCCGATCAAGGCGCGCGCGCGGCGCATCGCCGGGCTGGCTGCCGCAGCGGGCGATCTGCTCGACAATGTCGCGATCGAGGGCGATTTCGCGATCTCGGGCGTCAACATCCTGTCGGACAATCTGCGCATCCGGTCGAAGCGGATCGACGCCACCGCGATCATCGCGGCGAACATGCAGACCGGGCGCTACACCGGCGGCCTGAACGGCCGGGTGAACAATTTCCGTGTCGAGAGCATCGGCATCCTGAACATCCAGACCGATGCCAAGCTGGTGACGGCGCCGCAGGGCGGGTTCGGGATCACCGGGCGCGTGGTGGCGCGTACGTCCCGGATCTTCAATTCGGGCGTGGCGAGTTTCCTCGGCGGCAACGCCATTGTGCGCACCGATATCGGTTACGATCCGAACGGGATCATCACGTTCCGCAATCTGCGGCTGAACGCGCCGCAATTCCGCGTGACGAACGGCTCCGGGCGGTACGATCCGACCGGCGCGTTGCTGGTCAATGCCGATGCCTATTCGAGCGCATACGGGCCGTTGACGGCGCGGGTGACGGGCAGCGCGACGCAGCCGGTGGTGCTGCTGCGCGCGCCGCGCCCGGGCGTGGGCGTCGGACTGGTCAATCTCGAGGCGCGGGTGCGCGGGAACGGCACGTCCTACGCCGTCTCCGCGACCGGGGGCACGACCTATGGGCCGTTCTCCGCCGACGTGATCGTGCGGCCGAGCCCGGTGCTGGCGGTGGACATCCGCGCGGCCAAGTTCGCGGGCGTGAATTTCAGCGGCAAGGTGCAGCAACTTCCGGCGGGACCGTTTGCCGGCCGCATCCAGTTCGCCGGGTCGGGCATCACCGGCGCGGCCAATCTCGGCGCGCAGGGCAAGTACCAGCGCGCCGACATCGCCGCGCGAGCCTATGCCGCGAAGATCCCCGGCAGCGTGGATTTCACGATCGGCCGCGCGATCATCGCCGCCAATGTTGTGCTCTACGACAAGCCGGCGGTGAAGGCCGACGTGCAGGTCGCGGACCTGCGCTATGGCCCGACGGTGATATCCTCGGCGCGCGCGAAGGTGGATTATGCCGGCGGCTCCGGCACCGCACAGGCTGTGGCGACCGGTTCCAACGGCGTGCCGTTCAACATCGCGGTCAATTCCCGGCTCAGTCCGAAATTGTGGCTGGTCGCGGCGCAGGGCCGGGCGAACGGCATCGGCTTCAAGACGGGTACGCCGGCGCGGATCCAGATCGAGGGCGCGACCTATCGCCTGCTGCCGACGCGGCTCGATTTCGACCAGGGGTCGGCACGGATCGCGGGCAGTTACGGCAGCCGTAATGGGGGGGGCATGACCTTGCAGGCTCGGCTCGACACGCTCGACCTGTCGATGGCCAATGCGCTGGTGCCGAACCTCGGCCTTGGCGGCACGGCGACCGGCAGTCTCGATTTCGCCCAGGCCGGTTCTGCGGCGTTCCCGACCGCCAATGCGCGGATGACGATCAGCAATTTCACGCGCTCCAGTCTGGCGGCCGTGTCCGAGCCGGTGAATATCGAGTTCGCCGGGCGGCTGGCCTCGGGCGGCGCGGATGCGCGCGCCTTGGTCAAGCGAGGCGCGACGACGGTCGGGCGGATGGTCGCGACGGTACAGCCGGGCGCCGGCGGTGCGTGGACGAGCCGTCTGATGGCCGGGCCGCTCTCCGGCGGCATCCGCTATAACGGTCCGGCGGGCGTGCTGTTCAGTCTCGCGGGGCAGGCGCGGCAGCAGCTGACCGGCGGCATTGCGGTCGCCGCCGATTTCGGCGGGCGGGTCGATGCGCCGACGCTGAACGGCGTGATCCGCGCCGACAAGCTCACCTACGAGAACGAAGTGTACGGCACGCGGCTGTCGAACATGAAGCTCGCCGGTCGGTTCGACAATACGCGCCTCCAGATCACGCAATTGCAGGCCACGGCCGGCGACGGCACGGTGCAGGCGCAGGGTTCGGTCGGCTTCTCGTCGGCCGAAGGCTTCCCGATCGACATCCAGGCGAAGCTGGACAATGCGCGCCTCGCCCGCAGCGACGCGCTGGGCGCGACCGCGACGGGCACGATCGCGATCAGCAACAACGCGCGCGACGGCGGGCTGATCAAGGGCGACCTGATCATTCCGGAAGCACGCTACGAGATCGTGACGCAGGGCCAGGCCGAGGTGCCGGAGTTGACCGGCGTGCGGCGCAAGAGCGATCTGGTGACGCGCCCGACCGACCGTCCGGCGGCGGCTCCGGCCGGGCTGTTCAAGCTCGATCTTCGCGTGCGGGCGGACAATCAGTTGTTCGTCAGCGGCATGGGGCTGGAATCCGAATGGAAGATGGACATGCGGATCGGCGGCACGTCGGCCGCGCCCAAGGTGGTCGGGCGCCTGCAAGTGGTGCGGGGTACGTACACCTTCTCGGGCAAGCGTTTCGAGATCACGTCCGGCGACATCCGCTTCGACGGCGGTGCGCTGACCGATCCGCAGATCGCGTTGACCGCCAGCACGACCACCAACGGCGTGACGGTCAACATCAACGTCAGCGGCACGGGGCAGAAGCCGGTCATCGCCTTCACCTCGACGCCGTCGTTGCCGCAGGACGAGGTGCTGAGCCGGCTGCTGTTCGGATCGTCGGTGACGAACCTGTCGGCGACCGAAGCGATCCAGCTGGCGGCGGCGCTGAATTCGCTGCGTGGTTCGGGCGGCGGCGGGCTCAACCCGCTCGGCAAGCTGCGTTCGGCCACCGGGTTCGATCGCCTGCGCATCCTCGGCGCGGACGAGGCGACCGGCCGGGGCACGTCGCTCGCGGCGGGCAAGTATCTGACCAACAACATCTATGTCGAGATCATCACCGACTCACGCGGGTTCACCGCGACGCAGTTGCAGATCGCGCTGACCAAGAGTTTGAGCCTGTTGTCGCAGGCGGGCTCGTTCGGCGGGTCGAGCGCGAGCGTGCGGTATTCGAAGGATTTCTAAAGTTTCGCATCGCTCGTCATCACGGAGTTGATCCGGAGTCCAATAAGCCGTTTGGGCGGCATCCGGTGATCTGGCGTTTCGCCTGCGGCCCGTTGGATCCCGGATCAAGTCCGGGATGACGGTCGAGATGGCGGCATTCGTCGCTCGCAGAACCAAGTCCTTTTCCGCAACCGATAAATGGAATATCGGGTATGCAGGAGAGAGCATATGGCGCTTGAACATTTCGACGTGGTCGTGGTCGGGGCGGGGATATCGGGGATCGGCGCGGGGTATCATCTCCAGACGCTGGCGCCGGACCGATCCTATGTCATTCTCGAAGGAAGGCCGCAGCTTGGCGGCACGTGGGATCTGTTCCGCTATCCCGGTATCCGTTCGGATTCGGACATGTACACGCTCGGCTATTCGTTCAAGCCGTGGACCCAGGCGAAGGCGATCGCGGACGGTCCTTCGATCCTGCGGTATCTGCAGGAGACGGCGCGCGAGCATGGCATCGACCGGCATATCCGGTATCGCAGCCACGTAAAGGCGGCGTCCTGGTCGACCCCGGACGCACGCTGGACGGTCAGCGTCGAGGGGCCTGACGGGCCGGTGCGATATACCTGCAACTTCCTCTTCATGTGCTCGGGCTATTATAATTACGCCAAGGGCCACACGCCGGACTTTGCCGGTGCCGGGGATTTCGCCGGGCGGATCGTTCATCCGCAGCATTGGCCGAGCGACCTCGATTACACCGGCAAGAAGGTCGTGGTGATCGGCAGCGGCGCGACGGCGGTGACGTTGGTGCCGGAGATGGCGAAGACCGCCGCGCACGTCACGATGCTGCAGCGATCGCCCACCTATGTCGTGTCGCGACCGAGCGAGGACGGGGTCGCCAACTGGCTGCGCGCCAAGCTGCCGGCAAAGACCGCTTATGGCATCACGCGCTGGAAGAACGTGCTGTGGGGGATGTTCTTCTTCCGCCTGGCGCGGCGGCGGCCGGAAAAAGTGAAGGACCGGATCATCGGCATGGTGCGCGAGCATCTTGGGCCGGACTACGATGTCGCGACGCATTTCACGCCGCGCTACAATCCCTGGGACCAGCGGCTATGCCTGGTGCCTGATGCCGACCTGTTCGATGCGCTCAAGGCCGGATCGGCCGAAGTGGTGACCGATCGCATCGCGCGGTTCACGCCCGGCGGCATCGCGCTGGAAAGCGGCAAGGAGATTGCGGCCGACGTGGTCGTCACGGCGACCGGGCTGGAACTGCAATTGCTCAGTGACGTAGCGTTCGATGTGGACGGCGCGCCGGTCGATCTGGCGAAGACGTATAACTATAAGGGCATGATGTATTCGGGCGTGCCCAATCTGGCGTCGTCGTTCGGCTATACCAATGCGTCCTGGACGCTGAAGGCCGATCTGACCTGTGCCTATGTCTGCCGTCTGCTCAACACGATGGCGAAGCGCGGGTTGCGCCAGGCGACGCCGCGCATCTCGGGCGAGGATTTGCAGGCCGAGCCGTTCCTCGATTTCTCGTCCGGCTACGTCACGCGTGCGATGGAGAAATTCCCGAAGCAGGGCGACCGCAAGCCGTGGAAATTGTACCAGAATTACGCCAAGGACCTGGTGACGCTGAAATACGGATCGGTCGACACCGAGATGGAATTCTCCAATCCCGCGCCAAAGCGCGTGGCATCGCGCGATACGGTCGACGCCTGAGGGATTGGGGGTTAGGGTCGCCGGCATGACGCCGGATGATCTTACCGCCAGCGCGCTCGGCCATCTCGAGCGGCTGATCGCGTTCGATACGACGTCTCGCGATTCGAACCTCAGGCTGATCGAATATGTCGAGCATGTGCTGGCACCGCTCGGCGTCAACGCGACACGGGTGTTCAACGAGGATCGCTCCAAGGCCAATCTGTACGCGACACTCGGGCCTAGCGTGCCGGGGGGCGTGGTGCTTTCGGGGCATACCGATGTCGTGCCGGTCGATGGCCAGCCCTGGACGAGCGACCCTTTCACGCTGACGCGCCGGGGCGATCGGCTGTTCGGACGCGGGACGTGCGACATGAAGGCGTTCCTCGCGCTCGCTTTGGCGGGTGCGCCGGCGTTCTTGAGCGGTGCGCGGCCGGTGCATCTGGCCTTTTCCTATGACGAGGAGGTCGGCTGTCTCGGCGCGCCGAGCATGATCCGCGAACTGGTGCGGGATCTGCCCCCGCCCGCCGCCGTGGTGGTGGGCGAGCCGACCAATATGGAGGTGGTGAGCGGGCACAAAGGCATCTCGACCTGGCGCGTGACGGTGAGCGGGCATGAGGCGCATTCGAGCCTGACGCACCTCGGCGTGTCGGCGAACATGGTTGCGGTGCGGCTAATGGCGCGGCTGGCCGATCTGGCGGATGCGCTGGCACTGAAGGCCGATGCGCATTCGGCGTTCTGCCCGCGACATGCGACGTTGACGATCGGTCAGGTCAATGGCGGGACGGCGGTGAACATCCTGGCGCGCGAGTGCATGTTCGTCTTCGATCTGCGCGTGCTGCCGGGGATGGACCCGGACGCGATCGTCGCGCCGTTCATTGCGGCGTGCGCAGCGGAAGGCGCACGGATCGGGCCGCTGTTCGAGGGTGCCGGGGTGGAGGTGGTACGACGATCGCAGACGCCGAGCTTCGCGCCGGAGCCCGATGGGGCAGCCGAGCTGCTGGTGCGGCGGTTGACCGGCGACAACGGGCCGGCGCGCGTGGTGGCCTATGCCTCGGAGGCCGGACAGTTCCAGGGCGGCGGTTTCTCGGTGGTGATCTGCGGGCCCGGCTCGATCGAGCAGGCGCATCAGGCGGACGAGTATCTGGAGGTTGCGCAGCTGGAACGCGGCGCGACGTTCATGGCGCGGCTGGCAGAGGCACAGCGATAGAGTGCAAGTCACGCGATCGGCAGGAGGCGTCGCCGATGATGCGCGGTCACGAAGCGCTGACAAAAGTTTATTCGAAAAATAGCCGCTTCGGACGCTTTGTTCGAGGCAGTACCGAATCGGGACTGTCGGCCGATTGGCGGACAGTCCGTAAAAAGTCGCCGGTCAGATCCTGCGGGGAGTGCCGACCGAAAGTATCGATCCGACGCCGCGTTAAATGCTTCTAATATAGAAGGATTCTGTTGGACGTCGGATCGACTGCCTGATTTACCAGGGGCGAACGTTGTCGCCGTAGATGAGCGAAAGCAGAAACTTCAGCATGGTTATCTCCCTTGTTACACTCAGTCGAGTGCCGACAATTCTTAATGCATTTTTAACCGTAAGGCAATCGGAAGGCGGCGCGTGCGGTGTCCCGTTCGGGGTCGTTTAAGGGTTCCTTCAGGGGTGGCGCGGTAGCGGTATCGCGATGGCCTGCGTTTCCAGAACAGTTGGTCCGCATAACGGACCCCGGCGACACGCTCGGCCGATCGGCGCGAGCGCGCTCGACGACGTGCGTGCGCAAGCCGGTGGGCCAGTGGCGGAAGCGCCGGATCAGGCGTCGAAAGGCGTAGCTTCGCGTCGCCGCGCGGCGCCGGTCCTCTTGCAGGACGAGGATCGTCTGCCCTGGCCGGTGGTTCGGGCGTGGCAATTCCTCTGCATGACCGACATCCTGAATTTCGCGGCGCTGCGCCGTCACCTGGGATGTTCGCGGGCCGACCAGTTGGTGGTCGATGTCAGCGATCGCATCGCCGCAGTGTTGCCGAGCGCGCGGGTGACGATCGTGGGACGGTCCGTGCTGGAACTGACGTTCGAGGGCGACACGATCGACGATCTCGATGCGGCGCTGGTCCTGCTCAACGACGAGTTCGGCGCGCCGTTCGATCTGGACGGCGAGGCGCATCAACTGAAGATGCTGTTCGCCGCCGCGGCAGCACCGGTCGGCAATACCGAGGATGTCCGGCTTGCCGAGGAGGCCGAAGCCGCGATGGAGCAGGCGCGGATCGATCAGCGCACGGTGGTGCGCGATCTGTCGGCCGGAACGCCCGCGTTCGACCGGCTGACACTGTCGCGCGAACTCGGGCCCGCGCTCGCCAATCGCGAGATGTTCCTGCAATATCAGCCCAAGGTGCACGTGCGCCGGCAGGAGATTTCCAGTGCCGAGGCCCTGGTGCGGTGGCAGCACCCGACGCGCGGGCTGGTCCTGCCGGGCGATTTCATCACTCTGGCCGAAGAGATCGGCGAGATCGGGCCGCTGACCTTGTGGACGCTCGATCAGGTGATCGCCGACCAGAAGGTGCTGGCCGCCGAGGGCCATGACCTGACGATCTTCATCAACATTTCCGGGCAGTTGCTCGCCGAGCGCGATTTCGTGCAGGCGGCCTGCGCCATGGTGACGGACGGAGGCGCTAAGATCGGCTTCGAGATCACCGAAACGGCGGTGATCCGCGATCCCGAAATCGCCATCCGCCACCTTCAGCAATTTGCCGATGTCGGCATCGTCATCGCGATCGACGATTACGGCGCGGGCCTGTCGTCGCTCGCGTATCTCAAGCAATTGCCGGCGCGCGAACTGAAGATCGACAAGATGTTCGTGCTTCAACTGACCAGCAGCAATCGCGATCCGCTGATCGTGCGATCGACGATCGACCTGGCGCACGCGCTGGAGATGGAAGTGACCGCCGAGGGGGTCGAGACGCAGGCGGCGATGGCGCTGCTGACCGTGATGGGCTGCGACATGGTGCAGGGCTATCTGATCAGCCGGCCGATCTCGTTCGATGCTTTCCGTCATTATCTGCGCGACGACAAGCTGAAGGCGGCGCATCACCAGGGCGGGTCGCTGTTCAGCCGCCCGGCGAGCTTCTGGAAGAGCGCCTGAGCACGGTAATCTTAGCCGGGGGTTAAGGGGTTCGGGGCTAACGTCCGGCCGATGAAGCTGACCGATCTGACCATGCCCATTGCGATGCTGCTGAGCCTGACGGCCGGCGTCGCTCCGGTCATCGCGGCCCCCGGGAATGCTCATGCCGCCACCGATCCGCAGGCCGGGATCCGCTTCGATCGCGTGATCGCCGATGCCAAGGCGATGATGCTGCTCGATCCGGCCAAGACGGTCGAACGCGGGCAGGCGGCCGAACACCTCGCCGCGAAGCTTCAGGGGCGGGCGCGGATCATCGGCATCGCCACCGCCGAATGGTTGCAGGGCGAGGCGTATCTCCGCATCAACGATGCCACCCGCGCGGCACCGCTGATCGAGCGCGCAATCAAGATGGTCGCCAAGGCCGGGCCACCATCCAAGCTGAACGGCGATTTGTTGCTGTCGCGCGGCGGCCTGCATACCGCCACGGCGAACGTTGCCGCAGCGCTGGAGGATTATCAGCAGGCACACAATATCTTCCGCGATATCGGCGAGACGCGCAGCCGGGCGATCGCGCTGCTCAGCATCGCCCTGCTGTATCAGGAGGCTGAAGATTATCAGAACGCCCTGAAATATTACGATCAGGCGTTGGACGTGTATCGCGGCGACCCGCAGATCCTCTACGCGATCTACAACAACCGGGCCAATGCACTGAAGGAATTGGGACGGCTGACCGATGCGGAGGGGCAGTTCCGCAAGGCATTGGAACTGGCGCGCGAACTGAAGAGCCCGGCGATGGAAGCGCGCGTGCTGAGCAACATCGCACGCGGCCAGCTTCTGTCAGGACAATTGGCGGCCGCGGATCGCACGATCGCCCAGGGCTTCGTGGTCGCGGGTGGACCGGAAGCGGCGGTAGCGCGCGATCAGTTCTGGGTGCTTGCGGCAAATTCGGCGTTTCGCAGGGGCGACATGCCCGAGGCGGTCAAACTCATCACGCGGAGCTTTTCCGGGATCGACCCCGACAAGACGACGTTGGAACTACGGGAAGGGCATAAGATTGCCTATGAAATCTTCCGCAAGGCGGGAGACGACCGAAACGCCCTGATCCATCTCGAGGCATTGAAGCGGCTCGACGATCAAACTTCGAAGCTGGCTTCCTCCGCCAACACGTCGCTGGTGGCGGCGCGGTTCGATTTCGCCAACCAGAAGACACGCATCGCGCAACTCAAGGCGACCGAACTCCAACGCAATATCGATTTCGAGCGCGCGCAGGCGAAGACGCGGCAGACTATCGCGACCGGGCTGTCCGCCATCGTGGTGATGATCGTCGGTTTGCTGACCTTCGGCATCGTCACTTTACGTCGCAGCCGCAATCAGGTGCGCGCCGCCAATATCGACCTGGCGGCGACGAACAGCGCGCTCGGCAAGGCGCTGGCGGCGAAGACCGAGTTCCTCGCCACCACCAGCCATGAGATCCGCACGCCGCTGAACGGAATCCTCGGCATGACGCAGGTGATGCTGGCCGATCGCGCGCTGACCGAGCAGATCCGCGACCGGATCGGCGTGGTGCACAGCGCGGGCGTGACGATGCGGGCGCTGGTCGACGATATTCTGGACGTCGCCAAGATGGAGACGGGCAATCTGACGATCGAGCATGTGCCGCTCGACCTGAGGGCGACGCTGAACGACGTCGCCCGGCTGTGGCAGGAACAGGCGGCGGGCAAGGGGATCGGCTTCGTGCTCGATCTCGATCAGAGCCCGGCCTGGATCGCCGGCGACGCGGCGCGGTTGCGGCAGATCGTGTTCAACCTGCTGTCCAACGCGCTGAAGTTCACCGAGGCGGGTAGCGTCACCTTGCGGGCGGCGGCGGTGGGCGAGCGACTGTGCCTCACCGTGACCGACAGCGGCATCGGCATTCCGGCGGACAAGTACGAACTGATCTTCGAATCCTTCCGCCAGGTCGATGCCGGGACGACGCGACGTTTCGGCGGGACCGGGCTGGGCCTCGCGATCTGCCGCAACCTGGCGCGGGCGATGGATGGAGACGTGCGGGTCGAAAGCGAGATCGGCGTGGGATCGTCCTTCATCATCGACCTGCCCTTGACGCTCGCGGCACCGCCGGAGGCGGTCCCGGAGGTGTCCGATGGCAAGGCGCTGCTGATCGTCGACCGCAGTCCGATCACGCGCAGCATGCTTCGCGCCATGGTCGAAGCGCGTGCGGGGACGGTGATCTTCGCCGCTTCGGTCGAGGAGGCGGTGGAGAAACTGAACGGCGGCCAGGTGGCTCAGGTCCTGATCGACGATGCGACGATCAAGGCCGCGCCCGACCGCGACGCCGCGCTGTCGGCGATCGTCACGGCGGCGAATGCGGCAAAGGCGGCCACCAGTCTGCTTTGGAGCGCGAAGGATGATTCGGAGCATGACGCGCTGTGTGCTACAGGCATAGGACAGGTGATCGCCAAGCCCGTCACGGGCGCAGCGCTGATAGAAAAATTGTACGTTTCCGACGGGGTTATCCCCCAGCCGCTTGTTTCGCGCGCGGCATAAGGCGATAGGGTGCAAGAGATGTCGCACAGAATGTCGATCCAGGCCCCACGCCCATGAACGTCCTCTTTATCGAGGATGATCCGATGAATCGCCGGGTGGTCGGCGATATGCTCGACGTTGCCGGCGCCACGATGACCGGTGCGGAAAACGCCGAACTCGGCCTGCAGCTGATCGAGCAGAACGATTACGCGATTATCCTGATCGACCTGCGCATGCCCGGCATGGATGGTATCACCGCGATCCGGCATATCCGTTCACGTAGCGACGCCAAGGCGGGCTTGCCGATCATCGTGGTAACCGCCGACACCGCGATCGACCTGCGGGAACGTTGCATCTCGCAGGGTGCGGACGAGGTATTGTTCAAGCCGGTGGCGATGGATGCCCTGTTCGACGCGATGGGGCGCATGCTGGCCAAGGCCGCCGGCGACGGGACGATCGGTTAGGCTCTCACAGCCTGCTTGCTATTATCGCTTCCCTGGCCTCCGCTGGGGAAGTGGCTCCTTGAGAGTGCCGACGCTCAATCCCGCCGCTTCAAGGCATCGGTGAGCGAAGCGGTCGCGCTACCGCGACGGGCAGGCTGGGGTTGCGTGGGGGCGGGGGCCCAACCGGTGAGAAACACGATATCGAAGCGTTCGGTCGTGCGGCCGTCCGGGTCGGCGCGGTCGGCGAAAGCCCGGGCGGCATTGGCCAGCGTTTCGCGGGTGAGTGGCGGCGTGCCGGGGAGCAGATTGGTCGCCGCCATGCCGCGCAGGTCGCGAAACAGGCTCCAGACATCGCCGTAGCGCACTTTCAGCGTCTCCACGTCCGCCACCGGCAAGGCGAAGCCGGCGCGCATCAGCAGGTCGCCGGCGGCGCGGACATCGACTTGCGGATGAACGCGCGCGGCGGGCGTGTCGCGTTCGGCATCGCGCAGCGTCGCGCGGAGCGTGGAGAGCGTGTTCCCGCCGGTGAACGCGGCCAGAAACAGGCCGTCCGGGCGCAAGGCGCGACGCGCAAGCGTCAGGGCGCCGGGCAGGTCGCTGACCGTGTCGAGCGTGCCGGCGGAGACGATCAGATCGAAGCTGCCATCGGGAAAGGTCGGCCGGTCCTCGTCGGCCTGAACGCCGCCGGAGGCTTCGGCGAACAGGGAGCCGGGATCGCTGCGGGTGATGTTAGCGCCCGGCGGGGCAACGAACGCCCCGTCGAAACAGCCGAGGTCCAGCACATCCTCGAACGCGCGGGTCACGGTCGACAGGCGTTCGGCGATGCCGTCGAGCATGGCCTCGCGCAGGAACGAGAAACCGGCATAACCCGGCGCGGCACGATCACGGCGGAGGCGTCGCAGGTTGCGATCGAAGATTTCGGGTGGCGTCACGGGCGGGCTTGTGCCCCGCGCCGGGCGCGGCGACAAGAGTTCGTGTCGCCACTGCTGAAACCGCTGCATTATGTCGCCGGTCTTGCGCTACCGCCGCGCTGCCCGGGATGCGGCGCGGTGATGAGCGAGGACCATCGCTTCTGCGCGGACTGTTTCGGGCAATTGCGCTTTCTCGGCCCGCCATGGTGCGCCGCCTGCAACGTACCGTTCGACTATGATCGGGGGGACGGGGCTTTATGCGGCGAATGCATCGCCGATCCTCCGCGCCATGCCGGGGTGCGGGCGGCGGTGGCGTATGGCGACGTCGCGCGGACGGTGGCGCTGCGGCTGAAATATGGCGGCAGGACCGGTTTCGCCGAAACGGTGGCGCGGGCGATGCTGCGGTTGATACCGGACGACGCGAAGCTGCTGGTGCCGGTGCCGCTGCATCGCTGGCGGATCTGGTCGCGCGGGTTCAACCAGGCGGCGTTGATCGCCGAACGCCTGTCGGTGGCGAGTGGCGTGCCGGCGGACCCAAGCGTGCTGCGACGGGAGAAGGCGACGCCTCCATTGCGTGGGCTCGGCGCGAAGGGACGGGCGCGGGCGGTGGCGGGCGCGTTTCGGATCGATGGCGCAGACCGGGTGCGCGACCGGGCGGTGGTGTTGATCGACGACGTGCATACCAGCGGCGCGACGAGCGACGGCTGCACGCGCGTGCTGCTACGCGCCGGGGCGACCAGCGTGACGATCCTGTGCTGGGCGCGCGTGCTGGATGAGGCGCGCACCGATTGACAACGGCCCTTCGCGACCACATTTCTGTCTCATGGCCAAAATCGAAATCTACACCAAAGCCTTCTGCCCGTATTGCGCGCGGGCGATGAAGCTGTTGTCGAGCAAGAACGTGGAGGTCGAGGAATTCGACATCACGATGGGCGGGCCGAAGCGCGCCGAAATGCTCGAACGCGCCAATGGCGGGACCACGGTGCCGCAGGTCTTCATCGACGGACGGCATGTCGGCGGATCCGACGATCTGGCCGCGCTGGAGCGTGAGGGCAAGCTGGACGCACTGCTGGGCGTATGAAGGCCGCCGTGCTGCAGATGACGAGCGGGATCGATCCCGCCGCCAATGCGCGCGTGCTGACCGATGCAATCGCCGAGGCCGCCGGTGGCGGGGCGAGCATGCTGTTCACGCCCGAAATGTCCGGATTGCTCGATCGCGATCGGGTTCGTGGCGGGCCGAAGATCGTCGCCGAAGAGGCGGACGCTGTGCTCGCGGCGGTGCAGACGGCGGCGGCGGAGCATCGGCTTTGGGTTCATCTCGGGTCGCTGGCTGTGCGGCGGCCGGACGGCAAGTTCGCCAATCGCGGGTTCGTGATCGACGATCGCGGGGCGATCCGGGCGCGATACGACAAGATCCATCTGTTCGACGTCGATCTGCCGACCGGCGAAAGCTGGCGGGAGTCCGCGGCTTATGTCGGCGGCGAGACGGCGAGCGTGGTCGCGACTCCGTTCGGGCCGCTGGGGCTGTCGATCTGCTACGACCTGCGGTTCGCCGATCTCTATCGCGCGCTGAGCAATGCCGGGGCGACGGTACTGGCGGTGCCGGCGGCCTTCACCCGGCCTACGGGCGAGGCGCATTGGCACGTGCTGTTGCGCGCTCGGGCGATCGAGGCGGGGGCGTGGGTGATCGCGGCGGCGCAGACCGGTGTACACGAGGATGGCCGCGCGACCTTCGGGCATTCGCTGGTGATCGATCCCTGGGGGCAGGTGGTGCTCGACATGGGCGAGGATGCCGGCGTCGGGTTCGCCGAGATCGATCCGGCGCGCGTGGCGGACGTGCGGTCGCGCATTCCGGTAATTGTGCATCGCCGTGTCATTCCCGACGTGACGACAGCATGATCGTTTTCGATCTCAAGTGTGCGCACGATCACGTGTTCGAGGCGTGGTTCGGATCGAGCGCGGCGTTCGAGGATCAGCGCGCGCGTGGGCTGGTGGCCTGTCCGCTGTGCGGCGACACTGTGGTGGCGAAGGCGGTGATGGCACCCAACCTCGCGGCGAAGGGCAACAGCAAGCCGGCCGCCGTGCCGGTGACGCAGCGCGCCACGCCCGATACGCCGATCCCGCCCGACGTGCTGAAGGCCGCGCTTCAGTCGCTGGCCAAGGCGCAATTGAAGGCGCTGGAGACCTCGCAATGGGTGGGGGGTGCCTTTGCCGATCGTGCACGGGCGATGCATGCCGGCGAGGAGGATCATGCTCCGATCCACGGCCAGTCGACGATCGCCGAGGCCAAGGCGCTGGTCGAGGACGGCGTGCCGATCGCGCCGCTATTGATCCCGATCGTGCCGCCCGAAGCGCTGAACTAGCATCATGGCCGAGAGCTGTCGGCGCGACGCCCAGAAGGTCGAAGAGCCGCAAGGCATCGACATCTCGTGGCACGTGCCGTGGCATGCCAGAGTGCCGGGCGCGGCGCTGATCGCGATCATGACGTTGCTGTGGCTCGGGCATATCCGCACGGGCGGAATGGGTGCCTGGGGCGTCTCCGGCGCGGCGCTGGCCGACGGGCGGTGGCGGACCGTGCCGCTGCACATGTTCGCGCATGGCGGCGCGGCGCATATCCTGATGAACGGCGTGGCATTGTTCGTGCTGGGCGGGCCATTGGTCGCGCGGATGGGAGATCCGCCGCTTGGCTGGCCGAGGTTCGTGGCGCTATTCCTGGCGAGCGGGCTGGCGGGCATGGCGCTGTTCCTCGCGATCCATCCTTACGGCGTGGTGCCGATGCTCGGCGCGTCGGGCGCGATCTACGGGTTGCTCGGGCTGCTGATCCGCCTGCCGGTGGAGGGCGAGGCGCTGATGCCGATCCGATCGGCGCGAACCCGGAAGATCCTGCTCGACTTGGTCAAGGCGAATGCGTGGCTGGTCGTGTTGCTGGCGATCCCGGCGCTGCTGCTCGGGCAATCGGGCGGGCTGGCATGGGAGGCGCATCTCGGCGGGTTCCTGTTCGGGCTGTTCGCCGGCCCGTGGTTCCTGCCCGGCGTTCGCACACGCACCGATTGACCGGCTTTCGCGCAACCCTTACCAGCGGCCCCAGTGTCCCCGTAGCTCAGCCGGATAGAGCGACGGTTTCCTAAACCGTAGGCCGCGTGTTCGAATCTCGCCGGGGACACCAACTTTCCAGCTAAAAACCCCAGCAAATCAGCCACTTTCTCGAAAGGGGTGGTTCGCGGCTGTTCGCGATTGTTCGTTCCTGTTCGTCCGATTGTTTCCCGATTTGATTACCGATTAGGCGTCTGAGGCTTGACCGGAGGCGCATGCCTCGGTATCGAAACCGCAGTCGGGAAACTACGGGATTTGGATGATGAGTGAAAAAGAAACGATCAAGGCGCGCGCGACGGTGACGCAAATCGACGCGTTAAAGGCTGGCGCTGCGGTGCGGCTCGTTAGCTGCGACCTCATCCCGAACTTGTATTTGCAGATCACCCCCGTTGGCATGAAAAAATGGCTTTGGGCTGGTCGTCTCAAAACCGGCTCGCTTCGCAAGATCGGCATCGGCAAGTGGCCAGCTTGGAGCCTCGCTGATGCACGCGAAGAGGCCGAACGGTGCAACGCGCTCCGGGATCGTGGCCTTGATCCTAAGATCGTGGCGGAAGAAGCCGCGAAGGCCGCAGCGGAAGCGGCTAAGGAAGCGGCTACGAACTCCGTCCGTTTCGTCTTTGACCAGTGGATGGCGCACAAGGCCATCGAGGGGAAGGCCACCAAAACCTTGCCGGAATATCGCCGGATCATGACGCGCTATTGGGACGCGGAGAAATGGCGCGTGCCGATCCGAAACATCAGCCGCGCCGATGTCAAAGCGATGGTCCGGGAGGTTCGCGAAAAAGGGGCGGTGGCACAGTCCAATCGTTTCTTGAAGGTCGTCTTTCCCTTTATGAAGTGGGCGGTCTCCGAAGATTTCATCGACACCAATCCGGCGAACGATATCGCATCGGCTGGTGAAAAGCGCGTAGGCGAAGATCGCGTCTTGTCGATCAGCGAAATGGCGCTGCTCTATCGCTCGGTGGAGGATTGGGACGCGGATCGTCGGGACGCCATCCGGCTATTGATCCTCACCGGCACGAGGAAGATGGAGGCGTTTGGCGCTCGGTTGCAGGATTACGATGCGGAGACCGGCATCTGGACCCTACCGCTGGCGGAGTTCACGGATGATCGCGGCCACACCTATCCGGTCTCGCACGCCAAAACCGGGAGGGTCCACCACATGCTCTTGCCGCCCTTGGCCAAAGCGATCTTCGACGCTCGCCAAGGTAAGGAGTTCGCGTTCCATGTCGCGCCTCACAAGTTTATGTTTGCGACCGCTGGCGCTGATGCGACGGCTGCGATGGAGAAACTGTCTGGCAAGCCCGTCGAGGGTTGGACGCTGCACAAGATCAAAAAAGGCGTCCGGTCGGCGCTCGGCTCCGACGAAATGGACGAACTTGGTGAGGTCTTCTCAGAGAACATCGGCGAAATCGTCACGCAGCACAGCCTTGGCGGTCTCAATCGGACCTACAACAAAGCGACATATGCGCGGCAAGTTGGTCGGGCGCTGGCGGCTTGGGAGCGTCTCTTGCGCGCCGAAATCAGCAAGCAAGACGGCACAAATGTCGTGTCGATCAGCGCGCCGGTCGCCGGGTAGAAACCCGCTGATGAGCCGATATCCAGCGTTCGATTTCGACTTCCCGGAACCGGACGCTGGTATCGATCATGACCGGCTCCGGGAAGTCGCCAGAGCGCCGGAGCTTCCATAGGCGTGTGCGCCCCACGGAGAGGCGCTCCATCGTCTGGCGGATCGTCATAAGCTTCGCCATCACGACCACCGCAGCGCCGCGAGGAAGCGGTCTTCCGGGCACAAGAAACCCATCGTGACGACCAGTTCGTCCGTCGCGCGGATTTCCAGATCATAGGGCGATGTTGGCACCGTGTTGGCGTCCCACCACCGTTGGAAGTCGCGGTAGGCTGCAATGCTCGTGAAGTTGACGGTCTTCGTCATGTTGATGGGTGTGAGTGCAAGTGTCATGGCGTGTCCCCCGCGTGTGGACCCAACCAGATAGAGACCGAACTTTGCTTGCTCCAATTGTCTTTCGAGGTAATCGAAGTTTCTGAACCTTAGTTCGAAGTATATCCAATAAATCTGTTGTCAAGCAACCAGCGGGTGGGTTTCCAAGTCTCAGATCGGGTTGTAGGAAACTACTATGAACACCATCCTTTTCCCGAAGCTATCGCTTCAAGCTCTGAACTACATTCTGATAATGCGTGCCATCGATTCACGCGGGCGGAAGGCTGCTCCGGTCGTCACCAGCTTCAATGATCATCGCCGCCAGCGCACCGATCATGTCGCGTAGTTCGCGCTGGTCGTCGGTAAGCGTGGCCACCCGCATGATGGCCTCATGGCTCCGGCGCTCGGCTGCATGCGCCACCCGGCCAGCCGTGGCGCTGTCCATGGCGTCCGCAGCCTCTTGCTCATCAATGTAGCGGAGCAACGCCGCCAGATCATCGGCATGACGATCTTGATCAACACGGATATCGGATTGATCGACCGCAAGGCGCTGCACGATCTGGCGCGCTCGGCTGTGGCTCAGTCTCATCGTGTATTTATCGGTCTTGGCCGATGTTCCTGTTCCGTTCTACAGCGCCGTCATGGTCGGGAAAGCGGAACGAGTCATCATCGGGTTGGCCGTCGAGGTGTTGCGGCGTGCCGTGGATGGTGCCAGCGCCCGCCCGGTCAACACGGTATCGGTGAGGTTGGCGCTCCGGTGTTTGCTCCCACATTGCGAAGAGCGATGGCCGCTAATCGGCTTTTGGGAATCGGCTGGCCAGACCAACGAAATCGGTCGGTGCCAAGGGGTAACTTCGTCCCTCAATGGTATCTTGGTCCAGTTGAAGCGCCGGAGCCTCGCGCCGGATTAGAGGTCTAGATTTCGGCGTTCGATCTCACGCAAAATCCGCTCTGCCTCGGAGCCTTCGCCGTCTGTGTGCTCAAAAAGTGCTTTCAGTTCGCGGTCGGAGAGTTTGGTTAAATTGTCCATTCCAGAAACTTGGCCGATCCCCGGCGTGTGCGCAATGATCGACGCTAATCACACTCCATCGCGTCCAATGCCGCTTTTGCCCGTTCAAGAGCGTCAGCCAAAAGCGCAGCGACCAAGGGCTGGTCGGCATCGTCAGCAATTTCCATTGTGTCCGCGATCATGCCAACGATAAGCGCGAGCCGCGCACGGTCATTACCAGACATCGACCTTCTCCCACCCGGAGCCAGAAGGCCCTACCTGATAGGGTCAGATACGCGCGTCTTCAAAAATTGTTGCAATTTAACCCGGCTTATTCAGCGACTTATCATTTGAGATTTCTTGGACACCCGCATTTATCAAGCGGGTTCCGGTGATGATAGCGGCTTCGGGCGTTAGCGAGACATCCACGCCGTCTGGTCCTTCGACCATCACTTCGCCGCCGTAGCCCTCAACATCGGAAGGCTCGGAGTAGACCTCGCGCTGCATTTCCATCTCCATTATGTTTTGGCCAAAACGATGATGAGGGCGGATTGTTTCGGCACCGAGAGGCTTTGAGAAAATTGGATTGGTCGCACGCCAGCTTCGTGGCGGTGTCGAGGGGGAGAGGGTGAGGGCGGCGCTCAAAGAACCGCCCCCGTGACAAACCGACTGTCCGTCTATTTAGCTTGGCGGGAGCAAACATTCGAACCTTGGGTGTGAAGTTTTATGTGCCTGCTTTACAACATAAGGTTCAAGAACTTTCCTTGACAAGAAAGTAGTGTTTTGCACAAAGTTGCGTAGTTCTTTCGTCGGACTTAATAAGACTGGTAAGGCAATGGTGCCGATGGAGATTGAAGATGGCTTGGCGTGATGATGTAGCAAAGTTCGAAGCGGATGAGTTTGCAAGTGCGCAACTCGGAATGGCACCGCTAACGGAAGGCACCTATGCTCAACGCGAGTGGGCAACATCGATCCGGTTGCAGAAGTGCCGGGAAGATCGCCGTCTTATCGCTGCAATCAAGACCGGTGAACACAAGTGGTTCTTCAACGCCAAATGGTGGATCGACCGCCGCTACAAAGGTGGAAAAGAGATCGCAGATGATCTTTGTTTGAAGTATGACATGCAAACGCTCGAAGGTTTGCACGAACTTCAAGGCTTGCTTCGCACGAAGCTTGCCTCGGTTGAATCCGCTATCCGATTTTTCAATCCTGACAAACCGTCGCCGCAGGAACCGTCGCCCGAAATCATGAAGCTGATGTTGGAGGCCTGATCATGGGTTTTTCGAGCTACGACACCTCGCCAAAGACCGTGGCGTTCCCCTCACACGGCATGATCGAAATTAACCCCCGCGCAAACTATTGGGGCGAGGGTTATTTCTTTCACTATAACAACTTCAAGAAAGGCAATGCGAAACTTCTCCCCGCAGATTTCGAGCGAGAGAAAAAGGGGTCGTCGCAGTTCCTTTATGTAGCCAGCGGCGCAAACCGGGTTGCGGACTTTGTTGCCAAGTATCAGGAGCTTCAGAAAATTGGGTTTGATTTTTGCATTGGCTACGAGAGTTCCCTATTTGAAGTCATCGGCCAATTTGAGACAAAGGTAGACAATCTCAAACAAATGTTCTTTGAATCGGATCAGCCTATTGATGACTGGATGGCTTTGCGAGGAATACCGAACATCCGTGACATCGCGAGCGAACTGGCAAAGTCTACTGAACTGACTGCATATTCGGTCGAGACGATAAGATGCGCTTCGGGAAAAAACCGACTGCGAAGAATATCATCTGTCTCCTGAACCCCTCCGAGGATGTCGAGATCGAATTGAAGCTTCGCCTCTTAAACGGGGTGTTGAAAGTATGACCGGCTATCTCACCATCGCGCAGGTCGTGGAGCGGTTGCCCGTCAGTCGCTCCACATTCTTCCTCACCGTTCGAAACGATCCGGCTTTCCCAAAGCCGCGCCTCGTCGGGAAGAAGCCCTATTGGCGCGAAGATGACATCACGGCTTGGCTGGACGGTTGAGACACCCATCCGCTGGACGCCTATCCGCCAGCGCCACCCGGACGCATTGATAAAGATCAATGAGGGCGTTTAGCTGTGCGGCGGTATCGTTGTAGCGACGATCCGTCCGCGCGGTCGCGATGGCCATTCCCGCTTCGACCTGTGCCCCGCCCGGATGAAATGTGCTGCCGTCGTGGACGCTACTCAAAAACGCTTGGACACGGTTGCTCATCTAAAAATCGAAGTCATCAAGCTATAATAAAATTTGTTCGGTGAACAGTCATGTCGCTCAGACTTACACTTACGCGGTGCCCACAGAAATATCCTACGATTTAAGCCGATGGCATAATCCTTACTTTACAAACTTTGTTATCATGCAAGCAAGCGGAGACAGTATGAAAATTGGTTTGACCATTGCGGCGATAGCTGTGTCGTTCATTTCTACAGCGGCTTCCGCTGTGGATTTTGTGAGCTATGCGGCGTCGGGAACGGGCTACAGGGTCGCAACCAATTCGCTCTATGGTGAGATCGCCCCAAGGGAATTGTTCAGCTTCACATTTTCTTTCGCACTTCCTGCTGGCGGCACCGGCTTTACCCCCCTCTTCCCTTATCAGACTTACAGCTTTGGCTCGCCGAGTTCGGGAGTCATAAATTTCTCTCAGCTTGTGATATCCGGGAGCTTCTCAAGTGTGCTCAACGGGACAATAAATTACAACGATGCCGACCAGTTGAACGGATTCCCTACCGCTCTTGCGAATAACGATGCGACTGGCAGCTTTTCGTTCCGGGCCGGTGATCCCTTTAGCAATCGATACGGCCTGATGTTTGGGCAATTCGACTCTTTCCAAATTACGGGAAGCGGTGACTTGATGACGCCAGTAATTCTTGCGACCTCCCCGCTGCCAGAGACCGCCACTTGGGCAATGATGATCGCTGGCTTCGGCATGATGGGTGCAGCGATGCGCACGCGTCGTCGCTCGACCAAGGTCTCGTTCGCCTAACCTGTCCAGTCCGGGGGGAGTGGAAAGCCGCTGGCCGAAAGGCTGGCGGCTTTTTGTTGCCCTGTGGCGCGATGCGCTGTGGGTGGCGGTTCTACTCCGCCCGCCCTATCGTGGCGCTCACAGGGGAGGGCGGCATGCAGTGGAAAGGATTTGTCGGCGGCTTTGTCGTCGCTGCCGTCTTGGTCGGGTTTTCGAGCAACCGGATGATCAAAGCGGCTGAGGATCAGCCAGCCTTCTGGCCGATGAAGGCGTTCTATGATGACCGCGATACCCGCCCGGAGTCTGGATTCGTGAAGGTGTCCGGTTCGCTCACTGGCGAGGATATGAAGGGGAACACCTACCTCAACATCGAGTGTAGTCGCCCGACGATGACCTGTCGGGTGAACGAACTGACGCAGCTTCATCCGCCCCGATCCATCTTTCTGTGGAATGACGAGTTTCCGATAAAATCGTGGGCAGACGACCTCATCGTCGCTGAAAGCCAGCCCGCGCCAAAAGCATGCAATCGCGTTCGGTTGGTCATCGTCCGGGCCAGCGAGACGGCGCAATACATCCGCATCCCGCAGCCGAATGCGGACGCTGCGGGATGTAAGATGTTCGACAAGAAAGTCTTCAATTGGACGATTGGTAGTCAGTTTCCGATCAAGCAATTAGAGTGATTATTCCAAGCGTCGTGGGCCTCGTTCGCCGTAGTCAGAACGGGGTGGAGGATTTCACTTTGACTTTCGATCCCTTCCTACCGTAGCACCGCTCTTTTTACGCTCTGTCGGAATGAAGATACGGCGGATTATGCTTTTCGGCTACCAATCAGAGCGACGAAACCAACGACTACAGCGCCACCGACCACAGCTATACCATGCCTAAAAACATGGGCCTTGCTCACCACGAACTTCTGCGCTTCGATTGAGTCTTTTCGGCTACTTATTATCGCGTGTAGTGCTTCCAACTTCGCTTCTTCTGTTTCAAGCGTCGAAAGAACGGCCATAAGTTGTTCGTCGCTACGGCCCAAGCTTGCGTCGAAAGACTCAACCGTTCGCTCTTCCAGATTTGCGGCGCTCGACGCAATCTTAAGAAGAAAGTTTAGTCCTTTCTCAACAACGGGGGAGAAGGAAGGGATGAGTTTCAGTATCTGATTGAACGAAGCCTCGGATAGCTTCCCGGCATCGACCATCTGAATGAGCTTGTGTTCAGCCAAAGGCTTCGAGATGTTTTTGAGCGTTTCCGGGCCAATTACTTCCGATGTAGCGTTCATGCAAATTTCCCCAAAAGGTTCCGCCGCCAACTCGACGGTAAAGCACGATAAATATAATCATGAAAGTTTCCCAAAAAGGCAATCTCTTTTACTTCACATTCGGCAATAAGGTGGAGGTAGCCGCCTACAATTAGTGGCTCGATGACATCCGCCATCCCGAAAAAAATGTAATGATCCAAGGTCTGGTGCCATCGAGGCGCACGCTCCGGCGCATTTTCACGAAATCCCCGTCCATCCCTGCAGCCAAGGACGATCGCACCGTGGCGACGATCAGCGCCACGATGCCGGTGATGATGATGGCGATCATTTCTCGCCCTCCCGCATGTCAGTGGCGTCATCGGCCTCCATCTTGGTTAGAATCGAGCGCAGGACAGTGGCGAGCGTAAACCCGCCCATGATGCAGAGGATGCAAGGGAAGAGGTCGAAGGTCATTCCGCATCACCGTCCTTCGCATCGCGTGCCGCCTTGGCTGCGACCACGACCGTTGTGGAGCGTTCGGCGTGGCGGGTGCCGCGCTCTTCGTCCTTCTTCTCCGCAGGGAGATCGAGTTCAGCTTGACGGGCGTTCGCCGTCGCGAGACGGGCTTCGGCCTCGATCTTCGACGCCGCTGCGGTGGCGATCCGCGCCTTGGCTGCGGCCAGATTGGCCGTCATGTCGGGTGCCAGCGGTGCAGCCTCGCGTTCGGCCAAGGCGGCTTCGAGCGTGGCCAGATCGGTTTTGGCGATCAGCCTACGGGCTTCTGATTCACGACGGAACTTCATCGTGTCGCGGCGCTCGGTCGCCGGGATCAGGTCCAATGCGGCACGGAGGGCTTCGTCTTTGGCCTTGATCTGGGCTTCGCGGTCGGATTCTTGAAGCAGCGCGAGGCGTTCAACCGATGCGTCAATGGCGGCATTGTCTGCGGCGCGCTTGGCCTCGCGATCTTTGGCAACGATGGTGGTGGCGTGCTCGTGTAGCTGGCGAGCCAAAACGGTTTCAAATTGCTGCTCAGCCTTCACGGCCAGCCATGCGTTGCGCCAGAAATAACCCGCATAGATGATGACGGCGGTTGAGATAACGGTGAGGGGAATTGTAATGTCCATTATGTTCTCCGAATAGAAAGAGCCCCGACAGTGTAATGGACTGTCGGAACTTCCCTCTCGGTGGGAGAACTCAGAGCCTTTGAAGCGCCATTACCTGCTCTGATGTTATTTATCCCGAGAGACCAAGTGACCGCGCGCGCGTCGCAGGGGATCAGTATGGGACATCGGCGTCCGTGATGATCGGCACGACTTCCGTGGCGGTTTCCTCGCTGACCTCCCGGTAGAGGATGCCGGTGCGCCATGCCGGGTGGTGGGTAGACAGCGCGAGCCGACTGGATCGGACGGCGTTTCCTGCCAACGGCACTCTCCCGGCATAAGCCGTGTCGAAGTTGCGGAAGATGATGTCTTCGCTGCCAAGCCTCACGACAATCTGCATGTCGTCGGGGAGGGCGTGCGCATCGTCGCGACGGATCATGCCGACGCAACCCAAGAGGAAGTTGGTGCCCGCGCTCGATTTTACAAAGCCGGGACCGCATAGCGCCGCGTCATCGAGACCGGTTAGCATATCGGCGAAATCGTTCCACTCGGGATCGCGCTTCCCATTCTGGGGGACGAACCCGGACGATGATTTGGAAGGGTTGCTATATTCGGCGATCTTGGCCCGACGCTCGGCTTGATCCATCAGCACGAAGTTCAGGCGGAGTGCCGCCGATTTCGTGCTGATCTTCGTCTCCGGTCCCGTGGTCCAGATATCCATCTGAGCTTTGAACCGCTGTTGACGCGCTCCGGCCTCACTGCGCTTACGCGACGGCTTCCGTCCGTCCGTTGCCCGCCAGTTGTCGTAGAGCGTAAGTTGAGCGCAAGTGATCGATGCCAAGGATGGGACCGTCATCGGCTGTTGTCTGCGA
Organism: Sphingomonas sp. Leaf357; assembly: GCF_001423845.1. Lineage (NCBI taxonomy): Bacteria > Pseudomonadati > Pseudomonadota > Alphaproteobacteria > Sphingomonadales > Sphingomonadaceae > Sphingomonas > Sphingomonas sp. Leaf357. The sequence goes on along the minus strand of NZ_LMPM01000003.1, from coordinate 256,563 downwards.
AGTTCTTCGTCATGACCGACAAGAGCGGCATGGTAGACGGGGGCGTGCATTTTAGTCATCGCGATCAACCGGCCAAGCATGGCTGGATCGGATTTGGCGTCTTCGTCAATCAGACGCATGATTTCAATGATGTCGTTCGTTTCCATAAATCCTCGTTAAATAAAACCCCAAGGTCGCCAGACCTTATAAAAGTATTTAGCACGAACGATACTCGCGGCGGTATATTGAAGTTGACCCCGAAGCATTTGGCGATTCTCAGGATTATACGAGGAGCTATGAAGCTCTAAGATAAGAGCGCCTCGGGGTCATGATTATTTATAGTCGGAAGCCGATGTCGTGTCTATTTTAATAGATGGGGCACCGAACATTTAAGGGGAGGGGACCATTCTCTAAGAGAATGGCACCCAAGGGACCATTCTCTGCACAATGGCACCTTTGCGTTTAGGGACCATTCTCTTAGAGAATGGCACCCTCGCAGTGGAAGACGATTTAGGGACCATTCTCTAAGAGAATGGCACCCTTAAGGACCGATCTCTAAGAGAATGGCACCTTTTAAGGACCATTCTCTTAGAGAATGGCACCCGGCTCAAATTTGATTAAGGGACCGATCTTATATACTAACAAAAAAGGGGCGGAGCCAATGTATATAAGATTGGCACCCTGTCCCTTCGGGCAATGATGCCGCTCTTTTTCTATACTCGCTCTTCGAGCCTCGGGTAAGTAATTAGCAAGCTGCCGCGTCTGTTTAATTTCTGTTGTCAGGTCGGGTTCAAAAGCAAGCTTGCCGCGTGGAAAAAAATTGCGAGCGGGCGGGAGCCGGATGCCGGGGTTGGGATGTCGTGATTGGTCGCCAGAGATGCGATCTCAGCGCGATCTCGGACCTCGATGGGGAATAGTGCCATCATGAAATAGAGGCGCTCCACCGGCTTCTAACGGGACCGGTCCATCGGGCTAAATACCCGATGATTGACTACAAAGCACTTCAAAAAAAGCTTGGCATTACTGCGGACGGCATTCCGGGTCCGCTCACCTACGCGGCGTTGTTCGAATGGGCAGGCGCTAAGCCAGCCATCGCCGCCGCTCTTGGTCGGAGCGCCGCAAAGCATTTCGACCTCTACGGCATCACCACGCCTCTCAGGCTGGCGCACTTCCTCGGACAGACCGGGCATGAATCCGGGGGCTTTCGCTACACCGAAGAAATAGCCTCCGGGGCGGCTTACGAAGGCCGGAAAGACCTTGGAAATACGCAACCCGGCGATGGGAAGCGGTTTAAAGGCCGTGGGATTCTGATGCTCACCGGGCGTGCGAATTATCGCAGCTATGGGAAGGCGTTGGGGATCAATCTCGAAGGCGATCCGCAACAGGCTGCGGAGCCTGAGACCGGCCTCCTGATCGTGCTCCGCTACTGGTCGATCAATTCGCTAAACGGTTTGGCCGATGCCGATAACGGCGACAAGATCACGCGCAAAATCAATGGCGGGACCAACGGGAGCGCCGACCGCGTTATCCGCACACTTCGTGCAAAGGCGCTCTTGTCGTGAAGGTAAGCAGCGCGAAGGCCAAAGGCCGCAAGCTCCAACAGGCTGTCCGGGATACGATCTTGGACGCTTTCCCCGATCTCGAACCCGACGATTGCCGGTCATGCGCGATGGGGAGCAACGGCGAAGATATCCAGCTATCGCCAGCCGCAGCGCGAGCCTTCCCGTTCAGTGTCGAATGCAAGGCCAGAGCCGGAATCGCGCTTGTCTATGATGCCCTCGGACAGGCGAAGACGCATTCGAAGCGGACACCCATTGCGGTCATCAAAGCGGACAGGAAGCGTCCACTGGTCGTGATTGATCTCGATGATTTTATGAAGCTGGTGAAGTAGTATCCCGATGACTCCGGGATGGGATAGGGGCCATCGGGACGATGGCCAAATGGCACCAGCGAACCCGGCTGGCAACCCTAACTATCTGTCTTTGCACAAAGAACCCCGGTGCGCAGGTTGGGGAGGGGGCACCGGGGCGATAGTTCGCTCGGAGAGGATGCGAAGCCCATAGAACAACCCTCACCGGAGGTCGTTCCGGGCATCGCGTCTTCATGATAAATACCAGATGACAGACGATTTCAAGTTTTCGAACGCTTCGACCCTCGCAGCACCGGCCACCAGCGCGGTAGCTATCACCCCATCAGACTCCGCACAGTTGGACCGCGTTTCTCGCGCCGTCTTCATCGGTGGCGCTGGCGACTTGGCTGTCTTGTTTGCCAACGATGCCACGGCGGTCACGCTGAAAGGTCTCGTGGCCGGATCGATCCTGCCCGTTCGTGTTCAGAAAATCCTCAGCACGAACACGACCGCAACCAACATCGTCGCGCTCTACTAAGATGAATCTTGGTTTTGGCCTCGGCCTCGCACCCGCATTGCGTCCGCTCGCCATCACGGCTCCGTCGCTCCCGGCTGCAACCTTCACCGCATCGCAGCTTCCAAGCTCGAAGCGCATCTATCAGCGATCCACCAACACAGGCGGTTCGCAGGGCAAGGGCGCTGGCACCATTCCGGTTTCGGTCAATGTCACGCAGGTTGGCACTCCACGCTTCCGCATCCGTTCCAGCGACGGCACCACGATCTTGCAGGCCGCGACGGCACTGGCACCGTTCACCGCGACCGGCGCACAGACCCTCAATGTTCCCGTCGATGCACGCCTCGGTTGGTTTTACATCGATCTCAGCGGCGACGGCACCACATGGATGAACGGCACGGTGCAAGTCGGCATGGGTGCCCTTTTGCTCCTCAGCGGCCAGAGCCTCGCTTGTCGTATGTTGGTAGCCGCATCCGACAATATCAGCATGACAGCCGCAGGCGTCACGCCCGATCCGAACAGCACGACCTATGTCATTCCCGGCGACGGCAACAATCAGGCCACCACAGCCGCATGGCGTCCGTGGGATGCCAACACCGCAGGCAATGTGGGCGGCGAAGTAATCAACAGCGCGGGCGGCGCACAGCTTGCCAAATCCATGATCGCGCAGCTTGGCGTGAATGTCGGCATCGTCGGCAAACCGGCTGGGGGCACGCCGATTGTCTATCACACTATGGCGCAGACCAACGGCCCGTTAATCTGCCAGATCATTCAAGATGTCGGCGGGTTCGAACTTGCATTTTTGATGATCGGGCACAGCAACGCTCAAAGTCTGACAACGGGCGGCATCGGTGCGAGAGATTTCAAGGGCGGATTATCCGCGTTCTTCCAGATGATTACCGCAGCCAATTCGCGCAGCACAAGCTACCGCTCGGTCGTGTGGGCGATCCCGAATGAGACCAGCGGGTCATGGGGCACCACCCAACAGCAGAACGAAGTGCGCAGGGCTATGTATGAGTTCGCTCGCTCCACCACGGCTTCGGCGCTGATGACCAGTTGCCGGTATGTGAACAGCTACTCCCTCACTCTGTCCGCAGACGGGACGCACGAGGGACAGGCTGGCGCGATCCAGATCGCGAATGCGGTCTCGACGGCATTTTCCACCGGCACGGACAGCCCCGCAGGCGATGACACGCTTACTCCGACACCGAACAGCGTCGGCACGCCGACCAGCACCACATTCGGCACCGCTGGCAAGTTCCAAACCGCATGTCTCGACGGCGGCTATGTCGTCACGCAATATCCGTATCCGCAAGGCGGAGTGGGCAGCGTAGGTTTCTGGTATCGCGGCACGCCAGCCGGAAACTCCGTGGCGTTTTCTTGGGGCAACCAATACCTTCAAGAAGCTGGTGGCCGGTGGAAATGGAATAACAGCGGCACCGAGACCACGGCCACGACTGGTCCGCTCACGGGGACCGACAGCACCACTTGGCACTACTTGTCGATTGATCGTGTGTTCGCCGATCCGAATGGCAGCGGTGGACGCCTCCAAGTGTTTCAGGATGGTGTGATGATCTTGAATCTTGCCGCCGCACAAGCGGGAACGGCAGCCGTAGCCGGTTCAAGCGCGATCCGCACTTTCAGTGGATCGCTCGGCAACTTCGGCATCAATGTCCCGGTCAGCGATTGGCGCGGATACAGCAAGGCCATGGGCAACTATGTCCCGACAACCGCGCTGACTGGCGCAGAGCCGTTCCTGTTCGTTGGCTTCCCGTTGAACGGAAACTCAACCTCGGTTGCTTAAACTCGCGCTTGCCGTTGAGCGTTGGCTTTCGAGAGGTAGTCACCGATCACCATGCCAACGATCAGGCCCGTTATGAGGATCGCGGTGGGGTTGAAGCTCTTGATCTGCTCGATGACGAACGGCACGCCGTAAAGCAGCGTCGCGCAAATCGATACGAACTTTACGGCACCCCATGTGAAGCGCCCAACACTGTCCATCAGATCACCTCTCATCAAACCTTCCGCTGACATAGCGGAAACAACGGGAAAGAAAAGGCGTAGCTTAGGATTTAAAAGGGTTTTGGTTATACCCTTTCTCAGGATTCAGGGCAGGTAGTCAAAGCAGATAACCTATCCCTCTCCTGCTTCATTGCGCTATCAATCATGCCCTGCCGACCACCAAGATTGTTTAGCGCCCCTCGGATTCTGCCCTTGCAGACTTCTACCCGATATCTTCTCTCGCACTGGAGGTCGGACGAATAACGACATTCAAGCCTCGCTTGTTGTGCGATAAAAACCAAATCATTAGTCGTTGATGAAGGGATATTGCTATAAAACGCTTCGGGATCAGATTCGCAATTTGAGCCATTTATCTGATTAAAGAGATCGGCACCAGATTTCTCGGCCGATCTGAGTTTTGCCTGAACAAATTGGTCATACCTTTGATCAGCAGTTTTTCTATCGCGGAGAGCGCAGGCTAAGCCGTTGCCTTCTACGACAGCGCAACCGAAAGGAGACGACGCCTCTTCACAAGAGGCCAATTCGCTTTCCTTCCCGAGCGAGTAAAGCGCATTCACATACATTCTCAGAGCTTTTTCAGGGAAGCGATTTAGCTTTTCTCCGCGTTGTCCACCTTCAACCAAAAGCTTTATCGCATCTTCGTTGCTACTGTTCATTGCTTCTTCGAAGCTATCTTGCGAGCATCGAAACCCGAGGCTGACTATTTTCACGCACGGGGGCGAGTTTGGGTCAATCGCTAATACAGCAACGGGCGAAGCCGTCCCTGCGCTTCCGAACCCCCAGAGGCAAACTACGGCAGAAAAGCTTGCACCAGAGAACCAACTCAAGGCTCGCCCGGTTTCCTCTTTGGATAGCTCGGGCTTGCGTCGCACCCAAATTAAAGTCGCAATGGCAAGCGCGGCAAAAAGGATCGCGCAATATCCAACATACTTCGGTATCTGAGGTAGGATACCGAAAAGGCTTGATGGAACGCCGAGGACTGCTCCGAGGGTCGCCGCGCCAGCGTGGTCCCGTGATGACGCAAAAAAGGTTTTTAACGCTGGCACAACTTCCCCCAAAGCTGGTTCAACTCCAGCCTATTAAGGCTACGGCTTATTGCAACACAGCAAATGATCGTGAGGCTGATCTCCACACTTTTCGCGTCTCATCGTTCCGGATCGGCCCTAAATCGTCCTCCAACCATAGAGCTACGGTTTCGCAAACCGTTGCTCCAACGGATAAATCTCAATGAAAACAGTGGCTTAGCAGTCTTCACAACAGTTGATGGACCCAACCGGGACACAGATCGGCAATCATGAGGGACGATCTGGCACGATCTCGGACGATGCATCCCATCGATTTAGCAGACCGTTTTGCAGAGCGTCGTGCAAGGCGAAGGCAAGCGTCATGCAGATCATATGCGCCAGCCCCCATGGATGACCGCACAGCGCGGAGAGGATCATGCCCGGAAGATCGCGGCTGGATTTGGAGACCCTCTGAGAGAGGCTCTGAGAGGGCCGCAGAGGCCGCGCGCGGGGAGGGTAGGGGCCGGAATCGAGGCCCGGTTTCCAGACCCACCCCCGGTAGGCCCCTTTTTCACCGGGCCGGGTCTCAAATCTTTATCAGGCACCCGGTAGTTATATACCAAATATTACATCGAGCTATTTTTGAAAATGCCCAAAATTTTAATGGTCTAAAAGAATAAGGCTCTCGAAATCACGAATATGTTCGCAACCGCGCCGCAAACCGCGCAAGCATGAGGGACAACGGCATCAACCCAAAAAAATCGCCGCCGTTGAGGATCGTAAAGATTTGAGTTCATCGAGCTAAAATCTTTGGCAAGAGCTTTTTGCGTCTTATCCATTTGGTCAAGTTCGCCAGATATTGTCTTTAAGTGCTCGCTGATCTGTCCGGAATCCGTATTGCTAAACATCGGCGGAGGATTGCGTGGACCATCACGACCGTAGCTCCCGGCCAAAACTCTATAACGCTCTTCGAATGGCTGAATAAGCCGCCGCTGAACGATCTCTTGGACAACTATTTGCGATTCTGGGGGTATCTCCTCGCCAAGCGCGCTGGCCAGATCGCTTCGAACTCCGTTAGCTATCGTTCTGATTTCGTCCGCGATTCGCATGGTATCCGGTCGAAGACTGTTTTGCCAAGTTGAGACAGCTTCCGTAATTCGTGCCGGGATAGAGTCCACAGATTCTGCGGCGGCGTTCATCTGCGCGATGGTTTTCTGGATCGTATGACTTTGTTTTTCGAACAAATCGGACAAAGAAATATCTTTTGTTTTTGCGGCAGCTTCGGAATTTTCGATCTTAGTCGTTTGGTATTCAAAAAGATATTCGACAAAGCAGTATATAATAGCGATCAGTAAAAATGTCCCGGCCAGCCCGATATGAAATGAAACATCTAGGCCGGGGATTTTCACTGAGTCTGATGGAACCGTTCCCTTTGCACTTTCTTGGGTCGATGTGTCAGCAAAGGCGAGCGCAACGGACAAAATTGCGACCCAAGTTAGATTTCGCTTCGCTGGCTGAAATCGATCTTCGAACTTCAACTTTTGGCGCTGTTTAGTCTCCGTAACTATTGCGTCAGCCATCATCACCCCCAAAGCTCTTGGACCACACGCTACCGTCGCCAGACCGCCCCGTCCACCGCCCTCGTCCCCCGTGCTAAATATGGGATGACCTCAGTAAACTTCCCTCGCTACGGCACCGTCTCCGTCACGCTCGATGTCGTCGCCGATCTCCGCACTTTCAAAGCAGTTCAATTAAAAGACGGCCTCATTGCCTTTGTTCGCGGCCAGACGGGCACGGATGACGGTCTTGGTGGCATCTTCATCTGGTCCAGCACCAGCACCGCCACCGAAGACGGCGTCACCACGGTTGCGGTCAACGGCCTCACGACTGGCCGTTGGACCAAGACGGTTCGCTCGATCAAGGGCGACACCGGCCAGAAGGGCGACACCGGCCAAAAAGGCGATACCGGCGATATCTCGCCCGCTCTTTTGACCGCCAGAAATGAGGCCGTGGCATCAGCGACCGATGCACACGCGAGCGAGCTTCATGCGTCGGACTCCGCGACGGCGGCACAGAACGCGGCCACGAACCTCACAAGCATCGTCGGCACCATCTCGTCCAACGCCACACCCGGCGCGCTTTTCGAGTTCACAGACCGTCTCCGCCGTCGCGTTGCCGTCATCGACACGGTTGGCACTTTCACCAGCGCGGCAATCAGAGCGGTGGGAAGCTACTTTGTCGGTTCGAGCGGTCGGCGCATTTCCGATAATCCCGACCCTGATTCCGCGCTCCAAGTCATCGGCCCAAACCGTCGCGCGATCATGGATGTTCGCTCAACCGGCGCACGCATCGGCAAAGCCTATGTCCGCGATCTCACCGCTGGCACGATTGGCGGACGCCCCGCCAGCGCCATCGTCGCGTTCTTCGGCAACGGCGGCGTCCAGCGCAGCGACATCGGCTTGCTGGTCAATTCCACCTTCGGACAGTCGCTGTCTATCGGCACCAATTCGAGCAACGATACGGAAGACTACAAGCTTCTATCGCCGACCGATTATTACCATGACCTCATGTTCGCAGGCGGCGTCCGCTATCAGGACAATGGCAACAATGTCTCATCGCTGATCCCCTATGCCGCACAACGCCCGACAGGCGGCGCAGGCGAGACGATCCACGGCGGCTACAACGCCATGATGGCTCAGCTTTTCAACGCCTACGGTATACCGCCCCTCGATAATCCCATGTCCACGATCAGCATGGCACCGGGGCAGGGCGAAACCGCAATTGACGGCTTCCTCGAAGGCACCGGTCTCTTTGATCGCTTCATCCTCGGCGTTCAAGCGGCGGTCAATCTCCGCGCTGGTCGCAAGGTCGTGGTGGCACCGGTCAAGTGGATGCAGGTCGAAAGCCAAGGTCCGAACGATGACCAGTATGCCACCAAGCTAATTGCACTGGCAAACTCCATCGACACCCGCGTCCGCGCCATCACCGGCCAGACCGAACCGGTTGGCCTTCTCACTTATCAGGCTCGCTTTGGCGACTCTTCGTTGAAGTTCTCAACCGCAGCGCGCCAGTCCCCGTTAGTTCAAATTGCGGGTCCGATCTGGGATTTGAAAGTCGCAGGCCAATCCGGAAGCCAGTTCGATATGGTTCACCTCGCTAACCAAGGCTATTTCATGTATGGTGCGCGATGCGCGGTAGCTGATTTCTCAACGATCTATTTGAAGCGCCCGTGGCGTCCGCTGCAAATCTCTCGCGACGCCCGTGGGCGGGTGCGTTGCCGTCGAGAATCGGTCAATCGTCTAATCGTCAAATATGATGTTCCCTTCGATGGCGAACTCTTCATGGACCAATCGAACATCCGGCTTAACAGCACGGGCATTGCGACGGCTGGCATGTTGCAAAATGGTTTTTTCGTCACCGATGCGAACGATGTGAATATTCCGCTTGGAGATGTCTCCGTCATATCGCGGAATGAAATTCTTATCATCGGTCCTAATATCGCCGTAGCGGGAAACAAGCTCAATGTTGGCTCAAAGCTCCTAAATAGAAGTTCGGAGGCGGTCTGCGCGCTTCGGGACCGTATGGGCGACATAATCACGATTGACGACTTTAAAAATGAGCCACTCCACAATCCCGCGATTGGCGAAGGGTGGACAATGACATCAGAGGAACTTGGACTATGACACAGATTTTTACGACCGGCGCTATCGCTATTCAAAATGCGCTTGGCTCGAACACCCTCCCGAACTTCGACGGGGTCCGTGGCGAGTTCTGGTTCGGCGGCACTCTGGCGGATTCACGCCTCAACGCCATCACCGGCAACATGGCGGGGGTTATCGGTTCACCGTCGATCCAGCCCGGTTACGCCGCGCTCAACTATACTGACAACACCGGGTTTTTTCTCGATATCCCCCTCCCGGCTTCGGCGTCGGTCCTCATGCTAATGCGCTCGGCTGGTGGTCCCGTTATCCTGAATCCATCGTCTTTCGAATACAATGTCATCGCGACCCTTGAAGGAAAGATCAGCGCCGGTCATGGCGGCGCGTCCGGATCGACAGATCAGGCGATCCTCGATCAGCCGAACGCGGGCAATTTCACCTTGTTCATGGCCAATTTCACGGTTGGCCAGCTTGCCCGCATCTACCGCATCGACGCTAACGGCACGGTCTTCGATGACGCCACCTTAGGCGGATACACCGTCCCTACCACGCGTAGCACGAACCCCATTCAGGTCATGGGTCGTCTAAACGCAAACTATCAGGGAGCGGCGGACATCGCTGCGCTCGCTATTGTCGAGAATGCGAGAGGACAGGCGTATCTTGAAGCCGTTTATCCGCTCTACAAGGCCTTCGCGCAAAGCCGTGGCTGCACGGTGAACTAACCGAGGGCACGGCGTTCGTTCCATCGAGCTAAATACTCGATGGAAGATACTCCCCCCGATACCAAAGTCATCAAAGGCCGATTTCAGAAAGGCCAGAGCGGCAACCCCAAGGGCGGCAATAAGCCGCAATATGTCAAAGATTATGTCGGCAACAAAGTCGAGATAGCCGAACTCTACCGCCAGAACGCGGCTCATGTTTTCTTCGAACTCATGAAGGTTATCGCGGCGAAAGACACGCCAGCGACGGCGCGCATCTCCGCAATTAAAGAGTTCAATGATCGCGCCTTTGGCAAGCCAGCGACCAGCATTCGCGTTTCCGGCGGCAACGATACCTTTGATTCAATCGATGTGAAATCGCTTAATGATGAAGTCATCGCGCAGATCATGGCGGCGAAGAAGACCGCCGAAACCAAATGACCAAGAATGCGCTGCTCAATCAGCGCGAAATCGATAAGGTTGCGAAGGAGTATTACGAACGCTCTTTCGCAGCCTTCATTGCCGCAGCTTGGGGCGAAATCGACCCCGAACCCTTCGTCAATAACTGGCATATCAAGGTCTTAGCGGACCACCTCCAAGATGTCTACGAAGTTGGTGGCCAGCGGCTCCTAATCAATATCTGTCCCGGCTCCGGTAAGTCAAAGATCGTGGATGTGCTATTCCCGGCTTGGGTTTGGGCACGCGATCCGTCCAAGCGCATTATCAGCGCCGCGCACAACGAAGAACTCGCGATTAGAGACGCGAGCGAACATCGCAATCTTGTGAAGACCAGTTGGTATCAACGCTACTGGCCGATTGAGTTCGTTCAGGACAGCGACGGCAAGTCCAATTTCTCCAACATGGCCAAGGGCTTCCGCAAGGCGCACCCGATCAGCGCCATGACGGGTTCGCGCGGCAATATCGTCATCGTGGACGATCCGCACAGCGTCAAAACCTCCGAGTCCACAGTCATCAGAAAAGGCACCGTCGAGAACTTCTTCCGGTCGGTCATGAACCGTCTGAACAATCCCAAGAAAGACTCAATCATCGTCGTGATGCAGCGGCTTCATGAAGAGGATTTGAGTGGCGAGATTTTATCCAAGAAAGCGTTGAAGTTCGATCATCTATGCATCCCGCTCTTTGCGGACGGCGAAGTCCGAAAGCCAACCCGCATCGGTTGGGTCGATCATCGGGAGGAAGGGGAGAACATGTTCCCCGAACGCTACACCGATGAGCAAATTGCGATCTATCGAGAGGCGCTTGGCGTCTTTGGTTTTGCTGGCCAGTATCAGCAGCGCCCGGTTCCGCTGGATGACGGGTTCTTCGTAGAGTCTTGGTTCAACCGCTTCGAGCCGCACGAACTTCCCAAAAACCTCCATTATTACATGACAAGCGACCACGCGCCGTCTGGCCGGGGCGACTACAATGTCTTCCGGATGTGGGGCGTTGATGAGGGCCGGAATATCTGGATGGTCGATAGCTTCCGCGACCGTTGCACCATGGATGTCGCCATCGGCATGACCCGCGATCCAGAGACTGGAAAGCCGATGATCGGTGAGACCGGGGCGCTGGCCATGATCAAAAAATGGAACCCGATGGGATGGTATCCCGAAAACGATAATACATGGTCGGCGATCAGCAGCATGGTCAACGCGGCGATGCTCGAAACCGACACCTTTTGTCGGATTATCCCGCTCGCGACACGCGGCTCCGGGGACAAGGTTGCGAAGGCCACCAGCTACCAAGCCATGGCTTCAATGGGGCGCGTTTACCTACCCGTGGGGGCGGTAGGTGACGGCGCGCTTACGGAATATCTGACCTTTCCTCACGGCAAGCATGACGATCAGGTGGACGCGGATTCAGCGATGGCGAGGGTTATCGCCGAAGCCCTTCCGGCGTTCATTCCGGTAGTAAAACACAAGCCTGCAAAAGACGAATACTATGTCCCGTCCCTACCAGACGCGAGCGATGCGTGTTGGGGCTAAATAGTGGATGGAAGAACAGCCTCTCAACGAAGTAATCGCAGATACCTACAAAGCACCGTATTCGCATGGTCATTTAAAGCAGATCGTGCAGGGATTTTTGGATTCCGGACGCACGAACGCCAATCTGAGCAAGCGGGATCGTCGCTATTTTGACGGCGACCAGATCAGCGCCGAAATGAAGGCAACGCTGGCCAAACGCGGCCAGCCGCCACACCCAAACAACAAAATTGCTCCTGCGATCAATGGCCTTTTTGGCCTTGTTGATGCCGCTTCGAGCGATCCCGAAGCCTTTCCACGCACTCCGCAGAGCCAAGATGCGGCGGATGTTGCGACCAAGACCCTTCGCTACCTCGCCGAACGGGCAAATTGGCAGACGACGCGCCGTAAATCCTCGGAAAACTTCCTGATTGAAGGCACTTGCGCTGCAATCTTGGAGTTTGCCGGGGATCATATCACCGCCAGCCGAATCCGCTGGGAAGACCTCATTTATGACCCGTTGTCGCGTGAACATGACTTCGAAGATGCAAAGTTCATGGGCTTGGGTAAGATGGTGGAAGCTACGGATGTCGAAGCCATGTTCCCGGAGGCCTATGCGGCTCTTGGAAGCCCTAAAAATGGCGATGCCGCGGCGTTCTTCGATGAAGATAACAAGCAAAAGTGGTGGTGCAGCCCGAAGCGAGACCGTCTTCGTGTTGTAGACCTCTACTATGAAATTGCTGGCGACTGGCACCGCGCTATTTTCTGTGATGCCGGTATGCTTTGGGCTGGCGAGTCCGTCTATCATGACGACTACGGCCAGACCATTTGCCCGATTACTGCGGCAAGCTTCGAAACGCGTCCGGACGGCACCCGCTACGGCCCGATCCGCAACATGGTGCCGCTCCAAGACAGCGTAAACGCGCGTTCTTCGCGCCTTTTGCACCTCGTGAATCATCGCCAGATGCAACAGACCGATCTGTATGCACCAGCGGCGAACAAAGACATCGCACGCCGCGAAGGTGGCAAGGCCGATGGCGTTATTCCGTTCGGATATTCGCCAATTCAGGCACCCGATCTGGCGCAAGGCCAGATGCTCATTCTTCAACAGTCCATGGCCGATCTGGACCGTATGGCACCAACCCCGGCTGTCCTCGGACGCTCTGGCGGAGCCGGTGAATCTGGCCGCGCGCGCCAGATCCTTCAACAGGCGGGAAACACGGAAATCAGCCGTGGATTTAGCCGTTTCGAAGACTTCGAACTCACGATTTACCGCAAGATGTGGTTGATCGCTAAGGAGCATTTGGACCAGCCAACCGCGATCCGCATTGCCGACGATCCGCGCGCCGTTGAGTTTTTGACGATCAATGAGCCGGTTATGGGTCCGGTGCAGCAGCCCGTTATCGACCCGGCGACCGGTCAACCCGCCGTCGATCCGATGACCGGCCAGCCGATCATGCGCGCCGGTATGGGCATTGTCGGCATGAAGAACCGTCTTGCCGAGTTGGACCTCGATATCATCCTCTCGACCACGCCAGACACGATCTCGTTGCAACACGAAATCTCGACCCAAATCCTCGAATACGCCAGCGCGACCAAGACGCCGATCTCGTCGCCGGAGTTCTTGCTGATCTTGGAAATGAGCCAGCTTCCAAACAAGCGCGAGACCATCGACCGGATCAAGCGTCTGGCGGCGGAACAGCAGCAGCAGGGCGGCGAACAGCAGGCCGCAGCGGCACAAATGCAAATGGAAAACGCCAAAACTGACATCGAGGCAAAGCAGGCGAAGACGGCCAAGGATGCCGCACACGCAAGCAAGGCCGTTGCCGAAGCTCAGCGCACGGAGCTTGAAACCCAAGCCTTGGTCGCAATGCATTTGGCCACGCAGCCGCAGCCGCAGCCGCAGCCGCAGCAGCCGCAGCCCGGATACTGACACGAGAAAGCCGCCAGCCTTCCGGCCAGCGGCTTCCTTGACTGTATTGGCACTATCGGGCGAAGGCGATCCGTACCGACCGGCGACGATAGCGCATCGCGCCACCCATCATGCCGAAGCCTGCGATCATCATGCCCCAAGTCCCGATTTCCGGCACGGCGGCAGCAATGGGACGCTGGATATAGGTGAAGTCCACTTGGCCTGATGTGAATGACAGCGCGTAATTGTTTACCGTCACGCCGAACGCGCCAAGATCAATCGGCGACACGGATGCATTCTGTGATAAATAGATTAAACCGGCACTGCCATCGGTCGGAAGAATGAATCCCGTGTTCGTAAAATTATATTGCAGTGAGAAATTGACTGTATCACCTACCGATCCACCCGAGAAATACGAATAAGAAGACGAGTAAGTGAGGCTATTAATTGACCCGGCATAAAGGCTGTTCAGCGTCGTTGTAACCAGCGGACGAATACCGATATCGCCGTTTCCGGATGTGATCGTGAACGATCCCGTCAGCGTGTAATTCAAACTGGCGTTCACGCCGAGATATAGCTGATTACCCGGTGCGACCGTCGCCCCCGGTAGGCTATAAGTCTGGTTGCCGTTGAACGGCACCGCAGCAAAAGTCGGTGTAGCCATGCCCGCCAGTGTAAACGCTAAAAACCACTTCATCTCAGACCCCTATGTGACGAATGTCGGATATTGCGTGGACTAATCCGAATGTCACGCCGAATTTACTAACGGTTGGGACACCTTGTTCGCGCGCCAGCATAAATAAAGACAGAGACCCTCACCGGTCTTCGGTGTCGCCAACCCAAGGGCGCTTTCGGACGCTGCATACCGTGTGCGCAGCCGGTCTTTCGAGCCGTGATCGAAGATGAGTCGCCGTCATTTAATCGGGCGTTTCGCAGGCCACGCGTAGTTGGTTGAGGTAGTTATGGAAAGAGAGTTGGAAGATTTCTTCACTTCAAGTGAACAACATCCCGAAGTCGAGGCAGTAATCGAGACCCGTGAGGTTGAGACGACTGAACCGGCAGAATCCACAGAGGCAGCGGCGACGGTCGAAGCAGCAGTGGAAGCAGAACCCAAGGTAGAGGAACCCAAGATGGTTCCACTTTCAGCAGTTCACGCAGAACGGGATAGGGCACGAGAGGCAAGAGATGCTCTTGCAACAGCGAATGCACGCATCGCCGAATATGAAGCGAAGCAGGCTAATCGGACCATTCCTGATCCTTACGATGATCCCACGGGCTTTGCCGAATACCAACAGAAGTTTGTATCACAGCAAGTCGCCGAACAGATTGCACAACAGAATTTCCTCCAAAGTCGCGAGCGAGCTTTGGCCGAATATGGTCAAGAGTTCATCGATGAATTGGCGGATTGGGGCGGACAGGTCGATGCGACCGATCCGACCTTTGGAGTTCGCATGTTGCAGCAGGCTGATCCGGTCAAATGGGTAATCGAGCAAAAGAAACGCGCCGATATGCTCGAAGAAATCGACACCGATCCGGACGCTTTCGTCCGCAGACGCGCCGCTGAACTCGGGCTGGCAACCTCAGCATTGGAAGCATTGCCGGTTGCAATACAACCTACGGCCTCGAAAGACCTTGGACCAAAGAGCTTAGTTAGCGCGAAATCGCGCGAAGCAACCACTCAAAAATTTGGAAAAGACGATGATTTCGACGCAATTTTTAAAAATTAACAAAAGGAAATAATGGCTAACTTTAAACTCGCAAATGCATCGGAAGTCGCACAGTGGTCCAATGACTACGCCAAGGAATATGTGCGCGACACTCCGTTTTCACCTTATATGTCCACCCGCGATGATGCGGTCATTCGTGTTAAAAACGATCTGACTGGCCAGTCCGGTGCGGTCATCCATATTCCTTACATCGGTCGTCTGACCGGCGCTGGCGTCACTGGCGGCGCGAAGCTCTACGATAGCGAAGAGCAGATGCCGAACTACTCGTGCGCTGTCCGTGCCACCCTCCGCCGTAATGCGGTCGGTATTCAGGAAAGCGAGACTTTCCGCACGGTTCTCGATGTCGCTGATGCGGCCCGCTACACGCTGAAAAACTGGTCCGCTGAGCGTCTTCGTGACGACCTCATCGCCGCTTCTCAGTCGCTGGTCGTCAAGGGCGGGTTGGACGCTGACAACACCTACATCGAAGATACCTATCTGCCCTTCGCCGCTTCTGGTGCAGCCGCAAATAGCTTCGTGACGAACAACGCGGATCGCCTCCTCTTCGGCAACGCCAACGGCAACCTCGTTGCTGGCAACATGGCCAACTCCCTGCTTGCCGTCACGGCTGGCATGAAGCTCTCGGCTGGTGTTCTGAATCTGGCGAAGACGAAGGCGCAGCTTACCACTACGCTGAAAATCAATCCGATCCGCGTCGATTCGACGGCTGGCCGTGAATGGTTCGTCCTGTTCGTTGGTCCGGAAGGCTATGCCGATCTGGCGGGTGATCCCACAATCCTCGCAGCCAACAAGGATGCGCGCGAGCGTGGTGTTGGGGATAACCCGATTTTCTTGGGTGGAGATTTGCTCTACAATGGCATCATCATCCGTCAGGTTGTCGAAATGCCGGTAGTCGGCACGGTTGGCGCGTCTTCGGCTCGCGTCGGGCATGCGGTGTTGTGCGGCGCAAACGCCATGGCGCTTTCGTGGGCAAAGAAGCCTGAGCCGCGAGTTCAGACCTTCGACTACGGGCACCAAAACAACTGCGCAATCATGGAAATCCGTGGCCAGAACAAGTTCTCGGTCGCTGGTGTTCAGACTGGGATGGTTTCGATCTTCCACGCCGCAAACGCGTTCGCCTAATCCTCTAACGAAGAAGGCGGCTTCCTTCGGGAGGCCGTCTTTTTAGCGTCTGACACACAAAGAGCGCGCCGACGAAAATCGTAGACGCGCCCCCTGTCCGGGCTTAAGCGGTGCCTATCCCGGCACTGCTATATTATGGCGGCTTGCCACATAGGGTTTCTCTCTTTCTCTGCCGACCGGTGGCGTTGGAGTGATAGGACCGGGCGGTAACCCGGTTTCGAATCGGAGGCTGGCCGGTGCTGGCCTCCGGTCCATCTCGTGAGACCAAATCAAAAAATCTGCAAGTAAAATCGCGCTTCGCGGAATGAAATCGCTGTTTTTTTGTGCAATATATCACATCTATTGTGAATAACTTTTAGTAGCTGAGTTTAATGGCAATTAGTAAGGGCGTTTGGAACTACCGTTGTTTAATGCCTTTACCTTTAATCCGGCGATATAAGCCGTTTTATGTGCCATAAATTACATAAGATATATGTTGGCTTTTTAAAGCGCGTAAAACTGCACACACATTTTGATCCACGGTAATGGCTATAAAACCCATTAACCGGCGCAATGGCTGGCAAAGCGGTTTGCAAACAAAAGCCGCGATGGTCGCTCCGCAGCGACAGCCACCCTCAGGCTAAATACCTGATGAATTGCTTAGACCTAATTTCACGCGCTCTTCGCCGGATTGGCGTTCTGGCCGCAGGAACCGCGCCATCCGATATCGAAGCCAATGACGCGCTCGATGTCCTCAGCGCCATCTATCTCCGCCTCATTACGGAAGGGGTGTTCGGCACCCTCCGCGATGTAGTCCCGACCGGCGATTACACCGCTGGCGAGAACGAACGCGTCATCCGCAGCAACGGTATGGTCGGAGTCATCTCGCTTCCCGACACCATCAACGATTGTGGCCGGGATCGTGCCCCGCTCGATGGCTCTTTGGTCATTATCTCGGACAGCTACACCGATGAAACCGAAGCTTGGCTCTACGACGGCGCGGTCAAATCGTGGGTGCTGCTTACGGAGCTAACCCTCACCGACACCGCACCGATGAGCAACCGCGATCCTCTCGGTCTCGTCTGCACCCTCGCAACCGAGTTGGCCGATGAGTATGGCCAGCAAGCCTCAGATATTATCCGCATGAACGCCGCCCGGTTCCACATGGGCATCGCGCATAATTGGTCCAACCCGTCCACGGTTGTTCGCGGTGATTATTTCTGATGCCCGCGATTCCTCTCGGGCTGCAAAGCTATGATCGCAAGCGCGGCGAACAGCCTGAAACGCGCCTCGTAAATCTATATCTCGAAACGGACGAAAGCGGTGCTTCGCCAGACGAAACTTACAGACTTCAACGGCCCGGTCTCGTGGCGCTGGCCGATTTCCCGGCTCCGATCCGTGGGATTTACCAGAGCGATAATGTCCTATCCAGCCTCACGGTCGTAGTCGCCGGGGACAAGGTCTACACCACGGACGGCGCGAATATCACGCTGATCGGACCCATCACCAACGATGGCGATCTGGTCACGATTGCCTCTACTTTCGAGCGGGTTGGCATCTGTTCGGCTGGCGAGTTTTGGAGCTACGACGGGGACACGCTGGTCCAAATCCCGCTCCCCGATAATCAGAACATCATCGATTTGGATGTCCTCAACTCCTATTTCTTGGTCGGTCTCAGCGATGGCCGGTTCTTCTGGCTGGTGCCGGGTGCCGATAGCTTCGACGCGTTGAACTTCGCGACGGCGGAAAGTCTTCCGGACGGCATCGTCGGTGTTCGCCGCCTCAAAGACGATTTATTTCTGTTCGGAAGTCGCAGCATCGAAGTCTGGCAATCTACCGGCCTCGCCGACGCGACCTTTCAGCGCGCGCCCGGTCGTTTAATGGATCGTGGCGTTATGTCGCGCGATAGCGTCTGTTTATTCGACAACAGCGTCTTGTTCGTTGGCGACGACGCCATTGTCTATCGCCTGTCCGATACTCCGCAGCGCATTTCATCCTTCGGCATAGAAGAAAAAATCCGTCGCAGAACCGATCTCTGTTCCGCGTTCGTCTTCACCAGCGAAGGCCATAAGTTCTACTGTCTCCGCATCCCCGGCGTTGGCACCTACACCTACGACGCGGCCACCAAGGCGTGGACCGAGTTCGCCACCCTCAACGCTACGGTTTGGCTCCCGGTGGTCGGTATGGACACTAACGCGGGTCCGCTCTGTGCCGCCTCCAATGGCAAGCTCTACCGGCTCGATCCCGACGCCACGACCGATGACGGCACCGCGATCCAGAGACTGGTCACAGGCACCATCGCCTTGCCCGCCATTCCCGTCCGCAACACCAGTTTGGCAATCGGCGTTGGCTGCGAGGCTCCGGCGATCTTCAAAATGCGCTACCGCGATGCCCGCGATGCCGATTGGTCTCAGCCGATCATGCTCAATGCCCGCACCGGTAGCGACATCCTGAACGCCTATCGATTGGGTGCCACGAAAGGGCCGTCCAGAACCTTCGAAATCTCAACGATCAGCCCGACGAATATCCGCATCAGCGGCGCGCTCGCGAACGAAAGTTGGAGCGTCTGATGGCATTGAAGTTCCTCAATATCGCGAAGATCATCGCTGGCCGGAAGATCGTGGATCCGGAGACTGGCAACCCCACGACCGAGTTCATGCGCCAGCTAAACGACCAGTTTACGAACATCCAATCCGCTGTGAACTCAATCAAAGAGCAAGCGGACGATATCGAAACAAGCCTCCGACAAGCCGGGATCGCGATTACGACGGCGGAAGAAGTTCGCGAAATTGCCCTGCAACAGGGCAGGGAAGCGAGCCTCGTGGCCAGCTATGTGGACCCGAACGGCGTCCTCTCCGCTGCGGTCGATAGCGCAGACACGACCAAAGCCATTATCACGGTCATGGCGCACACCCGCAAATATGGCGATGGATCGTCGGTTTCAGTGGCGGGCGGCACCGTCTCCGGGCTGAATCTCGCGACGATTTATTATGTCTATTACAATGACCCGCAGCAGGCCGGTGGCACCGTCACCTATTTCGCCACGGATAATCCGCTCGACGCGGGGAACGGGCAGGGGAGACACGCGGTAGGGGATGTCCCGACCCCCGGCACCAGCACTAGCCCTCCATCAGAAGGCGGCGGCAGCTTCCCACCCGGCGTTCAGTGCCCGACCGTCGAGACCATGATTTTGATGGCGGATGCGTTCTGCTCTGGTCCCGGCGTTGAGGTTGAGGCTGGATCGATCAGGGCTGGCGACTTCGTTTGGACCCAACACGAAACGACCATGGAATGGGGCGCTTATCCCGTGGAGGCCATTCGCTTGCTCGAACGCCCGATCATGCAGGCGGACGGTTATCCGGACGCTACCGCAGAGCATCCGTTCTGGATCAACGGCGAATGGGTTCTAATGCGCGAGCTTGGCCAACCGGCTGGCCGCGCGACCATCGCCCATATGACTATCACGGACGCTCACACCTTCGTTGCACGCCATCCCGGCCATGAGTCTGGCAAGCTTTCACACAACAAGCGCCAGCAAGAATATCCGACCGACACCCCATGAGAACCTATGACCCATCGGCCTTGAACACGCTGGCTAATCACCCCGAAACCGTAAGATGGCTACTATGGAACCCGGAGGATCATCCTGAGACCGATGGATTTCTTCTGTTGGACAACTTGTTCGAAGACTGGCGCTTCATCGTCCTGCATAACGGTGACCGCGAATTGACGATGGACGATGTGATGGCTGGCGCTCCGCTTCCTTCGCTCGCGCTGATTTTCGAATGGTCCGCCCCCGGTGTCTATGAGGTTCACACGATCAGCCATCCCAACGCACGCGGCGGCAATCTCGTGGAGGAAATGAAAGGTCTCCTGCATGAGATGTTCACGGAATGGGGAGCGGATATGATCTGGGGCCAAGTCGCGGTGGATAACCCTCGTGCCTTGAAGTTCTTCCCGAAGATCGGAGGCGTCTCCGCTGGCACTGGCCACCATCATGTAGCTGGCGATGTCGAATATTTTCGAAACTCGCGCGAAAGATGGTTAGCGGATCATTGGAACGAACATAACAAATGTTAATAACGACCTTTATGGCGTATGTTTTGTTCATCGCCGACACCATGGCGTTCCCGGCATTTATCCCTTCGCCCTCGGTAGATGTCGGGGACAACACCGTGTTCTGATAAAGATCAGGTTGCCGCTTCTCACATATGTTGGCATTGGTTAGCTGTTCCGGTGCCACCTCTCAGACCCGCGACGCGGTGCCGGGACACCTCCGCCAAAGTATAGACGCGCCAGCATAAATACCTCATGATCATGAGGTTCTATTAATATGCCCGCAGCAGTAGTAGCCGCAGGAATTGGCGCGGTTGGCTCAGTCGCTGGTGGTGTCGCCAGTGGCAAGGGCGCGAAAAGCGCAGCACAAATCCAAGCCAATTCGCAAGCTCAGCAGCTTGCACTTCAAAAAAGCATTTACGACCAGAACGCCAATCGCTTCGGGACCGATATCGGGTCTGGCGATGCCGCGTCTGGCCGCATAAATGATTTGTTCGGATTGTCGGGCAACAAAGTGGATGCGAGCGCGCTTCTCCACAGCACCCCCGGCTACCAATTCAGGGTCGATGAGGCGCTTAAAGGCGTCAATTCAAACGCTTACGCCAGCGGACAGGGCAACAGCGGTGCGACCTTAAAGGCGCTCCAAAAGCAGGCCATGAATGTCGCTGATTCGACTTTCAACACTTATGTCGATCAAGTTGGCAGCGTGGCTAATCGTGGTAGCGCCGCGAAGGGCGCTCTTGCCGGTGTCTCCACCAATTATGCCAATGCCTCTAATGCGATCTCGCAGAATGCAGCGGACGCGGCTTCCGGTGCCGCGATGTTCCAAGGCCAGAACATCAATAATACCGTCAGCGGTCTATTGAAGGCTGGCGGACAGGTGTTCGGCTCTTCGTATGGCACCCCCACACAACACACGCTTGGCGGTTCCCCAATCGATCAGAGTCTTTGGAATAACTTGCGGAAAGGAAATGGTATCTAAGAATGGCTTTTGATTTCTCATCTTATCTCCGCAACGGCGCAGCCTCTAATAACCTTGGCGATAGCTTCCGCGAAGGGCAGGAAATCGCGCGCGCGGATGCCGATGCGCAGCGTAAGATTGGATTGCAGGCGCAGGCTCAACGCGATCAGCAGGCAGCACGCACCGGCATCGCAGCCGCCCTCTCCACTGGCGATTACAGCAAGGCCGCAGCGCAGGCGGCGCTATACGGCGACGACAAATCGGCAACCGTTCTGGCCGGATTGGGCAAAGATCGTTTCGACCGTGGCGCGAAGAACACCACGGCGCTGGCCAACATTACCAACGCGGTCGGCGCGCTCCCTTACGAACAGCGCCGTGCGGCGATTGCCAGCGCGAAGCCGCTGTTGATGAATCAGGGCTTGGATGCCGCCAGCATCGACAATTTCGATCCCACGGATGACAACATCCGCGCGCTTAGCCGTGTCGATTACAGCTATGGCGCGGGCGTCGATGACTCGATCAAACAGCAGGGCGCGAACACGGCGGAGTTCAGCGCACAGACTGGCCGTATCGCGGCTGAACAGCCGGTTGTGGTGGGCGGCTCGCTGGTCACGCGGAGTGGCCAAGAGGTGTTCCGTGCACCGCAGTATATCAATAGCCCGGTCGGCAATTCGGTTATCGAAGTCGGCGGCAAGACCGCTGATGGCTACACCTCCGGGACCAATCTCGCTCCCGGTAGCGTGACGGCGGAACAGCTTTACCGCAACGCCATCGAACCCCAAGAATCTGGCGGACGGGCAGGGGCTATTGGTCCCGCGACGAAGTATGGCCGTGCCCAAGGTGCCAGCCAAATGCTCCCGGCTACGGCTCAGAGCATGGCTCAGAAACTCAATATTCCATGGCGTCCCGATCTCATGACGGCCAAGTCGCCGGAAGGTCTCGAATATCAGCGCAAGCTTGGCATTGCCTATACACAGACGGCGCTCGATTCGACCGGTGGCGATCCAGCGAAAGCGGCTGCATTTTACCATGGTGGACCAGATCAATCGATCCACGGCCCGAAGACGCAGGCCTATGTAAATCAGGTCATGAGCCGTCTCGGGGCGGTCGTGAATCCGCAAGATACCACGCGTTCAACGCGTGTGATTCAGCAGGGCGTTCCTACAACCGGTGCCGGGAAGACGAAGGATGCCGCGAAGGATCGTCAGGCCGTTATAAGCGGTCTTGCCACCACGGACATCGCCATCCGTTCGGCAAACGATTTGCTCACTCACCCCGGCCTTAGTGCGGCGGTGGGCAGTGGGTTCGATCCAGCCAGCTACGGCAAGATAAATCCCGTCACCGGCCTCCCTTTCGCTGGCACGAATGCGGCAAACTTCCGCGCGCGCCTCGACACTTTCAAAGCGCAGACCTTTTTGCCGCAGGTTCAGGCTCTTAAAGGCATGGGCGCGTTGTCCGATGCCGAAGGTAAGAAGCTCACGGACGCCGTTGGCGCGCTCAATCCGAACATGTCGGAGGATGAGTTCAAGGCATCGCTCCGCGTCATCATTGGCGATCTCCAAGCCGCTCGTAAGCGAGCCTCCGGGCTGCTTCGTGCCGCTCCAACCGCTGCGGCTCCCGCTGGTGCAACGCCTTCGTTCCCGGCTGGCGCTGCGGCCAAGCTTCGGGCGAACCCGGCATTAAAAGACGCTTTCGAAGCGAAATATGGTCCCGGCTCGGCTGCACAGGTCTTGGGTCGATAAGATGGCCAATTTTTTCGACTCCATCATCGCCAAGCGTAATCGCACCTTGCTCGCGCCACTCGTGGCACCGATTGAGGCGGCGGATGCTGGCCGCTTCGGCAACGCTCCGGCGAATGTCGCCGCTGATCAGATGGCGGACGCTGCGGCGGATGCGCAACCTATGGCTCAGCAACAGCAGCAGGCACCGGCACCGGCGCCGGTTCAGCAGGCCGAACCTAATCCCTTCGATGAGTTCGATGCGCCCGAAGCCGCGCACCAGACGCACCAGCAAGCCGCCCCACAGCCAATGGCTCAACCCGACCCCGTCCCGGCACCCGAAGCCGCACCAGAATGGCAAGGCAACATGCAGGTCCATGGCGACCAGAAGGCGACCGTCTCGGAAGCCGATCAGCAGCTAAACGCGGATGTCGCCATGCTGATCAACAGTGGTGCGACCAAAGAACAGATCGCGGCTCGTCTGGCGAAAGACGGGAAGGGATTGGACACGCTGTCTGGTCTCGATGAAGCTTTGGCATGGCGGAAAAACAACCGGGGCACGATTCAGGTCGGCATCCAGACCACGCCAGATCGGGCGCAAACCGAATATCACGGACCCGACAAGGGCAAATTTGACGCTGCGGTAACGGGCGCGCTCGATGCCGTCTCGCTTGGCGCTGGCGACGAAATCGCGGGTGCCGTCGATGCGGCTGGCAACAGCATTGGCAACATCGTCGGTCTTGGTGATGGCCAGTCATTCGGAGACCGATACGCGCAGAGCCGCGATGCTAACCGCCAGCAGCTTACCGACGCGCAACATTATAATCCCGGCTCCTATCTGACCGGGCAGATCGCGGGTTCACTCGCCACGCTACCGTTCGGCGGCGAAGCCGCCGTTGGTCGCACCGCTCTGCAAACGGCTGCTCGTGCCGGTGCCGAAGGTGCCGCTTACGGTGGCGTCTACGGATTCAATTCCAATGACGGTGGTATCGTGGACCGTCTCGAAAGCGGTGCCAAAGGTGCCGCACTTGGTGCCGGTCTCGGAGGCGTTGTCGGTGGCGTGACTGGCCGGATCGGCGAACGGATCGCAGCCAACCGCGCTACCCCAAGCGAAGCGCGCCAACTCCTTAACGCCACGGATGCCCTCAACGCTGGCGTCCCCCGCGCCGAACAAATCCGCCCGATAGTCGGGCACACCAGCGGCGGCGGTCTCGCATCGACGCTAACCGCGACGGGTGAAGGGCTGTTGATCCCCGGCTACCTTGGCGGCATCCAGCGCGCTACCCGTGCCGTTGAAGAGAACTCCGGCCTCGCCCGCGACCGTATCGCCAACGATGCGGCTGGCGGCATTGCGGAAGACCTCAACGCCGTGGCCGCAAGACAGGCCAACCCGCATTCGCCGGGATCGCTTGCAGCCTATGAGGCTGAATCGAAGCTCGCCAGCGACCATCTTTATCAGCAAGCGGCGGACGCGGCTGGCAATGTTCAGCTACCTACTCCACGCACCATCGCGGCAATCGACCGCAAGCTGGCGCAATGGGATGCCGTTCCGGGCGGTGTCGCCGGGTCTCAGTCTCTTCGCGATCTCCGCGATAATCTGGCGGCGGGCACTTTCTCCGTGGATGGCCTTCGCCGCCTTCGGACATCGTTCGGCGACAGCATCGACAGCGGCAACCGCACCGTCCGTGAAGCCGCGAACTCGCTTTGGCCACGGCTCAGCGAAGACATCAGCGGCGGATTGTCTCGCAACGGTCTTGGGGACGCGGCTCGCCTCTATCGCCAAGCCGATCAAAATTATGCGGCTCGTGGCCAAAATCTCGAAGCGATTCGGACGATCTTGGGCGATGGACAGCACAGCGCGGACACCGTGGCGGACAATATCGCCCGCATGTCGAGAACCGACTACGGCCAGCTTGCACGGTCTCTGGCCGTCCTCCCGGCTGATCAACAGGCCAGTGTTCGCGGAGCGATCATCAACAGTCTTGGCCGCGCGAATCCCGGCAAGCAGGATTTGACCGGGGAGGCATTCTCTTTGGAAACCTTCCTCACCAGTTGGGGACGGGACAAGTTCAGCAACGAAGCCAAGGCGGCGATCCTCCCGGCTCGGACCGTGCGCGATCTGGATAATCTCGCGCGTGTGGCATCATCGAACCGGGCACTCCGCGCTAAGGGCAACGCCAGCCGTTCCGGCTACACGGTCGGCAACATCGCGGAGTTGGGCGCGGTCGGGATGGGTGGCTTGCTCAATCCAGCCGTCCTCGCAGCCCTCGGTGGTGGTAGGCTTCTGGCGTCTCCCGGCGTTGCCCGCGCTCTTGTAGCGGCATCGGAGAACCGTGGGATTGAGGTAGTGGCGAAGCGGTTGTCAGAAGCAGCCCGTCGCAATCCGGCCATGGCTCAGAACATCCTCGGTCTCAAAGACGCGCTGGTCTCCGGTAAGGTGCCCGACCACGCCATCACGATTGACGGCCAGCCCAAAGTCGATCCCGTCGAGACCCAAGCCCCGGTTCAACCTGCGGCAGAACCCAACCCCTTCGATGAGTTCGATGAGGTGAAGTGATGCACACGCAAATTGCACAGAAGGCGCTCCACATCGCCACCACATCGCCATTCCCGCAGAGCTTCGACGGTAGCGGAACGCTGTTCTGGTTTGCCCTATTCTCCCTCACGGTCATTCCGTCATTGGCGATTATGCTTGGCGGCATGCTGGCCACTCATCTTTATGAGGATCGCGAGCTTGGCATTGATGCCGCAGCCGCGTTGCGAGCGTTGGTTCTGGCCGTCTGTGTGACCGCCACGATGCGATGCGTGCCAGAGGTGGCCTCTATGATCTCATACGGCGAAGCCGCCCCGGCGACTTTGCAGACGATCCTATCGGTTAAGCGGGTCTTCGACTCCGTGTCTTTGGTGCCGGTGTTGTTCTGGATGGCCACCTTTTGGGTCTATTATCCTGAAATCCTCTTGCGCCTCCGTTCGCCGTCCTCGGTCGTCTGGCAGGACCACAAATTGGCCAGCCTTAAACGGTTCATTTCAGTGGTTATTTTGGCTGCGGCTCTGGCCGGTAGCGTCACCCTCGGGATGGCATTCCGATAAATAGTCTGTGATCAACTACCCTGCCAGCGTCGGCCTCGTTGTAAGCGCCGCTGCATCCGGGGCCACGATGACAGCCGTTCCCCATTCCCCCATCGGTTGGGTGATGCCCATCTTTTGCGCCTGCTTCGCCGCTTTGATCGTCCGGGGCATCACGATCTCGACGCCATCGAAGCGCAAGAAAGTGTGGGTGTTCGAGCTACTCGTGACGGCGTTGTCCGTGCTGTTGACCGGCGTGATTGTCGCCGACCGAGGGCTGGGGATTATGAACGCCACGCTGTCCGGGATCGGGATCGGATCGCTTGGCGTGGGCGTCATCAGCATCGCCAAATCAGCCGGGGTGACGATGATCAAGAATCTGGCGCGCTCGATCCTGAGCACCACGCCTCCGGACGATGATCCGAAGGGCTGATAAGTCGCTGACTTTTAATTTGGCTTTTAATCTGGCTTTTTGACCGTCCCGTCAAAATGCCGCTTGCTGTAAACAACCGCTTACGCGTATCAATTGGAACAGTAGGAAGGGACAGGGCTGGCACCCAAGACTTGCGCGATGCGCTGCTAAACACGCAACCGCTGAGCCTCTTGCGAGACCCTTCCTACTATTCCCATGGGTTCGAGATGGGAACCCACACCCGGACTGTGTGGCGATTCGCCCAAAGGCGCAACCCGGTAAATGGCAGATTAGGGACTCGGTTCGTCGCTCGCACGAGTCATTTCATGGCAAAGATTCAATCGGTTCAAGATGTGATGCCGCTCAAAGCTGGCCTCCGAAAAACGCAAGGGCTGAGCGGCGATTCCAATATTTATTTTTCGGCCGCTTCGGACATTTCATTTAGTAGCGCCGGTCATGCCCAAAGCATCTTAGCTCGTGGTTATTGTCGCGCCTTCGAGGCTGGCGCGAAGCCTCCCGATCAACCCGTGATTCCCGACCTGATTACCGATTCGGGGCAATGGCCCAAAAAACGGCAGTTCTGCGTGGGTAAACGGATGTTTCCTAAACCGTAGGCCGCGTGTTCGAATCTCGCCGGGGACACCAATCCTGCAAAGCGGCTCGAGTCACATGCACCTTGGTGCATGAACATTATACCTCTGCATGATTGAGAAGTTGGAAATCGTTCCACAAATGTTCTCGCCTGACGATTGGCGGGGGCAACATGGTTCACATATCGGAAGACCTACGGCGACGCGCGTTTACGACCTGGCTGCGGACGGGGAATCTGCCCTCGGTTCGCAAGGTCGACGGCATCGAACTCAAGTTCAATTCCTGGCATGACCCGGAAAACGGTCGTTTCACGTTTGCCCCGGGCGGCCCGCGCGGGCGGGTAAGCAGATATGCTCGGCCGGCGGGTTCTAGCACACCGGGTCGCGGCGTTGGGGCAACCGACCGCAGAGCAGGCTCAGCTACATCGTCGGAGGCGAACAATGTCCGGCCTCCTGCACGTCTAGGATCCGCGGGTCGCGGTAGTAATAGCCGGGCATTCGAAGACCCGATGACGTTGGAACAGGCGGTGCCGGGCCTGCGTAATTCGCCGGCCGGCCCAATTTTCGCGATCGCCGATAATATTTTCGACCTAACCGGGCCGGGTAATGGCGCGGCGGTCGAAATCCTGAATGACCAGTCACAACAGGTTATCAGGGAGATCAAGGCGATCGACCCGACATGGCACTATGAGGGCCTTGGCCCGGTGGAAACCGTGGAAGGCAATATCAACAAGCTGAACGAACTTCGGTTTACTCGAGCAGCCGTACTGCTGCGCGTCCGTCAGGACATAGGGCCTCTGCAAGTCGAGACATTGCGATTTATCCAAGAGCGGACGGACAAGGCGTACGATCGCGGTGTAGAGTTATTGCGAACGGGAAAGCTGAAAATTCGCCTTTCTGAGCAGGAAGCGTTGGGCAACTACATCGATCGCGAAGTGCGTGGCGAACTTCGCGAACGCTATAATCAGGCGGGGATCGACTCCGCTGCAAAGGGGCCGGTGCGTGTAAACCGCAGGGAAGACGACAGTTCCGGCACCGATTTGACCTATCGGCGACCCGATGCCCGCGCGGGTAATATCGCATATGATGTAACGCTTACTCGCAAGACGTTGCAGACGCCGCAAGTCCGTGGTTTCTTCAACGCCGACTTCCGACCTAGTAGCGTCGTCATTATTCGCCCACGTCAGTTGGGGGCGGAATCGAGCTATGTTATTTCACGTCCGGAGACCAAGCGATGACTATTCCCTGGCCCAATCCTTATCACAATCCCAATCCCTATATTCCGGCGTCGCTCAGCGAGGTGAACGACCTGATAGGATCGATGGTGTTGGGGGCGCCCACGTTCATCGACGATACCGGGGTTTTCCCGAACCGTAACATCGACAGCCGGTTCCATCAGTTGGTGGAGGGGTTCGGCCTCGTGCGCAAGAAATTGGGAGAAGATCGCTATGCACGGCTGATCGACATGGCCGCGCGGGCCAAGGCGTTGTTCGCCGACGATCCTACCGACAGCAATGGCAAAACCGACGTCGGGCGCCAGCTGCTTTATGACATGGAAGATGTTCTGAGCGAGGTCCGTTCTCGTCGTGTGAAGGAAAAATTGCCGGATGACGATGGCGAGATCAGCGGCGATTAAAGGAGAAACACGAGCGATCGATCCTCCGACTGAGCGCCTGCTGTCGTCGCTTGCTTCCGATTCCCCAAACGAAAAAGGCCCGGACAGCGATGCTGCCGGGCCTGTTCCGTGCCTGTTGGCGGACGCGGGCGGAGCCGCGCCGGCGGTTAGGCCTTGAGGTGCGCCGCGATGTACTTGTTCATCTCGAACATCGTGCACTTGTCGCGACCGAATACCTTCTTCAGCTTCTCGTCTGCGAGAATTTCACGCTTGTTTTCCGGGTTCTGAAGGTTGTGCTTCTTGATGTACTCCCAGACCTTTGAGATCACTTCGCTGCGCGGCAGCTTGTCGTTGCCGACGATCGCACCGAGCTCGGGCGACGGCTGGACGGGGGCATGGATGCCGCCGGTCTTGGGGGCCGCGGCCGCAGTTGGGGTCTTCGCCATAAATTGTCCTTCCTGATGTGCCGTTCAAGCCGACATCGATTCACGCCTTCTTCAGCGCGCCCTCCTTGTGCGCCGCCTTTCCGCCGTTGTCACTCCTTACAATAAACTGCGGATCATCCTTGGTGGCGGCGACCTTGTGACCCTTGATGGTGGTGGGGCTGGTCTGTTTCTTCTCGACATGGCCATGCGCGGTGCCGCCGTGCGATTTCCAAGTGACTTCGTCGCCTTTCTTCAGGTCGCTCATGCTCGCTCTCCTCTGTGCGAAGTAACAGCGCGGGAGCGGTCGGTTGGTTGCAAGAAAAAGGCCCCCGGCTTGTCGCCGGAGGCCAGAAGGTTCAAGTATTGGAGCCTTGGATCAGAACGACTTGCGCACCGTGATGCCGTATGTGCGCGGCTGATTGGGATAGCCGCTATAGCTCCCGTCCTGCGCCACGGTCGGGAAGGTCGAGATCAGGAAATTATCCTGCGTCAGGTTGCGGACGAAGCCCATCACCTCAAGCTGGGCCTTCACGAAAGTGACGCCGATGCTGGCGTTGACGATGTTCTGGCCATAAGTCGACAATTCCGGCGGAGTCGTGTCGGTAAGCTGGAACTTGCTGGTGTAGTCATATTCGCCCCGCAAGTAGGCGTTGATGCCGTCTGACAGATCGTGGCTGAGCGTGGCGGAGGTGGAGACGCTCCACTTCGGGATGCCGGCCGGAACCGTACCGGTGAGATCGCGAAAGTTGGGGCGCAGCCCGGTCAGCGGATTGATCGGGCAGCGGACCGTATCATAATTCACGCAGGCCGCGCCGGTGAAGGAGTCGAACTTCGGATCCAGGTATGTTGCCGCCGCAGTGAAGGATAGGAACGAGATCGGACGGTACGCGGCATCGATCTCGAAGCCCTTGACCGACTCCTTGCCGGCATTGACCAGACTGTAGCCGAGACCGGTGAAGGCGTTGGACTGGAATCCCTTGATCGTCTGTTTGAACACCGCGAGGTTGAAATAGCCGCCGGTGAACTTGGCCTTCAGGCCAGCTTCGTAGACGGTGACGTTTTCTGGGGCTGCCGAACGACCGACGCCGTTCGCGTCTGGCGGACGACTGTCCGAGGACAGATTGTATGCGCCGGCCTTCCAGCCAGTCGAATAGCTGGCATAGGCGTTGACGAAGCCGAAATCGTAAGCGGCACGGGCCGCATACGTGACCTTGTCGCCTTTAAGGATGCCGGATTCGTTGGCGTTCGGAAAGTTGACCGGCGCATGATTGGCGGTGTTGGCGTAGAAGAATTGCGCGCCGTTCAGAGCGAACGGGTTAACCCCGGCGCGCGAGGCTGGGCATGGGGCCGAGCCGGGGCCGGGCAGGCGAGAGCCGAGCGACGATCCGAACAGGTTCACCGGAACCGTGCCGCCCGGCACATAGCCCTTTTGCAACAGGCAACCCGCCACGCTTGCGGGCAACGCAGCGAACGGGACGAAGCCGAAGCGAGGAATATTCTCGAGGTTGAGCAGCGAGAACTGATCGGTCACCACCACATCCGATTGCGCCGCCTTGCGGTCGTTGAGATACGACAGGCCGCCGGTCAGCGTCAGGCGATCGGTAACCTTGTAATCGGCCTGGCCGAAGATCGAGAACGAGCGCTGCTTGAGTTTGTAATTGTCCGTGATGCCTTGGCCTGGTGCGAAATACGTGCCGGTCGGCAGGCCTTGCAGGCCCTCCAGCAGCGGCAACAGGCCACCGGTCAAGGCGTTCAGATATGTCCGGGCGTCTGTACCGAAGGCTACCCGGCGACCGGTGTCGAGCTTCTCATCCTGATAAAAGCCTCCAAGCAGCCAGGAGAACGGACCGTTGCCATCCGATGCGAGACGAATTTCCTGCGTGAAGGTCTTGATTTCATTGGCAGTGGTATTGTTCGAAATATCGGCTGCCGTGAAATCGATGTCCTGTTGCGACTGATTTACCTGATTGCGATACGCGGTGATCGAAGTCAGCTTGGCGAAGCCTACATCCCAGTCTGCCTGGGCCGAAATACCCTCGCCGCGCACGCGGTTGGTGGGGTTGGTGTTGAAGATGACGTTGCGGTCGAACACCGCCGCCGGATTGCCGATATTCTTGCCTACGCCACCGGCCGAAACCGGCGCGCCGATCAATTGCGTTGCCGGCCCGTTCAGAATCGTCAACACGCCGCAGCAGCGTTCCTTGATCAGATTATAGTCGGCGATCACGCGCAGTGAGAAATCGGACGATGGCTGCCACAATATGTCGCCGCGAATCGAGTGCCGGTTCCGATCGTTGACATCGGATCCGGTAGTAACATTCCTGAAATAGCCGTCGCGCTGATTGACGCTGCCAGACAAGCGCACGGCGATGGTTTCGCTGATCGGCCCGGTAACGGTGGCGCGCGCCTGCATCTGGTTGAAATTGCCATAGGTGATTTCGGCCTTGCCACCCCCTTCGAACGACGGCTTCTTGGTGACAATACTGATCGCGCCGGCCGACACGTTCTTGCCGAACAAGGTGGATTGCGGCCCGCGCAGCACTTCGACGCGCTCGATCTCGGGCAGATCGTCCAGGCCAGCGGCGGAGCGTGAGCGATACACGCCGTCGATGAAGACGCCGACCGAACTTTCGATGCCGTCGTTTCCGTTGCCGTTGCCGAAGCCACGGATGATGAAGTTGGTCTGGCCGACCGCGTTGAGCTGCGCGACCTTGAGCGAGGGAACGACCGACTGGAGATCGATCAGATCGCGGATCTGCGCGCGTTCGATCGTCGCCTGCGACGTGACGGAAACGGAGATCGGCACGTCCTGCAGCGTCTGTTCGCGTTTGGTGGCAGTGACGATGATCTCTTCGTCCTTGCCATTGTCCGGCGCGCTTGATGCGCTGGTACGGGGTGGATCGGAGGGCAGCGACGGCGTGTTGGTCTGCCCGACCGCCGGCATCGAGATGACCAGGGCGAGCGCGGATGCGGCGAACAATTCGAATTTCTTCATGATTTCCCTCTCCTGTCTTCGCTGGCGATCTTCGGGGTCGTCTTGCGAAATCTGTCTCTCGACCCCACAGACGTAGACCCCGCCGGAAAGCGCCGTCAATGGCCTAATCCCACGCAAAACTGCGGGCTTGCGCCGCCGTTGCCCAAATGAGACAGGTGGCATGACAGCCCAATTCACACAGAGCGCGCTTGCCGTAGCGTCACCCTGTGCTTGTTTGTTCTAGGAATTATAGATGACCGACCTCGGATCGGATCCGGAGCCTGAAAAAATTGCCGCCATACCGGCGAAGATTGCCGTGCCGGAAGAGGTTCAGGAGGCGATCCGCACGCTGATCCGCTGGTCGGGCGACGATCCGACGCGCGAGGGACTCGTCGATACGCCGGTCCGCGTGGCGCGCGCCTGGAAGGAATATTGCAGCGGATACGACGACGATCCCCGGCAGCACCTGTCGCGTGTGTTCGACGAGGTCGGCGGTTACGACGAACTCGTCCTGCTGAAGGACATCCCGTTCCAGTCGCATTGCGAGCACCACATGGCGCCGATCATCGGCAAGGCGCACATCGCCTATCTGCCGCGCGACCATGTCGTCGGGATCTCCAAACTCGCGCGGGTGCTGAACGCCTTCGCCCGGCGGCTACAGGTGCAGGAGCGGCTGACCGCCGAGGTAGCGGACTGCATCTGGGATGGGTTGAAGCCGCATGGCGTGGCGGTGGTGATCGAGGCGAGTCATGCCTGCATGACGGCGCGGGGCGTGCGCACTCCGGGCGTCAAGATGGTCACGAGCCGTATGATGGGGGTGTTTCGCGAGGACGAACGCAGCCGCAAGGAAGTGCTTGCGCTGATGCACGGATGATCGACGGGCGGACGATCCTTGTGACGGGCGGCGCGAAGCGGCTGGGCGCGGTGATCGCGCGGGCGCTGGCTGCCGACGGCGCGCGCGTCGTGCTGCATTACGGGTCGTCGCGCGAGCTGGCCGAGGCGCTGGCCGGGGAGATCGGCGCGGCGGGCGTGGTGCAGGGCGATCTGGCCGACAGCGCAGCGATCGACGATCTGTTCGCCCAGGCGCGGGTCGTGGCCGGTGGGCCGGTTCAGGGGCTGGTCAACAGCGCTTCCGCATTCGCGTACGATACGCCGCCCGCGCTCGATGCGGCGCTGCTGGCGCGGCTCTACGCGATCGGGCATTCGGCACCGGTGTTGCTGGCGTCGGCATTGGCGCGGCAGGACGATCTGGTGGAGGGCGCGGTGGTCAATCTGCTCGATCAGAAGGTGGCGAATCTGAACTCCGATTTCTTCTCTTACACCGGCGGCAAGACGGCCCTGGCCGGTGCGACGGCGATGCTGGCCCAGGCTTTGGGACCGCGCATCCGCGTGAATGCGGTGGCGCCGGGGATCACGCTGCCGAGCGGCGACCAGAGCGAGGACGAGTTTCGCGCGGTCGCGAGCGAGAATGTGTTGCGCCGACCGGTCGATCCGGCGGACGTGGCGCGCGCGGTGTCGTTCCTGTTGGGCGCGGCGGGGTTGAACGGGCAGACGCTGTTCGTGGATTGCGGGCAACGCTTCCTGAAGCGCGACCGCGATGTGATGTTCGACCGTGACCATGGCTGAGTTCACCACGATCCTGGATAGCTTGGCGGTCATGATCCGGCTTGGCATCCACCCCTATGAGGTCGAGCCGCAGCGGGTGATCATCTGGGTCGAGATGACGGTCGATTATCCGGAGCCGCTGGGCCAGGATGCAATCGAACAGGTGCTGGATTACGATTTCGTTCGCGAGGGCATCCTGGGATTGGCGGCGGAACGCCGCTTCGCACTGCAGGAGACGTTATGCGAGACGATCGCGGCTTTGTGCCTCGCCGATACGCGCGTTCGTCAGGTGCGGGTGCGGACGATGAAGGCCGATGTGTATCCGGATGCGCGGATCGGGTGCGAGATCTCGCGGAAGCGTTCCTGACCCCTCTCCGATGCAGGAGAGGGATCGAGAAACCCGGTCAGGCCCTGTTCGCTGCGCTCAGCACCGCGCGCACGCTCGCGGTTGCGATGTCGGTATCGAGCCCCACGCCGAATACGATACGTCCCTCTGCCGTGCGGCATTCGACATAGGCCGCGGCCTGCGCATCCGCGCCGTGGCCGATGGCGTGTTCGCTGTAATCGACCACGTCGAGCGCCGGCCCCGTACTGTCGCCCAACGCGGCGATGACGCCGGAGATCAGGCCGTTGCCGCGCCCGGAGATCGAGCGTTCCTCGCCATCGACCGCGACGCGGCCGACGAACAGCCGCTGACCGCTGGCACCGCTTTCCTCATAGTCGCGTAGCGCAAACCGGTCGGCGTCGCGCGCCAGATAAGTACGTTCGAATACCTGCCAGATATCGGCGGCGTTCAGTTCGCGGCTCGTTTCATCGGCATAGGCCTGCACGTAGCGGCTGAAATCGGCCTGCAGGCGCTTGGGCAGCTTAAGGCCCTTGTCCTGTTCCAGCACCCAGGCGACGCCGCCCTTGCCGGACTGCGAATTGACCCGGATCACCGCCTCGTAGCTGCGGCCGAGATCGGCCGGGTCGATCGGCAGATAGGGCACTTCCCACACTTCGTCGTTGCGCTCCGCCTGCGCGGCGAAGCCTTTCTTGATGGCGTCCTGATGGCTGCCCGAAAACGCGGTGAAGACCAGATCGCCGGCATAGGGCGTCCGTGGATGGACGGGGATGTTCGTGCAATAGTTCACGGTGTTGACGATCTCGTCGATGTCGGAGAAATCGAGCTTTGGATCAACACCTTGCGTGTACATGTTGAGCGCGACCGTGACGAGGTCGCAATTTCCGGTGCGCTCGCCGTTGCCGAGCAGGCAGCCCTCCACGCGGTCGGCGCCGGCCATCATGCCGAGTTCCGCCGCCGCGACGCCGGTGCCGCGATCGTTATGGGTGTGCAGCGAGATCACCACGCTGTCGCGGTTGGGAATGTTGCGCCCGAACCATTCGATCTGGTCGGCATAGATGTTGGGCGTGGCGCATTCGACCGTGGCGGGCAGGTTGAAGATGATCGGCCTGTCCGGCGTGGGGGCCAGCACCTCCATGACGCTCGCGCACACCTCGACCGAGAAATCGAGTTCGGCGGTGGAGAAGGTTTCCGGCGAATATTCGAACGTCCAGTCGGTCTCGGGCTGGTCGGCGGCGCAATCGCGCAGGATCTTCGCGCCCTCGATCGCGATCGCGCGAACCTCGTCACGGGTCATGCCGAAGACGATCTTGCGCCACGCCGGGCTGACCGCATTGTAGAGATGGACGATCGCGCGCGGCGCGCCCTTCAGGCTCTCGAAGCTTTTCTCGATCAGGTCGCGGCGCGATTGGGTCAGCACTTGGATCGTCACGTCGTCGGGGATGCGGCCGTGCTGGACGAGGCCGGAGATGAAATCGAATTCGGTCGCGCCGGCGCTCGGGAAGCCGACCTCGATCTCCTTCAATCCGACCTTGCACAGCAGATCGAACATCCGCGTCTTCTTTTCGGCGTCCATCGGGTCGATCAACGCCTGGTTGCCGTCGCGCAGGTCGGTCGAGAGCCAGCGCGGAGGCTGGACGATCGTCCGGGACGGCCATTGCCGGTCGGGCAGATCGATCTGGGGGAAGGGGCGGTATTTTACGGAAGGATCACGCAGCATCGGGTGTCTCGCAGAACTTCGGGTCGTCGTTCGGGGCGGGTCGGTCCCTTAGGCGGGTCGCTGCGCCGCGCCTCAGGGCGCGCACGGCGAGGTATCGCGCCTAAGGGCGCGTAAGTCGAAGCAGCGAAAGGAGCAGGCCTTGCGTCATTGCCGCGTGCCTAGCTCGGCGAGGTGCGTGCTGTCCAGCGTGGATTGCGGCTTGATCGATCTCAATGCCCGCGATGGCGATCGATATTAGGAGGGCGCGATGGATACCGATCACACGCCGCTGCGCCAGCTTCTTTATGTGAGTTCAAGCACTCCGTCCGTCGTGATCGACGTGCCACGGATCGTCGCGCAATCGCGACAGAACAATGCTTTGGACGGCGTGACCGGCCTGCTGTGGAGCGACGGTAAGCGCTTTCTGCAAGTGCTGGAAGGGCCGGCCGACAGCGTCTCGGCGACGTTCGCGCGGATCCGGCGCGATCCGCGCCACCGCGCGATCGTGATCCTGCACGATCGCGAGATCGAGACCAGGCAGTTCGGAAGCTGGACGATGGCGCAACGTGGGGCAGGGGACAGCGGCGATGCGTTCGATGCGCAGATGCGACGCCTGCTCGACAACGCATCGGACAGCGTGCGCGGCAGTTTTCTCGGCCTGATCGCGGCGCGGGCCTGAGGACGGCGTGTTGTCCAGCCCCTCCCTTTTGGAGGGAGGGGCTGGAGCCATGCGCTTATTTCTGGAACGCCGCGGCGATCTTCAGCTTTACCGCGTCGGACACCATCGGGATGCCCATGTCGACGCCGAAGTCGCTACGCATCAGCGTGGTGGTCGCTTCGAAGCCGACATTCTCCTTGCCGCCCATCTGTGCCGGCATCTTGCCCGCGCCGTAGAAGGTGACGGCCAACGTCACCGGCTTGGTGATGCCGTTGAGCGTGAGATTGCCGACGACGGTCGCCTTGTCCCTGCCCAGCGGCTTGACCGAGGTGGAGACGAACTTGGCGTCGGCGGGGGCGGGGCCGAAGAAGTCGGGCTTGCCGCCGTCCTTGCCGGCGCGGAGCATATGCGCGGTCAGACCGGCGCTGGCGGTCGTCACCTTGGACACCGGGATCGTGATATCGACCTTGGACGCGGCGGGATTCTTGGGATCGAGGGTCAGGGTGCCGCTGATGTCGCCGAACAGGCCGAAATAGGGCGTGAAGCCGAGATGGTTCACTTCCCAACTGACCAAGGTGTGGTTGGGGTCGGCCGAGTAGGTGCCGCCGGTGATGGCGGCGGTGCTCTTGGTGCCGGGGGCCTGCATGGCCTGCTGGGCGATCAGCGGGGTAGCGATCGCTGCGGTGGCCGCGAGCAGGATGAGGGGGATGCGCATGAAATGTCTCCTGTTGTTGGGTACATGCTGGCCCAGGACCGGGAGAGGGTCAAACCTTTGCAGGGCAACGCATCGTTTCGTGGGCGATACTGTCAATCAAAGGTTGGCGGGAGAAGGGACGGTTGCGACCGGTTGGTATCCGGCGCGTCGATCCAGTCGCGGTCGCGCAGGTTGGCATTCGCCAAGCCGCGTGCGCGAAAGCGACCGGCCAGAAAATCGTAGAAGAACCAGTCCTTCAACGCGAACGGAGTGATGTGGTACAGCAGCCGTTCGAACAGCGTCCAGCGGACATGCGCAGTCCGGCCGCGCCGCGCCGATGGCATGCAGACATGATCGATCCGATACCGCGATCGCCCGACCTTGTGGATACGCTGCATCAATTCATGGTCGTCGAGCACCCACGGCCACGCTTCCGATCGTGGCCCGCCCACTCTGCGCAGCGCATCGGTGCGGAAACACTGACCGAACGTGCCGGTATGCGCCTGACGCGGCATCAACATGCTGGCCAGCCGTTTGTGGTGGCACCTCAACCGCGCGGACAGGCTGGCGGGAGGGGCGGGCAGATCGATCGCCATCGCCGCGACGACGCCCGGTCGGCACAACATCTGCTCGGCGCGTGCGAGATAGTCGTCGGGGTACCAGGTGTCGGCATTCCACAGCGCGACGAGGGGCGTTTCGACATATTCGAATCCGGTCTTCAGCGCGTGGCTGGGGCCGGGGCAGGCCTCGTGCACGAAGAGCACATCGATATGCGGTGCCGTCGATAGAAGCGATCGGCACAACGCCTCCGAACCGTCGGTCGAACCATTATCCACCAGGATGAGACGGAACGACGCGTCACGTTGCGCGACGGCGGCCGCTATCGTCGGGCCGATGAACGCGGTTTCGTTGAAATAGGGCAGCACGATCGACCAGATCGGATTGCAGCCCCCGGTGCGCACGCGACGACCTCCCCAAAACCGCTAACAAGATATATCCTATATATCCTATCGAAAGTTTTGGACAGTCGCTTCATGCCGTCGTCAAACGTAGGCTGGTGCCTTCCCAATGGCCCGCATTTTGCGCGCCTCGGGAAGACACCAGCCTGCGTTGCGAGATATGCGGGGCGGACCGATCAATTCTTGCCCTTGTCCACCAGCGCATTCTTGCCGATCCAGGGCATCATGCCGCGCAGTTCGCTGCCGATCTTCTCGATCGGGTGGGCGAGCGCCTGCTTGCGGGCGGCCTTGAGTTCGGGCTGCCCGGCGCGGTTGTCGAGGATGAAGTTCTTCACGAAGCGGCCGGACTGGATGTCGGCCAAGACGCGCTTCATTTCCTTTTTCGTGTCCTCGGTGATGATGCGCGGACCGGTGGTGATGTCGCCATATTCGGCGGTGTTGCTGATCGAATAGCGCATGTTGGCGATACCGCCTTCATACAGCAGATCGACGATCAGCTTGGTTTCGTGCAGGCATTCGAAATAGGCCATCTCGGGGGCGTAGCCGGCCTCGACCAGCGTTTCGAACCCGGCCTGGATCAGGTGGGTGATACCGCCGCACAAGACGGCCTGTTCGCCGAACAGATCGGTTTCGCATTCCTCGCGGAAGTTGGTCTCGATGATCCCGCTGCGTCCGCCGCCGACGCCCGAGGCATAGGCCAAAGCCACGTCGTGCGCGTTGCCGCTCTTGTCCTGATCGATCGCGATCAGGCAGGGCACGCCGCCGCCACGGACATATTCGCTGCGCACGGTATGGCCCGGACCCTTGGGAGCGATCATGATCACATCGAGATCGGCGCGCGGCTCGATCAGGCCGAAATGCACGTTCAGGCCATGCGCGAAGGCGATCGCCGCGCCCTGCTTCATGTTGTCGTGCAGATCCTCGGCATAGATTGCCGCCTGATGCTCGTCGGGGGCGAGGATCATGACGATGTCGGCCCAGGCGGCGGCTTCCTTGTTGGACTTGACCGCGAAGCCGGCGTCTATCGCCTTCCTGGCGGTGGCGGAGCCTTCGCGAAGCGCGATGGCGACATCCTTGACGCCGCTGTCGCGCAGGTTCTGGGCATGGGCATGGCCCTGCGAGCCATAGCCGACGATGGCGATCTTCTTGTCGGTGATCAGGTTCAGATCGGCGTCGCGATCGTAATAGACACGCATTGGAATTCCCTTTCGAAGATGATCGTCATGCCAGCGCAGGCTGGCATCTCAGGGGGCTTGGGCGGTGCCGGTTGCCACGAGACCCCAACCTTGGCTGGGGTGACGGTGGGTGGGTGGGTGTGAACAGTAAATTCAGGCCGCGTTCTTTCCCCGGGCGATGGCGACGATGCCGGTGCGGGCAACCTCGATCAGGCCAACCTCGCGCATCAATGTGATGAACGTGTCGATCTTCTCGCGCCCGCCGGTCACCTCGAACACGAAGCTGGTCGTCGTCGCATCGACCACGCGGGCGCGGTAGACGTCGGCGAGGCGGAGCGCCTCGATCCGGTGATCGCCGGTCCCGGCGACCTTCACCAACGCCAGTTCGCGTTCGACGTGCGGGCCGAGCGCCGTGAGGTCCGTCACCGAATGCACCGGGATCAGCCGGTCAAGCTGGGCGAGGATCTGTTCCATCGTCTGGTCGGAGGCCGTGGTGACGATGGTGAGGCGGCTGACGGCATGGTCGGCGGTGACGTCCGACACGGTCAGGCTCTCGATATTGTAGCCGCGCGCGGTGAACAGACCGGCGATCCGGGCGAGGATGCCCGGTTCGTTGTCGACCATCACCGCCAGGGTATGGCGGGACGAGGTTTCGGTTTTGATGTGCATCAGACCAGCGCCTTCGCTTCGTCGTCCATCTCGCCGGAAACTTCCTCCGCCTGCAGGAGCATGTCGGTATGCGCCGCGCCGCTGGGGATCATCGGGAAGCAGTTGGTCAGTTGCGAGACCATGCAGTCGACCATCACCGGGCCGTCATGCGCGAGCATCGCGGCGATGCCGGCGTCGAGATCGTCCGGACTCTCGATGCGGAT
The DNA here is from genome assembly GCF_001423845.1 of Sphingomonas sp. Leaf357. NCBI lineage: Bacteria > Pseudomonadati > Pseudomonadota > Alphaproteobacteria > Sphingomonadales > Sphingomonadaceae > Sphingomonas > Sphingomonas sp. Leaf357. Next base: position 216,315 of record NZ_LMPM01000003.1, on the reverse strand, counting down.
GCCTTTCCAGCCGTAAGCCTCGGCGAGCTTCACGAAATCGGGCAGGGCATCCGAATAGCTTTCCGAATAGCGGCTCGAATAGGTCAGTTCCTGCCACTGGCGGACCATGCCCATATATTGGTTGTTGAGGATGAAGACCTTCACCGGCAGGCGATATTGCGTCGCGGTGCCGAGTTCCTGAATGTTCATCTGGATCGAGGCTTCGCCGGCGATATCGATGCACAAGGCGTTGGGGTTGCCGAGCTGCGCGCCGATCGCGGCGGGAAGGCCGTAGCCCATGGTGCCGAGGCCACCGCTGGTCAGCCACTTGTTCGGGCCTTCGAAGCCGAAATGCTGCGCGGCCCACATCTGGTGCTGGCCGACTTCGGTGCTGACGATCGGTGCGCGTTTGTGCGTTGCCTCCCACAAGGCCCGGATCGCGCGCTGTGGCATGATCTCGGTCGGATGATCGGCGAAATCCAGGCTGCCGCGCGCGCGCCAGCCGTCGATGCGAGTCCACCATTCCGACAGATCGGGCTTGGGATGGCGGCGCGACTTGTAGACGCGGACCATGTCTTCGAGCGCGTGGCCGACATCCGCGATGATGGGCAGGTCCACGCGCACGTTCTTGTTCACGCTGGAACGGTCGATATCGATGTGGATCTTGGCGGAATGCGGGCTGAACGCGTCCAGCCTCCCGGTGACGCGATCGTCGAAGCGCGCGCCGAGGCAGACGATCAAATCGGCCTTGTTCATCGCCATATTGGCTTCGTAGGTGCCGTGCATGCCGAGCATGCCGAGCCACGCCTCGCCACTCGCCGGATAGGCACCGAGGCCCATCAGCGTCGAGGTGACGGGCGCGCCAGTGATGCGGGCGAGTTCGCGCAGCAATTGCGATGCGGCCGGCCCGGAATTGATGATCCCGCCGCCGGTATAGAAGATCGGGCGTTCGGCGGCGGCGAGCATGTCCACGGCCTGTTCGATCAACGTCGGATCGGCCCTGATCTGCGGACGATAGGTCTTGTGCTTGATCGGGCCGGGCTTGGTGTAGCGCGCGGTCGCGACCTGCACGTCCTTGGGCACGTCCACGACGACCGGGCCGGGGCGGCCGGAGGTGGCGATGTGAAATGCTTCATGGATGATGCCGCCGAGCGTGGCGGGATCCTTGACGAGATAATTGTGCTTCGAACAATGCCGCGTGATGCCGACCGTGTCCGCCTCCTGAAAAGCGTCGGTGCCGATCAGGGCGGTAGGCACCTGACCGGTGATCACCACCATCGGAATCGAATCCATCAACGCGTCGGTGATGCCCGTGACCGCGTTGGTCGCGCCCGGACCGGATGTGACGAGCACCACGCCGGGCTTGCCGGTCGAGCGGGCGTAGCCCTCCGCCGCATGCGTGGCCGCCTGTTCGTGACGGACGAGGATGTGCTTGATGCGGCCCGAGCGGAACATCGCGTCGTAGATCGGCAGCACGGCACCGCCGGGATAGCCGAACACGACGTCCACGCCGAGATCGCACAGCGCCTCGACCAGGATATCGGCTCCATTCTTTTCCGCGTTCATCGTCACAATCCTTCTATGCCGCGCTGCAATAGCGGCTTGGCGGGGGTGCGGCTACCCGTATGATTCGTACGCGTCAAGCGTTATTATTGTAATAATCTATCGTATTGAGCAATATAATTGGAAATTTCTGACGCTAATATTCGGGGCCAATCGGCTGGCGGCTGATTGCGGAACCAGGTGAACTGCCGCTTGGCGTATTGGCGTGTGGCCAGGCGAAGTGCCTCAAGTGCTTGTTCGCGTGTTGTTTTACCCGTCAGCCAGTCGGCAATCTCGGCCACGCCGATCGCGCGACGTACGGAGAGGTTGGGTGCGATATCGTCGCGTGCGAGCAAGGCCGCGACTTCGGCGACCGCGCCGTCCTCCAGCATCGCTTCGGCGCGGATGTCGCAACGGGTGAGCAGCCAGTCCCGATCGGGCAAAAGGATGGTGGGGATTAGGTGAACCTGCCCGGCGATGCCGCCCGCGCGGTGCGCCTGCCACTCGGCGAGCGTGCGGCCGGTGGAGCGGGCGACCTCCAGGGCGCGGGCGACGCGGGTGGTGTCGGCGGGGGCCAGGCGGGCGGCGGCCTGCGCGTCGGCATGCCGGAGTTGCGCGTGCGCCTCGGCGACGGGCAGGGCACGGACCTGCTCGCGGATCGCCGGATCGATCTCCGGCACCGGCGCGATGCCGTCGAGCAGGGTGCGGATGTAGAGCCCGGTGCCGCCGACGAGGATCGGCAGTTTGCCCAGCCCGTGCGTCTCCGTGATGGCGGCGCGGGCATCGTCGGCCCAGCGCGCGGCGGAGCAGCTTTCCGCGCCGTCGATATAGCCGAACAACCGGTGCGGGACGCGGGCCTCGTCCGCGATGCTCGGGCGGGCGGAGAGGATGCGCAGGTTGGCGTAGACCTGCGCGCTGTCGGCATTGATGACGACGCCATCGTGCCTTTCCGCCAATTCCATCGCCAGCGCGGACTTGCCGCTGGCGGTCGGCCCTGCGATGAGCGCCAGCTTCGGGAGGGTTGCGATGTTCATTGCCACGTTGATAGCACCGGGGACGCTTTCCGGGGGCGATATTTCCTCGTGTCGCGACCGGCTGGCCGAAGCCGGCTGCGCGCCGGGCGAGGTGGCGTGGATCGACGACGGCTTCGCGGCGGACCTGAGTTTCGCCGAACTTCCCGAAGCTGCGCGCACCGCGCTGGAAGGCGCGGTCCCCGGGGGCGACGTGGTGGTGCAGGCGGCGGGCCGCGAGAAGAAGCTGCTCGTCGCGGACATGGATTCGACGATGATCACGGTCGAATGCATCGATGAACTGGCAGATTATGCCGGCATCAAGCCGCAAATCGCCGAGATCACCGAACGCGCGATGCGCGGCGAACTGGATTTCGAGGCGGCGCTGGATGCGCGCGTGGCGCTGCTGGAGAATCTCGACGAGGCGGCGATCGAGGCGTGTTTGAAGGAGCGCGTGGTGATCATGCCCGGTGCCGCCGCTCTGGTGCGGACGATGCAGGCGCGGGGCGCGTTGACCGTGCTGGTATCGGGCGGCTTCACCCGCTTCGCCGAGCCGGTGGCGGCAACGATCGGGTTCGATCGGGCGATCGCCAACCGGCTGCTAATCGAGGGCGGCGTGCTGACGGGCAAGGTCGCCAAGCCGATCGTCGGATCGCACACCAAGTTGGAAACGCTGCTGGCCGCGACCGCCGAGCGCGGGCTGTCGGCCATGGCGACGCTGGCGGTGGGCGACGGGGCGAACGATCTGGCGATGATCGAGCGCGCCGGGCTTGGGGTGGCGTACCGGGCCAAGCCGATCGTGGCGCAGGCGGCGGCGGCGCGGGTGGATCACAACGATCTGACGGCGTTGCTGTATGCGCAGGGGATCAAGCGGGCGGATTGGGTTTTGGGGTGAACCGACCACCCATTCGTCGTCCCAGCGAAGGGTGGGATCTCGTGGCAATCGGCGCGTGTTTGCCGCTTGAGGCCCCAGCCGTCGCTGGGGTGACGAGGAAGGCAGCTATCTGGAAAGCCACATCCACACTTCCCGTCCGTGCTGAGCTTGTCGAAGCACTCTCCTGCTTCTCGACGGTTGACAAGAAAGACAGTCCTTCGACAAGCTCAGGACAGACGGTGTGATGGGCTGGGCTGGGCTCAGCCTCCGGTCGGTACGCAGGGTTTGATCGCGGCGCAGGCGCGCGCTGCTTCGGCATTCGTCGCATAGGGGCCGACGAGCAAACGGGTGAGGGCACCCGATTTGACGTAATAAGGTGTGCGACCGGCAAACTTGCCGTCGACCTGCGTCCACAATTTGCGCGCGTTCGCGGGGTCGCCGAAAGCGCCCAGCTGGACGCGCCAGTTGCCGCTTGGCGCGGGAGGTGCGGAAGCGACGCGAGCCGTCGCGACCGGGCGTGGCGGCGCGGCGCGCGGGGCGGGTTGGCGATTGCTCACCTCGTAACTGGATGCCGGAAGTTCGGTCGCACGCATTGCATTGTCATTGCCCTGACCGGCGATTTCCGGCGCCGGCAGATCGGTGCGTTGCGCGTTCGCTTCGTATTGGCGGGCGAGGATCATGCCTTGCTGTCGGTCGGCGAGTGGGACGTATTGGTCCATCTGCGCGAGCACTTTCGAGGCGGAGGGGACGTTCGCGGCGGACGAGCGGACCATCAGCGCGTAAGCGCGGGGATAGTCGCGCGACACGCCGTCGCCGTTGAAGAGCATCGTGCCGAGCACGAGTTGCGCGCGCGGTTCGCCGCGCGCCACCGCCTTTTCCAGCCAGGGCAGCGCACCGGCGCGGTCGCCGCGATCGAACAGCGCCAGACCGTAATTCACCTCGGCCTGCGGCAGGCCTTGCAACGCGGCCTTGCGATACCAGCTTTCGGCCATCGGCATGTCGGTCGGCACGCCACGGCCGAGCTTGTAGGCCTGACCCAGGTTGAACTGTGCCTGCGCATCGCCGGCGATCGCGGCGGTGCGCCATTCCTCCGCCGCCTTGCGATAATCGCCCTGATTCCACAGGTCGATGCCATGTTTGACGTCGGCCAGCGCCGTGCCGGACGTCGTCGTGATCAGGGCGGCGAGACCGAGAGCCAGCAGAGATACGCGCTTGGGCATGAATGTTCCCGCATCCGAAAATTCCGTCATGGCGCTTCCCTATCGGGAGGATGGTAAACGGATCGTTAGCGCAACCCGCCCGCGCCGCCTTCCGTTACGGCGTTAACGTCTTCTTGAGAGGTGCCGTGCGATCTCCCAGGCTCGAATTGGGGAGTTCTTGGGACACATGCGCGTTCTCGCGATGGCATCACAAAAAGGCGGGTCCGGAAAGACCACGCTATCCGGACACCTGGCCGTCCAGGCACAGCTGGCCGGGGCCGGCCCGGTCGTGCTGATCGACATCGATCCGCAGGGGTCGCTGTCCGATTGGTGGAACGAGCGCGGCGCGGAATATCCCGCCTTCGCCCAGACCACCGTCGCGCGGCTTGCCGCCGATCTTGAGGTGCTGCGCCAGCAGGGATTCAAGCTCGCCATGATCGATACGCCCCCGGCGATCACGATGGCGATCCAGAGCGTGATCGCGGTGGCCGAGCTGATCGTGATCCCGACGCGCCCGTCGCCGCACGATCTGCGCGCCGTGGGCGCCACGGTCGACCTGTGCGAGCGCGCCGGCAAGCCGTTGCTGTTCGTCGTCAACGGCGCCACGCCGAAGGCCAAGATCACGTCCGAAGCCGCCGTCGCGCTGTCGCAGCACGGCACGGTCGCGCCGGTGACGATCCACCACCGCACCGATTTCGCCGCCTCGATGATCGATGGGCGCACCGTGATGGAATGCGACCCTAAGAGCCGATCGGCGCAGGAGGTGCAGGCGCTGTGGTCGTACATCTCCGATCGCCTGGAGAAGAATTTCCGCCGCACCGTGTTCTCGGCGCCGGGCGCCAACACTTATGTGCCGCAGCGCACCGCCGCAGGTGGCTTCGGTCGCCGGGTCGTCAGCTGAGGAGCGCGGGCACATGATGAGAACCCAGAAACCGCTCGCTTCGCTGTCCTCCACCCTGCTTGCGCGCAAGGGCACCGCCCGTCCGGCGATGCGCCCGCAAGGTTTCGGCGGCTTCGGTGCGCCGCAGAGCGTGCATGACGATCTCGGCTGGAACGACATGGGCGAAGCCGAGCCGGCACCCGAGCCGGTCGTTGCCGCCGTGCCGCCGGTGCTGCTGCAGCGCGAAGCGTTGCAGGAAGAATTGGCCGCTCCGGCCGTGGAGAAACCGGTCGCCGCCAAGGCTCCGGTGGTTGCGAAGGCTCAGATCGCCATCGAGCCGCCCGCGCCGGTCGAAGAACAGCCGGTGCGGAAATCGGTATCCGTCGCCACCGCGACGCGGATCGGGCGCGAGACGCGCGCGCATCACAAGGGCGCGGCGAAATCTGCCTTCACGCTGCGTCTGGATGCGGAGCGCCACCTGCTGCTGCGGCTGGCCAGTGCGCTCGAGAAGCGCTCGGCGCAGATGCTCGTCACCGAGGCGTTAGACGCTTTCTTAACCACTTTACCCGATGTTGCCGAGCTAGCGAGCCAGGTTCCGAACCGGGCTGGCAAGTGATCGAATAGGGATTTTTCCGATGAAGACCCGCGCACTCCTCGCCTTGGGACTGTCCTCTCTCGCCTTTGCCGGCACGATGACCGCGATCGTCGGTGCGGGCGGCAGCGCCTATGCCGGTGCGTCCGATCCGACCAAGATGGCGCGCAAGCAATTCGATTCCGCCCGCAAGGCGCTGGCCGGTGACGATGCGCTGGCGGCGGTGAAGTTCGGCGAAGCGGCGGTCAGCTACGATCCCGCCGTCGTCGCCTATCGCCTGATCCTGGGCCAGGCCTATCTCAAGGCGGGTCGCTTCACCTCGGCACACGCGGCATTCAGCGATGCGCTGGTGCTGGATCCGACCAACGGCAAGGCTGCGCTGAACCTTGCGCTGGCGGAAATCGCCGAGGGCAATTGGGACGGCGCTCGTCACACGCTCGACGCCAATGCAGCGACGATCCCGGTAAGCGATCGCGGGCTGGCGATGGCGCTGGCCGGCGATCCGGGCGGTGCGGTCGAGTTGCTCGGCCCGGCGGTGCGCGCACCCGACGCCGACGCCAAGACGCGGCAGAATTTCGCGCTGTCGCTCGCGCTTGCCGGTCGCTGGCAGGACGCCAAGACCGTCGCGGCGATGGACGTCGCGCCGGGCGATCTCGACGCGCGCATCCTGCAATGGGCCGCCTTCGCCAATCCGAAATCGGCGTCCGATCAGGTCGCCTCGCTGCTTGGCGTGACGCCGGTGGTCGATCCCGGCCAGCCGGTCGCGCTGGCGCTGAACAGCAACAAGACCGTCGCGGTCGCCGCGGCCGTGCCGGTCGATACCTTCATGCCCAAGGCGCAGCCCGAAGCGACGGCGGTCGCCGCCGCGATGGGCACGCCGGTCGTTGCGCCAGCCGCCGAGCCGGTGCCGGTGATGGCTTCGGTGTCGAGCGTCAGCTTCGCGCCGCGTCGCGAGATCGTCCAGCTTCTGCCGGCCCGCGCGGTGAACACCGTGCCCGCCAAGCGCGAGAGCGCGCCGGGTGCGGCCATCGCCAATGTCTTCGTCGCCAAATCCAGGACGGCGACCAGCGCCTTCGTGGTACCCAAGGCCAAGGCGGCTCCGGTCGGCGCGGCCGTGGGCTCGGCCAAGGGCGGTTATTTCGTCCAGCTCGGCGCGTTCGAGAACGCCGCCGTCGCGAAGGACGCCTGGGGCCGCGCCAGCCGCGTCTCGCACTTCGGTGGCCGTGCGCCGTCGGGTGCGCAGTTCGCGGGCAAGAGCGGGAATTTCTATCGCCTGTCGGTCGGCGGGTTCACCCGCGAAGACGCGGACAAGACCTGCCGCAGCTATCGCGCCAAGGGCGGCCATTGCTTCGTGCGCACCGGCGCCGGGGACAGCACTCCGGCGTGGATCAAGGCTCCGGCGGCGGTGAAGACGGTTGCGGTGGTCAAGGCCCCGACGGCGGCCAAGGCTCCGGTTGCGGTCAAGGCCGCTGCTCCGGCGAAGGTCGCGGCCAAGCCCGTTAAGAAATAAGCAAATTCAACCGTCCGTGCTGAGCTTGTCGAAGCACTGTCCTTCTTTCGACCGTCGAGAAGAAAGGCAGTCCTTCGACAGGCTCAGGACGGACGGTGTTTCGTGATGCGGGCGGTGTAAATCTTTGACAAGCGCGCGGGCTAAATCAGCGCCGTTCCGCCCTTCCACAGGCGCAGCACCTTGCCCTGCACCGGCAGTCCGTCGAACGGCGTGTTGCCGGCCAACGCGACCATCTTGTCGCCGTCGATCAGCCACGGCGCACCGGCATCGAACAGCATCAGATCGGCGGGCATGCCCACTGCCAGCGTGCCGGTTTCGAGACCCATGATGCGCGCCGGCGTGGCCGACAGCATCGTCACCAGCCGTTCCACGGTGATCAGGCCATCGCGGACCATACCCAGCGAAAGCGCGAGCAGAGTCCCCGCGCCGGCCATGCCATTGGCCGAATCCGCGAACGGCAGGCGCTTCTCCTCCGGCCCGCGCGGGTCGTGGCCCGAACACAGCACATCGATCGTTCCGTCGGCCAGGGCGGCGAGGCACGCCTGACGATCGCTTTCGTCGCGCAGCGGCGGCGACACATGCGAGAAGGTGCGGAAGTCGGTCATCGCGATGTCCGACAGCAACAGATGCGCCGGCGTGATGCCGCAGGTGACGTGGACGCCACGCCTTTTGGCCGCGCGGATCAGGTCGAAACCGGCGGCCGTGGTCACCTGGCGGAAATGCAGCTTCGCGCCCGTCTCCTCGGCCAGCATCAGGTCGCGCGCGATGGCCAGCGGCTCGGCGAGGGCGGGGGCGGAGGGCAGGCCCATCCGGGTCGCCGTCTCGCCCGCCGTCGCGACGGCATTGCCCAGGATGCCGGCATCTTCGGCCTGCGCGATCACGGTGAGCCCGAGATCGCCGGCATAGGCCAGCACCTTGCGCATCACGCCCGAGTCCGCGATCCAGCGTTCGCCAGTGCCGACCGCCTTCGCGCCCGCCGCCGCGTTCATCGCCATTTCGGCCAGATCCTTGCCGGCCAGCGCACGGGTCGCCGCCGCGATCGGGTGGATCCACAGGCCCGGCCGGCCGATCAGCGCCGCGCGCTGCACCACGCCCGGTTCGTCGAGCACCGGCGTCTGATCCGGCATCAGCCCGACGCGGACGACGCCGCCGGCGTGGAAGGCGGGAATGTCGATCGTGAATACGCCGAGATCGACGATCGCGGGGGCGAGCGTCTTGCCCTTGCAGTCGATCGTCGCGACGCCGTCGGGCAGTTCGAACACGCCGGTCGCGGCGATGACTCCGTCGAGCACGAGCACGCCGCCCGTGCTGCTCCCGCCGGTGGGGCATACGAGATCGGCGTTGAGCAGGGCGACGTCGCGGATCATGCCCAGCCCTTCACGCCACGCGCGCGGCGGGTCAGCACGTCGAGGCAAGCCATGCGCACCGCGACGCCCATTTCGACCTGTTCGGTGATCGCGGATTGATCGACATGATCGGCGACGGCGCTGTCGATCTCGACGCCGCGGTTCATCGGGCCGGGATGCATCACCAGCGCGCCGGGCCGGGCCTTGGCGAGGCGCTTCAGGGTCAGGCCGTAGCGGAGGTGGAATTCGCGGTTGGAGGGGACGAAGCCGCCGGCCATGCGCTCGTTCTGCAGGCGCAGCATCATCACCACGTCGGCACCCTCCAGCGCGGCGTCGAAATCGGTGAATGGGGTGACGCCCATCCGCTCGATCCCGGCCGGCATCAGCGTGGAGGGCGCGCACACCCGCACCTCGGCGGCAAGCGCGGTGAGCGCGAGAATGTTCGACCGCGCGACGCGGCTGTGCAGCAGATCGCCGCAGATCACCACGCGCTGATTGTGGATGCTGCCGCGACGGCGGCGGATCGTCAGCGCGTCGAGCAAGGCCTGCGTGGGGTGTTCGTGCGCGCCGTCGCCAGCGTTCAACACCGGGCAATCGACCTTGTCGGCGATCAGCCGCACCGCGCCCGACGATCCGTGCCGGATGACGATCACGTCGGCGCGCATCGCGTTCAACGTCATCGCCGTATCGATCAGCGTCTCGCCCTTCTTCACGCTCGACTGGGCGGCGTGCATGTTGACGACGTCGGCGCGCAGCCGCTTGCCGGCGATCTCGAACGACAGCAGCGTGCGGGTGGAATTCTCGAAGAAGGCGTTGATCTGCGTGAGGCCACGCAGGCGCTTGTCGCGCTTCTTGGCGCGGTTGGCCTCGACCCATTGCTCGGCCTCGTCGAGCAGGAAGGTGATCTCGTGCGGCATCAATCCCGCGATGCCGGTCAGATGCCGGTGCGGGAAGACGGCGCTGCCGGGCAGGAGCGTCGCGGGGCTGTGATCCGATGCTGGCATTAAAGGGGTGCGGTAACGGCGCGTGGCGGCGCGCGCAAGGCCTGCGTCAGGCGATCGCCACCAGCGCGTCGATCGCGCCCTGCAGGATGTAGGCGGCGGCCATCTTGTCGACCAGTTCGGCGCGTTTGGCGCGGCTGGCATCCTGTTCGATCAGCGTGCGGGTGACGGCCTGGGTCGACCAGCGTTCGTCCCACAGCAGGATCGGCAGCGCCATGTCCTCCAGATTGCGGGCGAAGGCGCGGGTCGACTGGCTGCGCGGGCTTTCGCTGCCGTCGAGGTGGAGGGGAAGGCCGACGACGATGCCGACCACGCGCTGTTCGGCGATCAGCTGGGCGAGGGCGGTCTTGTCCTTCTGGAATTTGGTGCGGCGGATCAGGACGGCGGGCGAGGCGAAGCTCCAGCCGGCGTCGCACAGCGCGGTGCCGATCGTCTTGGTACCGACGTCGAGGCCGATCAGGCGGCCGGCGCCGGGCAGGGCGGCGTGGAAGGGCAGACGGTCGGTGGTGATCATCCGCGCTTCCCAAATGCCGCCAGTCGCCGCGCGACATCGGCGCGGACGTTCGTCCAGAACAGGCTGTAGTCGTAGACGTGGTAGTTGTTGCCCGGCAGCACGTAATTGCCCATTGCGGGCGGCTCGCCGATCAGCAGGAAGCCGCGCGGATCGCAACGGGCCGGGACGGCGCCAGGCTGAACCTGGGCCGTATCGAGCGCGGCCGACGGGATCAGCGTGCCGAGATTGGCCTGGGCCGGCGCGGTGGCATTCGCGGTGCCGGTGAGCGGGTTGGTGCAGACCATCGGCGTGCCGTTGCGCGGCTTTCCGTCGAAACCGGCCGTCTTGTCGTATTGCTCGAGGATCATCGTCGGGTCGGCCGGTTCGGCGAAGCTCTGCCACGACAGGATGCAGCCGGCCTGATCGGCGCTCATGCATTCCGGCAGGCCGAGCGCCGCCAGATCGGTGGTGCGCGAGATCGGCCAGCCGACGACATACGCCGCGACGATCCGCTTGGCCAACGGCGTGCCGGCGATCTTCTCGCGCAGCAGCCGGGTGAGGTGCAACGCCCCCTGGCTATGTCCCGCGAGGACGATCGGGCGGTCGCCGGCCTCCTTCACGAACTGGTCGAACGCCGCCGAAATGTCTCCGTATGCGAGGTCCAGCGCCTGTTTCGCGGCATTGGCGTCGGTCAGGAACGCGCCGAACGTCGCCTGACGGTAGCGCGGTGCCCAGATCGCGCCGCTGGCGTTGAAGGCCGTCGCCTGGCCCCGCAGGAACAGTTCGGCGCGGGCATTGCTTTCGGCATCGTCGAGCTTCGCATTCCAGTGCGCGGTGCCGAGGAACGAGGTGGGGTGGACGTAGAATACCGCCGCCGGCGCATTCGCGACCGGCTTATAGCCCGGTGGCGTCCAGCGCGCGGCATCGTCGCGCCGGCCGGGATGGGCCAGCCACATCTTGGCGTCGGCATAGGCATTGGCCGCAACCGGGTCCTGCGCCTCGAATCGAGCCGAGGGCACCGCCCACCAGCGGATGATCTCCACCCCCCACAGCCGATAGGCGAAGGCGGCGCCGACCGTCAGCACGATGAGACAGGCAAAGGCATAGAGGAACTTCCGGGCCAAGCGTCGAACTCCGTTGTGCGCTGCAACATAGCGCTCCGAGCGGCAAATGTTGATTCCGTGCAGCATCGATGCAGCGCTTGCAATCGCGATCGGACGGGGGTTGTCTTGGCGTGGACGGGGAGAGCGATGCGATGGGCGATTTCGACACGCGAGACGCGGAGGCCGCGGAGAGCTGGCGCGCGCGGCCGTTCATCCTGGCGGGGATCGGGATCGTGGCGGCGGTACTGGTCCAGCAATTGATCCACCGGGCCGACGGATATTTCTGGTCGCCGGTGACCCTGCCGGCGTGGCGCGTCGCGCTGGCGATCGGCATTGCGGGGTCGGCGGCCGCGATCGGCTTCTCGCTCGAACGGGTGCGGATCAGCTGGGCGATCGGCTTCGCCGCCGCGATCGGGCTGGTCGCCGGACTGGTGTTCTACTGGAATGGCGAGCCGGGCTGGGGGTTCTTCTCCGACTGGCGCAGCGCCAGCCTGGTGTTGGCGCTGGCGATCCTCGTGCCGCTGTTCCAGACTGCGCGGGACGAGGGTGCGGCGCGATTTCCCTATGTCGAGGTTCACGGCCACGCCTGGACGAACGTCGTCTTGTGGTGCGCGTGCTGGGCCTTCACGGGCGTCGTCTTCGCGCTGACGCTGTTGCTGGCCGCCTTGTTCGATCTGATCGGACTGCATTTCCTGCGCGACCTGCTGCGGCACTATTGGTTCGATGCCGCCTTGTTCGGCGCGGCGTTCGGCGGGGCGCTGGGCCTGTTCCGCGAGCGCGACCGGGTGGTGCGGCTGTTGCAGCGGGTGGTGACGGCGGTGCTGGGCGTGCTGGCGCCGGTGCTGGGGGTGGGGCTGCTGGTGTTCCTGGTCTCGCTTCCGTTCACCGGGCTCGGCACGCTGTGGGAAGCGACGCGGGCGACGACGCCGATCCTGCTGGGGTGCGTGATCGGCGCGCTGATCCTCGCCAATGCCGTGATCGGCAACGGCGCGGACGAGGAATTGCACAACCCGGTGTTGCGCTGGGGTGCGATGACGCTGGCGCTGGCGATTCTGCCCTTGGCGACAATCGCCGCGATCGCGACCGGGTTGCGCATCGGACAATATGGCCTGACGCCCGATCGGCTTTGGGCGCTGACCTTCGTGATTTTGGCCTGCGCTTACGGACTGGCCTATTTCGTGTCGCTCCTGCTCGGGCGAGCGCGTTGGGCGGACCGTGCACGCCCGGCCAATTTGCGTCTGGCCTTCGTCGTGGCGGGGCTGGCCTTGTTCCTCGCGACGCCGCTGCTGAGCTTCAACGCGCTATCGACCCGCGATCAGGTCGCGCGACTGGAGAGCGGGCGGATCGCGCCGGACAAGTTCGACTGGGCGGCACTGGCGTTCGATTTCGGCGATGCCGGCAAGCTCGCGCTCAAGCGGCTGACGGCATCGAGCAACGCGGCGATCAAGGCGCGGGCGGTGGCGGCCTCGACCAAGACCAATCGCTACGAACTCTTCGACGTCGGCGCGCAGATCAGAAGTGCGGACCAACTCACGAAACGGCTCCGCGTCTTGCCACGCGCGGTGCCGGTTCCGGAGGACCTGCGCAAACTGCTGACCGACTGGACTGCCTGCACGGCCAACGACAAGAACCGGTGCACTCTGCTGTATGCATCCGGCAGTGCGGAAGCGATCGCATTGCGCGACACCTGCATCGACGAATTGCGGTCGCAGGACGGCAAGGCCAAGGCTCCGGTCATCAGGATCGATCGCTGTGGTCCGGCGCACTTCATCCTGCGCGACGGCAAATGGCGCGAATTGCGCGATAACGAAAAGGCTCCGATCGACGAGGCCCAGATCGAGGCCCTCAAGGCGGCGCTGGCGGCGGGCAGGGTGGATGTGCGTCCGGTGACGGTGCGTCAGGTGTTCGTCGGCGGCGTTCCGGTGGGCGAACCGTTCGAATAGGTTGCGCGGGCAACGCGCCCTCTGCTAGCCGCGCCTGCATGTCAGTTGATATCGCAACCGTGAAGAAGATCGCGAGCCTCGCCCGCATCGCGATCACCGATGACGAGGCGGCGCGCATCGCGCCGGAACTCGACAACATCATGGGCTGGATCGAGCAGTTGGGCGAGGTCGACACGAGCGACGTTGCGCCGATGACCGCGGTGATCCCCAACCATCTGCGCCTGCGCGACGATGTCGTGACGGATGGCGGCGTGCGCGATGCGGTGCTGTCGAATGCGCCACAGGCCGAGCATGGCTTCTTCACCGTGCCGAAGGTGATCGAATGATGATCATCGCCAGCCGCCCAATCGTCATCCCGGCGCAGGCCGGGATCGCCGCGTTGGTGTGCACAGCGGGTGCCCAGAATGCAGCGGCCCCGGCCTTCGCCGGGGTGACGGGAGTGTCGTTGTGAGTGAATTGACCGATCTCGGCGTGGCCGCCATTCGGGACGGCGTGCGTGATGGCACGTTTTCGGCGCGCGAAGTGGCCGAGGCATTCAACGCCAATGTCGCCAAGGCGAAGGTGTTGAACGCCTTCCTCGTCGAAACCCCGGACCATGCGCTGGCCGCCGCCGAGGTCGCCGATGCGGCGCGTGCCGCCGGCGAGACGCTAAAGCCATTGGCCGGCGTGCCGATCGGCATGAAGGACCTGTTCTGCACCAAGGGCGTGGCCTCGACCGCCGCCAGCCTGATCCTCGAAGGCTTCACGCCGCCGTACGAATCCACCGTGTCGGGCAAATTGTGGGATGCCGGCGCTGGGATGCTCGGCAAGCTGAACATGGACCAGTTCGCGATGGGATCGTCCAACGAGACCAGCGCGTTCGGCAACGTGATCTCGCCGTGGCGGCGGAGCGACGGCGGCAATGCCGCGCTCGCACCGGGCGGATCTTCGGGTGGGTCTTCGGCGGCGATCGCGGCGCGGTTGTGCCCGGCGGCGACCGGCACCGACACCGGCGGTTCGATCCGCCAGCCGGCCGCGTTCGTCGGTATTTCCGGCATCAAGCCGACCTATGGCCGCTGCTCGCGCTGGGGCGTGGTGGCGTTCGCCTCGTCGCTCGACCAGGCGGGGCCGATGGCGCGGGACGTGCGGGATTGCGCGATCATGCTGGAGGCGATGGCCGGGTTCGATCCCAAGGACGCGACCTCGCTCGACCTGCCCGTGCCGAAGTGGGAAGCGGGTTTGTCCGGCGATCTCAAGGGCAAGCGGATCGGGATTCCGAAGGAATATCGCGTCGACAACATGCCGGCCGAGATCGACGCCTTGTGGCAGCAGGGCATCGCCTGGGCGAAGGATGCCGGCGCGGAGATCGTCGAGGTTTCGCTGCCGCACACCAAATATGCGCTGCCGGCCTATTACATCATCGCGCCGGCCGAGGCGTCCTCGAACCTCGCCCGCTATGACGGCGTGCGGTACGGCCTGCGCGATCTGCCCGAGGGGGCAGGACTTCAGGACATGTATGCCGCAACCCGCGCCGCCGGCTTCGGGCCGGAGGTGAAGCGCCGCATCATGATCGGCACATACGTTTTGTCGGCCGGTTTCTACGATGCGTATTTCACGCAGGCCTCGAAGGTCCGCGCGCTCATCGCTCGCGATTTCGACCGGGCTTGGGAGCATTGCGACCTGCTGCTCACCCCGACCGCGCCCAGCGCCGCGTTCGCGCTGGGCGAGAAGAGCGCCGATCCGATCGCGATGTATCTGAACGACGTGTTCACCGTGCCGTCCTCGCTGGCCGGCCTGCCGGCGATGAGCGTGCCGGGCGGGCTGGATGCCAACGACCTGCCGCTGGGGCTGCAGATCATCGGCAAGGCGCTGGACGAGCAGGGCGTGCTGAACGCGGGTCTGGCATTGGAGGAACGCGCTGGATTTACCGCGCGGGCGGAGGCTTGGTGGTGAGCGCATATACTCTTCGCGGCAACACCGGCGATTGGGAGGTCGTGGTCGGCCTCGAAGTGCACGCGCAGGTGACGTCGAACGCCAAATTGTTCTCGGGCGCGGCGACCGCCTTCGGGGCGGAGCCGAACACGCAGGTGTCGCTGGTCGATGCGGCGATGCCGGGGATGTTGCCGGTGCCGAACCGCGAGTGCATCCGCCAGGCGGTGCGCACCGGCATGGCGATCGACGCCGTGATCAATCCGTGGTCGCGTTTCGACCGCAAGAACTACTTCTATGCCGATCTGCCGCAGGGCTATCAGATCAGCCAGCTGTACCATCCGCTGGTCGGCGAGGGCGCGATCGACATCAGCCTGGACGACAAGAATCCGGACGCGAGCGGCAAGCGGATCGGCGTCGAGCGCATCCATGTCGAGCAGGATGCCGGCAAGCTGATGCACGATCAGCATCCGACGCGATCCTATGTCGATCTCAACCGGTCGGGCGTGGCGCTGATGGAGATCGTGTCGAAGCCGGACCTCGCGTCTCCCGCCGAAGCGGGGGCGTATCTGCGCAAGCTGAGGTCGATCCTGCGCTATGTCGGGTCGTGCGACGGAAATATGGAAGAGGGTTCGATGCGCGCCGACGTCAATGTCAGCGTGCGCAAGGTCGGCGATCCGGAACTCGGCACGCGGACCGAGACGAAGAACGTCAATTCGGTGCGCTTCGTGATGGCGGTGGTCGAGCAGGAGGCCAAGCGCCAGATCGAGGTGATCGAGGACGGCGGCAAGATCGTGCAGGAAACGCGCCTGTACGATCCCGACCGGAACGAGACGCGGTCGATGCGCTCGAAGGAAGATGCGCACGATTACCGCTACTTCCCCGACCCCGATCTGTTGCCGCTGGAACTCGATCAGGCATTTCTCGACGAATGCCGCGCAAGTCTGCCCGAACTGCCCGACGCCAAGCGGGCGCGGTACGAGGCGCTGGGCGTCACGCCGTATCATGCGGCGGTGCTGACGGCCGAGGTGGAGAATGCGCGCTGGTTCGATGCGCTGCTGGATACGGGTACCAAGCCGGTCGCGGCGGCGAACTGGGTGACGTCGGAACTGTTCGGTGCGCTCAACCGGCTGGGCAAGGATATCGGCAGTTCGCCGATCACGCCCGACGGCGCGGCCGAACTGCTCGGCCTCGTCGCGGACGGCACGCTTTCGGGCAGTCTCGCCAAGCAGGTGTTCGAGATCATGCTCGAAACCGGGCAGGGCGCGGGCACCGTGGTCGAGGAACGCGGCCTGAAGCAGACCAGCGACACGGGCGAGATCGAGAAGGTGATCGCCGAGGTGATGGCGGCCAATGCCGACAAGGTCGCCGACTATCGCGGCGGCAAGGACAAGCTGTTCGGCTTCTTCGTCGGCCAGACGATGAAGGCGATGGGCGGCAAGGCCAATCCGGGCGTGGTGAACGACCTGCTGAAGACGGCGCTGGGGTGAACGCCCGGCAGCCGCTCTAAATTCGGTAACGACGTCGTCGATTCGCGAATCGGCGAAGTTCACGCAAGTTCACGCGGTATCGGCGCGGACGACGGTGTCGGCCGCCGAAGTTCACACAAGTTCACACGGTACGCGGCCTGATCGTGTCGGGCCGGGCGGGGCGTGCGGTCAGATTTCTCGGCGATGTCAAAGAGCGACTTCGAGCATAGTGGATCGGCGGCATGTAGGACAGCGTGACGTCCCCAATCGATGAGAAAGCTCTTCTGCTTGCCTGCCGAAGGTGAGCGCCTGGCGATTTTGTTTGAAATCGGGGATTGCTACATCGTCAATCCCGCGAAGGCGGAAATCCATGGTCGCTGCACCTTGTGAGAATTACTTGGACCAGCCAGTATGGATTTCCGCCGTCGCGGGAATGACGAAGATCTTGTTCAACCACACGTCATCAAGTTTAGCGCGGACGGGAAAGGTTATCATGGTTCCGCGCTGGCCGCACTGAACTATGGCTTGCATCGTCCAGAAGGGTGTGGATTAATATCACCGTGGCTGCGGTTCGGGGGTGAAAGCAGCAATGGGGGTTTCGATGTTTCGCGGTCTGCTGGCGCCTATTCTGGCGGTGGTGATGCTTGTTTCGAGCACACATACTGCCCATGCCCAAGAAAAGTCCGGCATCAAGGAAGGCTTCGTCCTCAAGGAGCAGTCCGCTAAGATCTTGTTGATCCGCCCGACGATCAAGGTCGGTGCGCAATCGACCGGGCGGATGTTCGAACCAAACGCCGATTGGACCGCGCAGGCCAAGGAAAATCTCGGCGCGGCGCTGGCCGTTGCTCAAGGCAGACTGGGTAACGAAGTGATCGTTGCCGAAGAGCCGATCGGCGCGGCGGCGGAGAAGATGGCGGATTATCGCGCGTTGTTTTCCGTCCTCGCGGACTCGGTGATCCGCTATCAATTCTTTCCCGGCAATCGTCTGCCGACCAAGAAGCGCAAGGGCGTGTTCGATTGGACGATGGGGCCGGGGGTGGCCGAGATCGGCAAGGGGACGGGCGCGGACTATGCCTTGTTCATCCACAACGAAGATCAATACGGATCGACCGGGCGCAAGATCCTGCAGATCGTCGCGGCGATGGCGTATGTTTCGGTGAAATCCGGCGAACATGCCGGCTATGCGGGTCTGGTCGATCTGCGCACGGGCGATCTTGTCTGGCTCAACGCCGACCGGGCGATGGGCGGTGACGTGCGCACGCCCGAAGGGGCGCAGAAGCGCATCGCGCAATTGCTGGAGGATTTTCCGGGCAGTACGTCGAAGCCGGCACCGGCCATCGCGGCGGCCAAGTAGGTGCGCCGCTTGGGCGGTTGGTGCATGGCGGCGTGCCTAGCCGCGACGCCACCGGCGTTCGCCAAGGGCGACGCGATCCCGGCGCTGCCAACCTATACCGCGGCGTACGAGCCGCAGGGGGTGGACGAGCGCGGGCTGTGGATGCAGATGGACGAAGCCGAGCGCGCGCTGCGCGATTCCAAGGCCGTCATCAACGACCCCGGACTGGTCCAATATGTCCGCGATGTCGTGTGCCGGACGGTGGGCGAGGACCGATGCCGGACGGTACGGGTCTACATCCTGCGCGATGCCAGCTTCAACGCATCGATGGCGCCGAACGGCATGATGCTGGTGCATACCGGCCTGTTGCTGCGGGCGCGTAGCGAAGCCGAGCTGGCGGCGATCCTGGGGCACGAATTCGCGCATTTCGAACTGCGTCACTCCCTGAACGGTTTCAAGCAGCGCCGCACCGCGACCGATATCTTCGAATGGGCCGGTGTCGTGGTGTCGGGGGCGGTCGCCGTCGGTGGGCGCGGGGCGTACCAAGTGGCGCGGGCCGCGCGGTCGGTGCAGATGAGTGCCGTTCGTTCGATCTTTTCCAATTCGCGCGAGCAGGAGCGGCAGGCCGATCGCCTGTCGATGGCCTATCTCAGGACCTCGCCGTACGATCCGCAATGCTTCTCGCAGATCTGGAGCCGCCTGATGGACGAGGCCGATGCCACGGCGCACGGCCGCAGACAGCGCAGCAGGCGGTATGACAAGGTGTCGTTCTTCGCCACGCACCCGACCGACCTCGAACGCGCGACGTATCTGCGCGAGATCGCCGATGGGATGAACAAGTCCGGCGCGGACGCGGCCGAGCGCTATCGCACGGCGCTGACCGCGTGGCATCCGCAATTGCTGGCCGACCAGATCAGGCTCAACGACTTCGAGGGCACGGATTATCTGCTGACCGGGTTGGCCCGGGATCGCTGGACCGCGTCGCTGTTGTTCGCCCGCGGCGAATTGTACCGCACGCGCGGCCATCCGCGCGATCTGGTGTCGGCGGTCTCGTTCTACCGCGATGCCATCGCGCAGGATGCGACCAACGCCGAGGCGTATCGCGGTATGGGCCTGGCGCAGTTGCGCAGTCGGGATCCGCAAGCGGCGGAGACGCTGAAAAAGTATCTCGCGATGAAGCCGGATGCTTCGGACAATGCGATGATTTCCACTCTTTTGCAGTGAGTTGAACGATGACTGTGGTGAAGGCGTTCGGCCCGGCTCTGGCGGGTTTCGCGATGATGATCGCGGTGCCGGTCTGGGCGGGCAACAAGCTGATCCCGCAAGGCACAAAGGTCGCGGTCGCGAAATCCGGGCTGACGGTTAACCCGGATCGCGAATGGAACAGGATGGGTGCCCGGCCGGGGCGTAATTCGGAGACCTGGACGATCGATGGCGACGGCCTGAACGACGTGACCTTCTATAGCGGGATCGAGAACGACAAGACGCTGTTTCGCGAAGTGAACAAGCGGGCCAAGCCCTTGCCGAGGTTCGCGTCGAACATGCTGCTCACCGATATCCCGGCGCTGTTCGAGAACAGCTACAGCATCGCGCTCGACACCCAGGTGATGAAGATCGATTCGGTCCAGTCGACGACGTTTCTGGGGGCAAAGGGAATCAAATTCTCGTTCACGTTTTCGCGGCTGAACGAGGAGGTGCGGCGCAAGGGCGAAGCGTCGGCGGCGATCATCGACGGTCGGCTGTACATGATCACGTTCGAGGCGCCGGACGTCTATTATTTCGAACGGGACGTTCCCGCCTACCGGGCCGTCGTTGCGAGTGCGGCGATCGAGGCTGGGGCGGCCCGGAAGTAATCGATGAGTTTTGCTTTCCCCACAAGTGTATTCGGTACTTTTCCGGCGGAGGCCGGGGCTCAGTCGCGGAAGTCGAAGTTACTCCGCGCAGCGCTCGATCACTCCTGCTTTGCAACTGGGCCCTGGCCTCCGCCGGGGAAGCATGGATCTTTAAGGGGCTTAAGCTTCAAGCCGATCTGCGCCGTTACTGGGCGTCGTCCCCTTGATTCTTCGTCTCTCCGCCGGTGCCGCCGACGCCGTCGGGCAGCCCGGGCGAGGTTAAGGCATCCGGCTCGCGTCCGCCTTCGCCGCGCTCCACCGCATCCTTGCGCGCTTCGACCTCCTGCTGGAGGTCGCTGCGATCATCTTGCTTGCTGTCGTCGGGCATGATCGGTTCCTCAGGCAATGGGGGAGACGGGGGTTTCGTCATAAGGCTGGCCCGGCGCGATGTCGGGGCTGGTGCCGGGCGTCTGATCGGGCACGTCCACGTCCGGCTGCGGAGTCGGAAGCTCGGTCGGGGCGGGATCGGGCTGGGCCGGGGTGTTAGTGTCCGGCTGCGCCGGCTGGCTGGGGAAGGGGGGCAGTTCGGTGGGGGGCTTGCTCGCCATCATCAGTCTCCTCGGCATCTTGAACGCGCCGGGGTCGGGAGGGTTGCCGGACGGGCCAATAAAGCCACTGTCGCGCCTCGTGCGCGATGCGACTTGCCCCCGGCCCACCTGTTGCTATAGACGCCGCCGACCTGCGGTGTCCGAGTGCGGGCGTGGCGGAACTGGTAGACGCGCTTGGTTTAGGTCCAAGTATCGCAAGATGTGGGGGTTCGAGTCCCTTCGCCCGCACCAGTCCTTCGCGTAAGTGCGAGGGGCTGAGCAAAAAATATTCCTGAAAAGGCGTGAGAGTTGAAATGCAGACTGTCGAGACGTTGAACGAAGGCCTGAAGCGCGCCTACACCCTGAAGATCACCGCCAAGGACATCGATTCCAAGGTCGATGCCGAGCTGAAGCGCGTTGCACCGCAGGTGCGCATGCCCGGCTTCCGGCCCGGCAAGGTGCCGGCGAACCTGGTGCGCAAGATGCACGGTCCGTCGCTGATCCAGGATGCGCTCAACAGCTCGATCCAGGAAGGCATCCAGACGCTGATCGCCGAACAGCGCATCCGCCCGGCGATGCAGCCTTCGGTCAGCCTCGAGGGCGACTACGAAGCCGGCAAGGATGCCGAGATCAAGGTCGAGCTGGAAGTCCTGCCGGACGTGCCGACGCCGTCGATCGATGGCCTGAAGCTGGAGCGCCTGACGGTGCCGGCGGACGAAGCCGCGGTGCAGGCACAGCTGCAGAAGTTCGCCGACCAGCAGAAGTCGTGGGACGATGCCGAGCCCGCCTATGCGGCGAAGGCCGGCGATCTCGTGACCGTCGATTTCGTCGGCAAGACCGCCGACGGTGTCGCGTTCGAGGGCGGCACTGGGTCCGACATGGCGGTCGAGATCGGCGCGGGCCGCCTGATCCCCGGGTTCGAGGATCAGGTGATCGGCGTGAAGGCCGGCGACGAGAAGCAGATCAACGTCACCTTCCCGGAGGATTACCAGGCCAAGGATCTGGCCGGTAAGCCCGCCACGTTCGATCTCGTCGTGAAGTCGGTGAAGACCGCCGGCGAGAGCAAGATCGACGAGGATCTGGCCAAGAATCTCGGCCTCGAGAGCCTCGAGCAGCTTTCGGGCCTGCTCAAGGGGCAGATCGAGCAGGAGCTGAACGGCCTGACGCGCACCTACATGAAGCGCAAGCTGCTCGACCAGCTGGCCGAGGGGCATGATTTTCCGGTGCCGCCGTCGATGGTCGAGGCCGAATTCGGCCAGATCTGGTCGCAGCTCGAGCATGAAGCGACGCATGAGGAAGATCCGGCGGCGGCGATCGCCGAGATGGAGTCCGAGCGCGACGATTATCGCAACATCGCCGAGCGCCGCGTGCGCCTCGGCCTGCTGCTGTCCGAGATCGGCCAGGCCAACGGCATCGAGGTTTCCAGCCAAGAGATGAACCGCCTGATCGCGCAGGCCGCGCAGCAATACGGCCCGGAAGATCGCAAGCGCTTCATCGATTACGTCCAGCAGGAGCCGATGGCGGCCGCCCAGCTGCGCGCGCCTCTGTATGAGGACAAGGTGGTCGATTTCCTGTTCGAGAAGGCCGAGATCAGCGATCGCGACGTGACCCGCGAAGAGCTGGAAGCGGCGATCGAATCGGAAGAGGGCTTCTCGTCCGGCACGCACACGCACGATCACGACAATCATAAGCCCAAGGGCAAGGGCAAGAAGGCCGCTGCGAAGGCCGAGCCGGCCGAGGGCGAGGCTGCGGCCGAAGCTCCGGTCGAGGCAAAGCCCGCAAAGAAGGCCGCGGCCAAGAAGGTCAAAGCGGCCGATATCGAGCCGGCAGCCCCGGGCGATGCGTTGGTCGAGGCCGAGCCGGTGAAGAAGGCGGCAACGAAGAAGGCTCCGGCGGCGAAGGCGGAAGCGGCCGATGCTGCTCCGGCGGACGAGGCGGCACCGGCCAAGAAGGCTGCGGCGAAGAAACCGGCGGCGAAGAAGGCGTAACGCACGTCCTCTGACACGTCGTCATCCCAGTGCAGGCTGGGATCTCAAGCGGCTCTTGCGGGACAGGAGCCGCACGAGACCCCAGCCTATGCTGGGGTGACGAGTTGGATAGGTCGGCAGCGGATGAACAGGCAGGGGCAGGCGATGACAACCGAAACCGCTCCAACCATCGCCGTCCTGCTGCCCTGTTACAACGAGGAAGCCGCGATCGCGCAGACGGTGGCGGCGTTCCGCGCCGCGCTGCCCGACGCGACGATCTACGTCTACGACAACAACAGCCGCGATCGCACGATCGAGGTCGCTCGGGCGGCGGGGGCGATCGTGCGGATCGAGCGCATCCAGGGCAAGGGTGCGGTCGTCCGGCGGATGTTCGCCGATGTCGATGCCGACATCTATGTGATGGCCGATGGCGACGCGACCTACGACGCGACCGCCGCGCCGGCGCTGATCGCGCGCATGCTGGACGAACAGCTCGACATGGTCGTCGGATCGCGTGTGACGCAAGAGACGGCGGCGTATCGCCGCGGGCATCAGCTCGGCAACCGCGCGATGACCGGCCTGCTGGCGCAGCTGTTCGGACGCAGCTTCACCGACATCTTCTCCGGCTACCGCGTATTCTCGCGCCGCTTCGTGAAGAGCTTCCCGGTGCTGTCGGCGGGGTTCGAGATCGAGACCGAGATCAGCGTCCACGCGCTGGAACTCAAGATGCCGACCGGCGAGATCGAGACGCCGTATTTCGCGCGGCCCGAAGGATCGGTGTCGAAGCTCAGCACCTATTCGGACGGCTTCCGCATCCTGCGCACGATCGCCACGCTCTACCGGATCGAACGGCCGGTGCTGTTCTTCGGCGTGATCGCGGCATTTTTCGCCGGGCTGGCGGTGATCCTGTCGATCCCGCTGATCCTGACCTATATTGAGATACGGCAGGTGCCACGTTTCCCGACCGCGATCCTGATCACGGGCCTGGGCATCATGGCGGCGCTGAACGTCTTCTGCGGACTGATCCTGGATACGGTGGTGCGCGGACGGCGGGAAATGCGGCGGCTGGCCTATCTGTCGCACCGCGCGCCGGGCGGGCCGGATCGCCGATCCTGACCGGCGGGCGGGCGCGAAGGGCTTGAACTCGTTTCCGCCAGCGACGATGTATAGCCTTCGCCACACTGGCACCTTTGGGGCATAAGGACTGAACTCTTCCATGCATAATCCGTTCGAAACCGGCAATTTCGCTCCTCCGGGGTTCCGCGCCGATCCGATCACCGGCGGCCTCGTGCCGATCGTGATCGAACAGTCGAACCGCGGCGAGCGCAGCTTCGACATCTATTCGCGCCTGCTGCGTGAGCGTATCATCTTCATCACCGGCGGCGTCGAGGACCATATGGCCTCGGTGATCACCGCCCAGCTGCTCTTCCTGGAGTCCGAGAACCCCAAGAAGGACATCTTCATGTACATCAACTCGCCGGGTGGCGTGGTGACCGCCGGCATGGCGATCCACGACACGATGCAGTATATCCGTCCGCGCGTCGGCACGGTGTGCATCGGGCAGGCGGCGTCGATGGGCAGCTTCCTGCTGGCCGCGGGCGAACCGGGCATGCGCGTCGCGCTGACCAACGCGCGCATCATGATCCACCAGCCGTCGGGCGGGGCGCAGGGCATGGCGAGCGACATCCAGATCCAGGCGCAGGAAATCCAGCGCATCAAGAACCGGATGAACTCGCTCTACGCGCAATATACCGGCCGGCCGCTGGAAGAGATCGAGAAGGCGATGGATCGCGACACGTTCCTGGAAGCCAACGAGGCGAAGGCGTTCGGCCTGATCGACGAGGTGTTCGACAAGCGCCCCGCCGTGACCGACGACAGCGGTTCGACGCCGGTGTTGCCGGCTTCTTAAGGCGTTTATTGCTACTTGTACGATCGAAGGCGGGCAGCCTAAGATGGCTGCCCGCGCTAGCGCGCCCCCAAGCGCGAAGGATGGATTGAATGACGAAGTTGAGCGGCGGCGATTCGAAGAGCACGCTTTATTGCTCGTTCTGCGGGAAATCGCAGCACGAGGTGCGCAAGCTGATCGCTGGTCCGACGGTGTTCATCTGCGACGAGTGCGTCGAGCTGTGCAACGACATCATCCGCGAGGAAACCAAGTCCGCGCTCGTCAGCAAGAAGGACGGGGGCGTGCCGACGCCGCAGGAAATCTGCGACGTGCTGGACGATTACGTCATCGGCCAGAAGCGCGCCAAGCGCGTGCTGTCGGTCGCGGTGCACAACCATTACAAGCGACTGAATCACGGCCAGAAGGGCGCGGACGTCGAACTCGCCAAGTCGAACATCCTGCTGGTCGGCCCGACCGGGTGCGGCAAGACGTTGCTGGCCCAGACGCTGGCGCGCATCCTCGACGTGCCGTTCACGATGGCCGATGCGACGACGCTGACCGAGGCCGGCTATGTCGGTGAGGATGTCGAGAACATCATCCTGAAGCTGCTGCAGGCGTCGGATTACAATGTCGAGCGGGCGCAGCGCGGCATCGTGTACATCGACGAGATCGACAAGATTTCGCGCAAGGCCGAGAATCCCTCGATCACGCGCGACGTTTCGGGCGAGGGCGTGCAGCAGGCTTTGCTCAAGCTGATGGAAGGCACCACCGCCAGCGTGCCGCCCCAGGGCGGGCGTAAGCATCCGCAGCAGGAATTCCTGCAGGTCGACACCACGAACATCCTGTTCATCTGCGGCGGTGCTTTCTCCGGCCTCGAAAAGATCATCGGCGATCGTCTGCAGGGCAAGTCGATCGGGTTCGGCGCGTATGTCGCGTCCCCCGAGGAACGCCGCACGGGCGAGACGCTGAAGTCGGTCGAGCCGGAAGATCTGCTGAAGTTCGGGCTGATCCCGGAATTCGTCGGCCGCCTGCCGGTCATCGCCACGCTGGAAGATCTCGACGTGCCGGCGCTGGTGACGATCCTGACCGAGCCGAAGAACGCCCTGGTCAAGCAGTATCAGAAGCTGTTCGACATGGAGGACGTGAAGCTCGGCTTCACCGACGACGCGCTGGTGACGGTCGCCAAGAAGGCGATCGATCGCAAGACCGGCGCGCGTGGGCTGCGGTCGATCCTGGAGGGCATCCTGCTCGATACGATGTTCGATCTGCCGGGGATGGATTCGGTCGACGAGGTGATGATCGACGGCGACGTGATCGAGGGCCGCAAGGAACCGATCCGCGTCTATGCCAAGAAGGAAAAGTCCGGCGCGGCCTGAGGGGCTGGTTTCCGGGAAGTTAGAGGCGGGCGTCGAGCGATCGGCGCCCGTTTTGTTTTGAGGTGGCGAGGCGTCGGCTGGTTTGTTTTGCAGCCTCTCGCGCCCAGTTAGAATGCGCTCACACCAGTGGGGTCGTCACCCCGGATTTGATCCAGGGTCCAACAAGCGGCTTTCGATGAGTGTGAAAGGCAGTGCGGGCGCTCGCGGCACGTCGGATCCCGGATCAGGTCCGGGATGACGGTGCTTTTTTGGCATTGGGTGCGCTCACATATTTAAGAGCGCCTGATCACCCTGCTATCCCAACCTCCACCCGGCCGGCAAGATGACGCGAAATCTTCGCGAACGGGAGCTTTTTCCCGGCTCGAACATTCCGTATGCAGAACGATCCGGGGACCGACGCATGACCGACATCGCCAATCCAGCATCAGCACCGGGGCTGACGACACGGCAGGCGCTGCCGATCTGGACGATGCTGTTCCCGGTGCTGAGCGTGATCGCGGTTCTCGCGGGGCTTGCCAAGCTGGGCGCGCTGGGGACGATCGCCGCGGCGGTAATCCTGATCGGCGCGGTGATCGCCGCCGTGCATCATGCCGAGGTCGTGGCGCACCGGGTGGGCGAGCCGTTCGGCACGCTGGTGCTGGCGGTCGCGGTGACGGTGATCGAGGTGTCGCTGATCGTCTCGTTGATGCTCGCGGAACCGAGCGCTGGCCCGGCCGGCACGCCGGGCGCGGCCTCCAGCCTGGCGCGCGATACGGTGTTCGCGGCGATCATGATCATCCTCAACGGGATCATCGGCCTGTGCCTGCTGGTGGGTGGGCTGCGCCATCACGAACAGAGGTTCACGCTGCGCGGAATGAGCGCGGCGCTGTGCGTGCTGGCGGCGATGGCCGTCCTGTCGCTGGTGCTGCCGAACTATACGTCGAGCGTGGCCGGGCCGGTCTATTCCTCGTCGCAGCTGATCTTCACCGCGATCGTGTCGCTGATCCTCTACGTCACCTTCGTGCTGGTGCAGACGGTGAGCCATCGCGATTACTTCCTGCCCTCGGGGGATGTCGAGGAGAAGGACGGGCATGCGCCTCCGCCAACCGACCCGGCCGCCTGGTCCGCGTTCGGCCTGTTGCTGATCGCGCTGATCGGCGTCGTCCTGCTCGCCAAGGGGCTGTCGCCGACGGTGGAGAAGGCGGTGCTCGACGCGGGATTGCCGCTCACGGTGGTCGGTATCGTCATCGCCGGTCTCGTGCTGGCGCCGGAAAGCCTCGCCGCGTATCGCGCCGCGCGGCGGGATCGACTGCAGACCAGCCTCAACCTCGCTCTGGGGTCGGCGCTGGCGACGATCGGGCTGACCATCCCGGCGGTGGCGATCGTCAGTCTGGTGCTCGGGCTGCCGCTGTCGCTCGGCATCGACCTGAAGAGCATCACGTTGCTGGCATTGTCGCTGTTCGTCGCCACCTTGTCGCTCGG
This sequence comes from Sphingomonas sp. Leaf357, assembly GCF_001423845.1. NCBI lineage: Bacteria > Pseudomonadati > Pseudomonadota > Alphaproteobacteria > Sphingomonadales > Sphingomonadaceae > Sphingomonas > Sphingomonas sp. Leaf357. The sequence goes on along the minus strand of NZ_LMPM01000003.1, from coordinate 189,025 downwards.
CACGGGGCGGACGACTGTGCTGCAGGGCGCGGTGCATCTGGTGATCTTCGCCGCATATCTGTTCACGACGGTGGTGCCGTAGGCATCGAGCGATTGGCCCATCTCCGTTCGTCCCGAGCCGGTCGAAGGGCGTGTTCGGGGCATGTGCTTCGACAAGCTCAGCACGAACGGAAAGCGGGATAGCCGCTGTAGCGGTGCGCTAGTTGCCGTTCATCACCCCGGCGAGGATCGCGAGGTCGCTGTTGGCGACGGCTATCCCGGTGGCATCCCGATCGGGCGCGGCGGTGCCGTTGTTCGTCGCAGGTGCATCCGGCGAAGAGAAGCCGGCGACGTCCACCGCAGTCCACAGGATACCGGCCGCCCAGATCATGGCGGCCCAGCGGCTGCGGAAAAGCTTGGCGTATGGCATGAGCGGAGCGTGCTCCGGGAGGGGTTAAGGATTGGTGGTCGCGATTGCGTCGACCAACACCCGCCGTCATCCCGGACTTGATCCGGGATCCCGCAGCCTTGCCCCGCACTAGGAAGAAAAGAAGAAGCGGGATCCCGGATCAAGTCCGGGAAGACGAGGGATTAATCGGCGGCGTCGCGTGCCAGCCGCTCCAGCCACGCCTTGGCCTGTTTCGGTTCGCCGACCGCGCTGGCGATGGCCGGGCCGCGTGCCGCCAGGAATTCGGGATGCAGCGCGAAGGGTTCGATGCCGAGCTGATCGCGCATGCGGTCGATCCCGATCGCCAGATCGTCCAGTTCCTGCAGCACCGGCGCCACCCTAGCCGCCATCTGGCGATCCTTGGTATGGCCGAACAGCCCCCAGCGGCCACGCGCGCAATCCTCCAGCGCGGCGATCAGCGTCGTGCGATAGTCCTGTTCGTTTTCCACGCGGCGCAGGTCGAGTTGCTGGAGTCGATCGGCCTTGGCCATTCAGAAGATCCCCGGAACGAAGCGCTTCACGCGCGCGGCATAGGCGTCATAGTCCGTGCCGAACATGTCGCGCAGCAGGCGTTCCTCATGCCCGATGCGCAGCCAGGTGCCGAGCGCGAAGATCGGCACGCCGTACAGCAGTCGATGCGTATGGCCGAAGGCGATCGCGAGCGCGAGCATGAGCAGGAACAGGGCGACGTAGATCGGGTGGCGCACGAAAGCGAACGGCCCGTCGGTGACGAGGCTGTGATCGGACCGGGTGCGGGCGACCAGGCTCCAATTCCTGCCCATCGTGCGCGACGCGGCGAAGAACAGCCCGACCGTCGCGGCCATCAGCAAGGCGACGATCGCCGCCTCGCCCAGCGCGAGCGGGGACGCAGGATCCAGCGCGATGTTCTGCGGGCCGAAGCAGCACAATCCGATGCCGAGGCCTTGCACGACGATGCCGATCCAGGACCGGTTCGCGCGTTTGCCGCCGCCGCCCTCGGGCTTGGGCACGCCGCGCAGCCGGGCGGCGTATAGCGCGGCAAGGAACAGGACGAAGCCGAGGCCCAAAGCGATCAGCCCGGGCCAGCCGACCGGATCGCCGGGCCGCATCACTTGGCACCCTTCGCGGCCTGCGCCGCGCGCCAGGCCTGCGCTTCCTCGATCGCGACCGAGCGGCGCAGCACACGGGCCATAGGATCGATCACGACATGGGCCTGCGGCGCGACCGACAGCGTGTCCTTGCCGCCGGTCATCGCCAAGCGGGTCAGCTTGCCGTTCACCTCGACCTCGATCGGCATCGGGAAGGGCAAATCCTTCGGCGTCTTCCAGCCGAGCGACAGCGTGCCCCCGCTGCGGGTCTCGACCAGATCGGGCAGCGCCGCCTGACGCAGATACACGTCGAAGAACCAGCCGTAATCCTTGCCCGTCACCTGCTTGACGAAGCCCTGATATTCGGTCGAACTGGCGAAACGCGGCGCGAAATTGCCCGGTCTGGGATCGGTGCGGCCATAGACGGCGAGGCGGGTGACGTCGAAAAAGTCCTTGTCGCCGATCAGACCGCGCAGGGTGTGCAGCATCCACGATCCCTTGACGTAGATGTCGCCGCCGGGGCCGCCATTCTCGGTCTTGTAGACGTCTTCCTCGCTGCGCGGCTTGCCGGAGATGATCGGTGCCTTGTTCAGGATCGTTTCGCGCGATTTGGACAGCATCGCGATGTAGCGCGCATCGCCTTCGCGCCACTGGCCGTAGAGCGGCTGCATGTACGAGCCATAGCCCTCGTGCAGCCACATATCATCCCAATCGGCGGCGGTCAGCTGGTTGGCGAACCATTCGTGGGCGAATTCGTGCTGGAACAGCCAGTCGAACCCTTCCGGCGCCTTGGCGTAATCGTTACCGTAGCCATTGATCGTCTGGTGCTCCATGCCCTTGTGCGGGGTCTCGACCACGCCGAGCTTCTGGTCGCCCCAGGGATAGGGGCCGATCATGCTTTCGAAGAAATCGAGCGTAGGGGCGAATTCGGCGAACAGCCCCTCGGCCTGCTTCTTCTCGCCCGGCAGATACCAATAGAACATCGGGATCGTGTTGCCGAAGCGGCTCTTGTAGCTGCCTTCGATCACTTCATACGGCGCGACGTTCAGCGCGATGCCGTAGACCGTCGGGTTCTTCACCCGCCAGTTCCAAGTCGTACGGCCGTCGGCCAGCGTGGTCACGCCCTGCAGCACGCCGTTGGACGGTGCCTTCAGGCCCTTCGGCACGGTGATGTGGATATCCATCGATTTCGGCTCGGCGGTCGGCGTGTCCATGCATGGCCAGAACAGGTCGCAGCCTTCGCCCTGCACGGCGGTGGCGACCCACGGCGCGCCGGACGGCGTCTTCGACCAGACGAAGCCGCCGTCCCAGGGCGCGCGGATCGCGACATGCGGTCGGCCGCCATAGCTGATCCGGGCACTGACCTTTTCGCCAGCGGCGATCCGCCGGGGGAGGGTGATCGTCAGCACGCCTTCGGGATTGCTCCACGCCCTGAACGGCAGGGCGACTCCGTCGATCGCGATCGCGGTGGCGGGCAGGTTGCGGTCGAGATCGATGATCAGCCGCGTGAGCGGTGCCTTGGCGGTGAAGTTCAGCGTGGCGACGCCGTCGATCGTCTCGGTCTGCGGCATCACCTCGATCGCGAGATCGACCGTGTCGAGTTGCTGGCGCATCTGTTCCGGGTTCACCGCGCCGCCGGACTTCTGGGTCTGCGCGGTGATTGCCGGCTTGCCCGGTTCGGCGGATGCGGCTGCGGGCACTGTCAACAGCGCCGTCATGCCCGCAAAGGCGGGGATCCAAACTGGCTTACGTCTCGATCGACTGCCGATGTCGGAGCCGATGGATTCCCGCCTGCGCGGGAGCGACGAATTGGAGCAAAGTATCATATCTGGAACCCACGCCACTGCAAAATCATCCCGAGATTGATGGATCGGCAACCATCACCATATAAGATCGGTGAAGCGCCCCGTTCGGGCGCACCCGGAGTATGCATGACCCAATCCTATCCTGTGCTGCCGTTGCGTGACATCGTCGTCTTCCCGCACATGATCGTGCCGCTGTTCGTCGGCCGCGACAAGTCCGTCGCCGCGCTGGAAGCGGCGATGAATGCCGACAAGGAAATCTTCCTCGTGGCGCAGCTCGATCCCGCCGAGGACGATCCCGCGCGCGACGATCTGTACGATCTCGGCGTGACCGCCACCGTGCTGCAACTGCTGAAGCTGCCCGACGGCACGGTTCGTGTGCTGGTCGAGGGCAAGAAGCGTGCGCGCCTCGATGCCCTGGTCGAGGACGGCGCGTTCCTGACGGCCTCGGTCGAGCTGCTCGAAGGCGAGGACGGCGCAGAAGACCTCGATGCCGCCAACGAGAAAATGAGCAACGAGATCGCCGCGCTGATGCGTTCGGTGGTCGACCAGTTCGAGAATTACGCCAAGCTCAACCGCAAGCTGCCGGCCGAGACGGCGGTGCAGCTGAACGAGATCGAGGACGCCTCGCGCCTCGCCGACGCGGTGGCCGCGAACATTTCGGTGAAGGTCGCCGACAAGCAGGCGTTGCTGGTCGAGATGGATGCCGGTCGTCGGCTCGAGATGGTGTTCGGTTTCATGGAAGGCGAACTCGGCGTCCTGCAGGTCGAGAAGAAGATCAAGAGCCGCGTCAAGCGCCAGATGGAGAAGACGCAGCGCGAATATTATCTCAACGAACAGTTGAAGGCGATCCAGCGCGAGCTCGGCAACGAGGGCGAGGAAGGCGAGGGCGACGAGATCGCCGAGCTGACCCAGAAGATCGCGGCGCTCAAGCTGTCGAAGGAAGCGCGCGGCAAGGCGACCGGCGAACTCAAGAAGTTGAAGACGATGGCGCCGATGAGCGCCGAAGCGACGGTGATCCGCAACTATCTCGACGTGCTGCTCGGGCTGCCCTGGGGCAAGAAGTCGAAGGTCAAGAAGGATATCGCGGCGGCGCAGGCGGTGCTCGACCAGGATCATTATGCGCTGGAAAAGGTCAAGGACCGGATCGTCGAATACCTTGCGGTGCAGGCGCGCACCAACAAGCTGAAGGGGCCGATCCTGTGCCTCGTCGGGCCGCCGGGCGTGGGCAAGACCTCGCTTGGCAAGAGCATCGCCAAGGCAACCGGGCGCGAGTTCATCCGCCAGTCACTGGGCGGCGTGCGCGACGAGGCCGAGATCCGTGGCCATCGTCGCACCTATATCGGCTCGCTGCCGGGCAAGATCGTGACGAACCTGAAAAAGGCCGGCACGTCCAACCCGCTGTTCCTGCTCGACGAGATCGACAAGCTCGGCCAGGATTTCCGCGGCGATCCGGCATCCGCGCTGCTCGAAGTGCTCGATCCGGAGCAGAACGCCAAGTTCCAGGACCATTATCTCGAGGTGGATTACGACCTGTCGGACGTGATGTTCGTGTGCACCGCGAACTCGCTGAACCTGCCGCAGGCGTTGCTCGACCGCATGGAGATCATCCGGCTGGAGGGCTATACCGAGGACGAGAAGGTCGAGATCGCGCAGCGCCATCTGCTCGAAAAGCAGATCGAGGCGCATGGTCTGAAGAAGGGCGAGTTCGAACTGACCACCGAGGGTCTGCGCGCGCTGATCCAGTTCTACACCCGTGAGGCCGGCGTGCGCACGCTGGAGCGCGAGATCGCGCGTCTGGCGCGCAAGGCGCTGCGTCAGATCCTCGAGGGCAAGACCAAGAGCGTGACGATAACGCCGGACAACCTCTCCGAATTCGCCGGCGTGAAGAAATTCCGCCACGAACTGGGCGAGGAGGAGAACCAGATCGGTGCGGTCACCGGCTTGGCCTGGACCGAGGTCGGCGGCGAACTGCTGACGATCGAGAGCGTCACCGTGCCTGGCAAGGGCGCGGCGAAGGTGACCGGCAAGCTCGGCGACGTGATGAAGGAATCGATCGACACGGCGCTGAGCTTCGTCAAGGCGCGCGCGCCGAGCTACGGAATCAAGCCGAGTCTGTTCAATCGCAAGGACATCCACATCCATCTGCCCGAGGGTGCGGTGCCGAAGGATGGTCCGTCGGCGGGGATCGGGATGGTGACGGCGATCGTCTCCACGCTGACCGGAGTCGCGGTGCGGCGCGAGATCGCGATGACGGGCGAAGTGACCCTTCGTGGTCGCGTGCTGCCGATCGGCGGTCTGAAGGAGAAGCTGCTCGCGGCGTTGCGCGGGGGGATCAAGACGGTGCTGATCCCGTTCGACAACGAGAAGGATCTGGCAGAAATCCCGGCCAACATCCTGAACGGACTGAAGATCGTTCCGGTCAAACACGTCGACGAGGTGCTCAAGCTGGCGCTGACCGAACCGTTGACCGCGATCGACTGGACCGATGCCGACGAACTCGCCGCCTTGCCGCCCCCGGGCGTCACCCCGGCCGGCGGCGAACTGCATCATTGATCCATATTTGCGGCGTGTCGGCAACGGCACGCCGCAATTGTGCCGTTTTCCGTAGCGGCAGGCGTGATTTTGCTTTGACAGCCCCGATGCGAGTCGCCTTACTGCGCCACCGGCTGCGCGCCGGGAATCATTTTGTATCCAGTAACCGGGGGCATGTGGGCATGAACAAGCAGGAATTGATCGGATCGGTGGCGGACACGTCCGGCCTGAGCAAGGGCGACGCGAGCAAGGCGGTCGAGGCCGTATTCGATGCGATCTCCGCATCGCTCAAGAAGGGCGACGAAGTGCGCCTGGTCGGCTTCGGCACCTTTTCGGTGAGCAAGCGCAAGGCGTCCACCGGGCGCAACCCGCGCACCGGCGAGCCGATGACGATCAAGGCATCGACCCAGCCCAAGTTCAAGGCCGGCAAGGGTCTGAAGGACGCGGTGAACTGATCGACCCGATGTGCATGGCGGGGCTGGACAAGTCCCGCCGGCGCGCATTAAGGCGACAATAACAGGGCGGCGGCAACGTCGCCCTGTTCCGTTCCCGGCCCGACATGCTGGCATGTCGGCGACGGACGGAGCAACGGATGGGCGCGTAGCTCAGCGGTAGAGCACACCCTTCACACGGGTGGGGTCACAGGTTCAATCCCTGTCGCGCCCACCATCCGACAAAGCCCGCCGGTCGTAGGACCGGCGGGCTTTTGCGTTTTGGGTTGCCCCACGCCGTTTCGACATCGTTAAATTACGACAATCGTGTTTGGCGCTTCCCCGGCGGAGGCCGGGGCCCAGTCGGGAAGCAGACGTGATCGGGCGCTGCGCGTCGTAACATCCACCTTCGCGACTGGACCCCGGCCTCCGCCGGGGAAGCGATATGGATTGGGGCGAGGGGTGAGTAGTCACACATCCGTAACACCCGTCACAAATCCGTCATCGCGCCGTCATGCCGGAGTCTCCGAATCCGCGTCTTGCCGTCACAGGCCACGCCTAGTCGCGTCATGCAGCCGGCGGGGGGATGATCCGAGTCGCGCTGTCGGGCAGCCAGCCCGCAGGTCAACCCGGCGCAAAGCCGGATCGGAGAATTTCATGTCCAGCTACAAGCGCCTCGGCCTCGTCCTGATGACCAGCTGCGCGGCACTCGCGCTCAACGGGTGCAGCGGCGCCAGCGACGTCGCCTCGCCGGGCGCCGGCTCGGTCGTCATCAACGTTCCGGCACCCGCGCCGTCGCCGACCCCGACGCCCACGCCGTCGCCGACCGCGATCACCGCCGCGCAGTTCGCCGCCGTCACCGCCGTCAACGGCATCTCGATCACCGCCGACGAACAGCTCGCTTTGGTCACCGCCGGCAGCAACAACAATGTCAGCGGCACGAACATGCTGAACGGCGTGTACCCGACCGTCGCGACGTCGCTGACTCCGGCGATGGACCCGTCGACGCTCAACAGCTTCTTCACCAGCACCAATTTCGTCGGCGCGCTGAACGGCCCGACCGACACCGCCTTCCAGGGCTGGACCTGCAACTCCACCTCGGCCGAATTCGGCGGCTCGGGCGCGCGCTGCACCGCGGTGCCGGCGGTCGGCACGGGCGGCTCGACCGCGGTCTGCCCGACCGGCACGATCGACGACGGCCTCGTCGCCACCTTCCGCGCGTGCCGCCTGCCGAGCGTCATCACCGGCACACTCAACCTGCCCAAGATCGCCGGCGTTTTCTACCGCCTGCGCGGCCAAACCGAGGTCGGCACCGACGTCGGCACGACCGGCGCGGATTCGGGTGCGGTGCTCAACATCGAGCCGGGCGTCGTGATCGCCGCCGATTCGACCGAGGCGACCAACGACCTGTTGCTGGTCAATCGCGGAGCGAAGATCAACGCCGTCGGCAACGTCGCCAATCCGATCATCTTCACGTCGCAGCAGAACCTCACCGCCAACGGCGTCAGCGATGCGTCGCAGGGGCAATGGGGCGGCGTGATCTTGCTCGGGCGCGCGCCGGTTTCGGTCTGCGCGACGGGCACCGGCCCGAACAACGCCGCCGGGTCCAGCGCGACCTGCCAGCTGGCGATCGAGGGCGTCACGGGCCGCTTCTATGGCGGGCCGACCGCCGCCGACAGCAGCGGCGCGTTTCAATATGTGCAGATCCGCTACAGCGGCATCGCGATCAGCGACGGCAACGAGTTGCAGGGCCTGACGCTCGGCGGCACCGGTTCGGGCACCGCGATCGATCACGTCCAGAGCCACAATTCGGCCGACGACGGGATCGAGATATTCGGCGGCACGACCAACATCAAATATATCGCGATCACCGGCGCGGATGACGACGGCTTCGATATCGACAACGGGTATCGCGGCTACATCCAGTTCATGATCGCCGCGCAGCGTCTGCTCGGCGCGACCGCCGACTCGTTCTCGACCGAGATCGACTCGAACAATGCCGAGGATCTGCTGCCGCGCACGTTCGGCCGCTATGCCAATTTCACCTTCGTCCAGACGGCACTCGCGCCGGCCGCGATCCGCCTGCGCGGCGGCGCGGACATGACCTTCGTCAACGGCGTGGTGAAGACGCCAGCCACCGTCGCGTGCGTGAACATCATCGCCGGCGAACAGACCGCCGGTGGCCGCAGCACGGTCCGTCCCGCCGATGCCGCGCTGCAGGATGTCGGGCCGCCGGTGTTCAACTCGGTCTATTTCAGCTGCCAGGGCCGCTGAGCGGGTACGCCCGACCGACGGGCAGAGATGCCGGGGTGGCCGCCGAGCGCCGCCCCGGCATTCGCCGAACACTCTACATGACGATCGATTCAGGGATTCAGGCCATGCAGAGCCGCCGCGCATTCCATCAGAAAAACCACAACCCCGTTCGTGCCGAGCTTGTCGAAGGACTGCCCTTTCTTCGTGCGATGAGCATCCGGCACGAAGAAAGTCAGCCCTTCGACAGGCTCAGGGCGAACGGGTGGCGCGCGGCGCTCCTGCTCACGACCGTTCTGATCGCACCCGCCGCGCTGGCGCAGAACGTGCCGGCGGCCTCGGCCCCGCCGCCACCTGCCCAAGCCGCGCCGGCCGAAGCACCCGTGGCGGACCGGAATGGCGATCCGCAGCAGCAGGTCGAGGTCTCCAGCCCCGGCTACGACGCCGAGGCTGCGCAAGAGATCGTCGTCGTCGGCCGCAACATTCCCAACGTCGTCCGCGCCACGCCGCAGGTGATCTCGGTCCTGTCCGGCGCGGATATCGCGCGCACGGGCGAGGGCGACATCGCCGGCGCCCTGTCGCGCGTCACCGGGCTCAGCGTCGTGGGCAACGGCTTCGTCTATGTGCGCGGTCTCGGCGATCGCTATTCCTCGTCGATGCTCAACGGCTCGCCCTTGCCGAGCCCGGAGCCGCTGCGCCGCTCGGTGCCGCTCGACATCTTCCCGACCAGCATCGTCGGATCGGCGCTGGTGCAGAAGACCTATTCGGTGAACTATCCCGGCGAATTCGGCGGCGGCGTCATCAACCTGACGACCAAGGCGATTCCGGCCAAGAATTTCATCTCCGCCGGTGCCTCGATCTCGGCCGATACGGTGACGACGGGGGGCCTCGGCTACACCTATCGCGGCAGCAAGAGCGACTGGACCGGCTATGACAGCGGCGTGCGCAAGGTGCCCGATTTCATCAGCAACGCCGCCTCCGGCACCGGCATCATCACCAGCGATCAGGTCGCTCAGCTCAACAATGCCCAGACGACGTTGCTCCAGCGCAACACGAACCTGCCGGCCAACTGGTCGGGCGAATTGAGCGGCGGCGCGGTATTCGATCTGGGTGGCGACCGGCTCGGCCTCATCGCGTCGGTCAGCGCCAGCAACACGTTCCGCACGCGCGAGACGATGCAGCAGGACAGCGTCTCGGCCGACGGCACGCTGCGCAACGATTATCGCACGCTGCTGACCGACAACCGCATCGTCGCCAACGCGCTGCTCGGCATGGGCTATGAATTCGGGCCGAACACGATCCGCGCGACCGGCGTCTATATCCACGACACGCTGAAGCAGGGGCGTGGCTCGGCGGCGATCCTCTACAACAATGCCAGTGGCTTGCGTTTCCAGCAGAATACCAACTGGTTCGAACGCCAGTTGATGGAGGGGCAATTGGTCGGCGAATTGAAGCTGACCGACGCGTTGAAGCTCGACGTGCGCGGCGCCTATGCCAATTCGAAGCGCAACGCGCCGTACGAGCGTCAGTTCGACTATCTCTGCGCGCCCGCGACGACCAACGGCCTGCCGATCACCGTGACGCTGCCCAATGAGACGGTCGGCGGATTCCAGTGCAACGGCGCGTATCAGGTGACGCAGCGTTTCTCGCCCTTCGCCTCAATCATCTTCAGTCGCCTGAACGAGAATCTCTACAGTGCGCAGGGCGATATGACCTACAAGCTGGATGTCGGGCGGCCGATCACGCTGTCGAGCGGCTATTATTTCTCCGATACCAGCCGCACATCGACTCGCTTGCAATTCAACTACCAGACCGCGAACGGCGGCGGCACCGCGCCGGGCTTCCCGTACAATCTGCTGCGCCCGGATTACCTGCTGTCGCTCGATTCGATCGCGATCAACCAGATCCAGTTGCAGTTCAGCACGCCGCTCGGGGCCTATGCCTATGATGCCAAGCTACGCATCCATGCCGGTTACGGCCAGGCCGAGGCGGAACTGCTCGACGGCGTGCGCGCCACGATCGGCGTACGCTACGAGACGGCGGACGAGCGCGTGACGCCGATCGGCACGGCGACGACGCGACTGAACAACGATTATTTCCTGCCCGCGCTGACCGCGACGTGGAATTTCGCGCGCGACATGCAGTTGCGCGCGAGCGGGTCGAAGACGATCTCCCGCCCACAATTCCGCGAACTCGCCCCGCAGCAGTTCCGCGACCCGGAATCGGACCGGCTGTTCTTCGGCAACCCGCGCCTCGTCGATTCGGAACTGTACAATTTCGAGGCGCGCTACGAATGGTTCTTCGCGCGCGATCAGCGCTTCACGCTCGGCGGTTTCTATAAGAACATCAAGAATCCGGTCGAACAGGTCGGCTTCTACACCGGCGCTGACGATCGCCTGCAGACCGGCTTCACCAACCTGCCCAAGGCCAAGCTGTACGGCGGCGAGATCGAGGTGCAGAAATACTTCCCGCTCGATTTCCTCGACAGCGATTTCTTCTCGACGCGCCGGGCGCTGGTGATCGCCAACTACACCTATTCGAAATCGTCGATCACCGCCGATGCGCAATGCGCGCCCAACGTGCTCGGCCAGACGCTGGGCGGTTGCCAGCCCGGCTTCGGCCCGGCCGGCCTGCAATTCCGCGACGGCGCGCCGCTCACCGGCCAGTCGGATCATCTCGTCAATCTGCAACTCGGCATCGAGGACAAGGCGGCGCTGTCGCAGGTCACCCTGCTGTTCAACTATGCCAGCGAGCGGGTGACCAATCGCGGGCCGTCGAACCTCAGCGGCGTCGGGTTCCAGCCGGATGTGATCGAACGCCCCGGCATCCGGGTCGATCTCGTCGCGCGGCAGGGGATCAAGGTCGTCGGCGGGCAGTGGGAGTTGAAGCTGGAGGCGCGCAACCTGACCGGCACGCGCTACGTGGAGGGCCAGACGTTCGAGAATGGCAACCAGGTGTTCACCAACCGCTACAAGCAGGGCCGGATCTTTTCGGTCGGGCTGAGCACGACGTTCTGAGTGGCGGGGGAGGGGCTGACGTCTTCTCCCACGCCTCCGTCATCCTGAACTCATTTCAGGATCCAGGCGCGGTCAGCGGCCAAAAAAGGCTCGGTCCATGAGGTTTCCGACCGCGCCTGAATGCTGAAACACGTTCAGCATGACGGCGGGATATGGACTATGGCGGTGCGGCGCGGTCTCAGAACCCCCAGGGCCGTTCGCGAAACCATTTGGTAATCACGTACTTCACCCCGGCGCGCACCTTCATACCCTGATGGATCGTCGCCGGATTGGGTGTCCCGTCGGCGCGCAGGTTGTTCCACGCCAGCAGCTTGCCCATTTCCGGCGGCACGATCTTGTCGATCGTCTTGAACCGAGTCGCGCCGCCGGCCGCCGGATCGTTGAGATAGATCATTACCGTCCAGGTCCGCTGGCCGGCGACGCTGCAATATTTCGCGAAGTCCGCGCCCTGCGGTTCGAAATAGTCGGTATGCCCCTTGAATTCCTGCCCTACGGCATAACGCTGGCCCTGCATCGGTTCGCCATGCGCGGCATCGAGACCGGTAAAGGCCATGATGCGCCGCTCGACCTCGATCACGGTGGGATCCGCCGGATTCAGGTCGCACGTCTCGCTGGTGCGGAACGCCGCGTCGCCATTGGGATCGGAGATCGTCGAGGGCCGGCGCTGCGCCTCGATCAGCGCCACGATGCCCGCGCACAGCTCCGGCTCCAGAAACCTCTTGCGCAGGAACAGGGTCAGTTTCGGGCTGGGCACGCGCTGCACGCCCGGCTGCGCACGCAGATGCGCGATCATCAGGTCGGACGGGTGGCCGCAGCCGAACAAAGCCATGCCGATGCGAATGCCAAAGACGCGGCGGATTCGCCAGCCCGATCAATCGCATCGATCCGGTCACAACCAGTTCACAACCATGACATCCGACTGTAACACAGGCCACCTAGCAGAGCGGAACTTCCGGGGAATTCCAATGCGCCTCGAACTCGACGCCCGCGCGCGACGCCTGCTCCGGCGGCTGCCGCGCACCAACCTCTATTCGGCGCTCGAGCTGGTGTTGCTCGCCGTGCTGGCGGTGCAATGCGCGCGGCTGGTGTGGACGATTGTCACGCCGGTGACGCCGCTCGGCCATTGGCGCCCGAACCAGCCCGGCGTCGCGGGATCGCCGAGCGACATCCTGCGCGGGTTCGATCCGTTCTTCCGCCTCAGCGCGGGCGACCCCAAGCCGTCGGTCGTCACCTCGCTGCAGCTCACCCTGTATGGCACGCGGATCGACGACGCGACCGGCGGCGGATCGGCGATCGTCGCCGGGCCGGACGGGGTGCAGACGAGCGTCGCGGTCGGCGAGGAGATCAGCCCGGGCGTGAAGCTGAAATCGGTCGCGTTCGATCACGTCACCGTCTCGCGCGGCGGCACGGACGAGGATCTGTTCCTCGACCAGTCTGGGGCGGTCACGCCCGTCGCGCCGCCCGCCGGCGGCCCGCCGGCCATGTCGCTCGCCGGCCCGCCGCCACCCGGCGGCAACGGCATCAAGCTCGCCCAGATCCAGAGCGATATCGGCTTCATCCCGCGCGTCGATGCCGGGCGGGTCAGCGGCCTCGTCGTGCGCTCGCAGGGGTCGGGCGCGGCATTCCGCCAGGCCGGTCTGCGTGTTGGCGACATCGTCACCGCGATCGGCGGACGCCCGGTGACCGGGCAAGGCGATATCGAACGGCTCGCCGCGCAATATGGCAATGGCGGCACGCTGTCGCTGACGGTAGAGCGCGGTACCGACACCCTTCCTCTTGCGATCACGATAGCGGGCCAATGAAAAAACCGATTCTAGTTGCCGCGCTCGCGCTCGCGCTGGCGACCCCCGCATGGGCGCAAACCACGCTGAACGTGCGCGATGCCGACATCCGGGCCTTCATCGCCGATGCCGCCAAGGTCACCGGGCGCACCTTCATCATCGACAGCCGCGTGGCCGGCAAGGTCACGGTGGTGACCGATCATCCGCTTAGCCGGTCCGAATATTTCGAGATCTTCCTTTCCACGCTGCGCGCCAACGGCCTGGTCGCGGTGCCTGCGGCGGGGGGCGCGTTCCGCGTCCAGCCGATCGACAATGCCGCCAGCCAGCCGAGCCGGGTCGGATCGAGCGGCGCGAACCGCAACAGTCTGGTCACCGAGATCGTGCGGCTGCGCTCGGTCGATGCGCAATCGGCGGTGGAGACGGTGCGGTCGCTGGTCAGCGCGCAGGGCTCGGTCAGTGCCAATCGCGGCGGCAACAGCCTGGTCGTGGTCGATTTCGCCGACAATGTCCGCCGCGTGCGCGAAGTGCTGCGCCGGATCGACACCGATACCGCCGCCACGCGCGTGATCGCGCTCAAGAATGCCGGCGCGCGCGAGATCGCCACCGCGCTGACGGCGCTCACCGCCGGCCAGCAGGGCGGGCAGGGCACGGCGACCACCGGCGGGGTCAGCGTCGTCGCGATCACCAGTTCCAATTCGATCGCGCTGCGCGGCGATGCCGCCGCGGTCGCCCGCCTCGCCGCGGTGGCGCAGGATCTCGACGCGCGTGCCAAGAACGGCACCGAGATCAAGGTGCAGTTCCTCGAGAATGCCGATGCAGAGCAATTGCTGCCGGTGCTGCAACAGCTCGTCGGCCAGACGCCGACCCAGCCGACGACCAGCGGCAACACGCTGTCGCGCTCCAATTTCGGCGGCACCAACGCCAATAGTTCCAACAATCAGAACAGTTTCAGCCAGCCGCAGGTGCAACAGCCGGCCGCGCAGGTGTCGAGCGGCGGCACGCCCGGGCAGGCCGCGATCGTCGCGGAAGGCGGGCGCACTGCGTCCGTCGTCACGCGCTTCGCCGGCGCGAACGCGATCGTCATCGCCGCGCCGGCCGAGGTGCAACGGCAATTGTCGGAAGTGATCCGCCAGCTCGATACGCGGCGCGAACAGGTGTTGGTCGAGGCGATCGTGGCGGAAGTGTCCGATGCCACCGCCAGCAAGCTCGGCGTGCAATTCCTCGCCGCCAGCCTGGACGGCGGGGTGCTGGCATCGACCAGCTATTCGAATTCCGCGCCGAACCTGCTGACCATCGCCGGCGCGATCGGCGCGCAGCAGCTCAACACCACGACCACGACGATCAACGGCAGCACCGTCACCACCAGCACCAACAGCACCGTCAGCGATTCGCTGACCACGGCGGCGATCAATTCGCTGCTGGGGACCACCGGCGGGATCGGCGGCTTCGGCACGCAGATCGGCAGCACGGTGTTCGGCGCGATCATCAATGCGCTGAAGAGCGATACGACCTCGAACCTGCTGCAGGCCCCGAGCCTGACGACGCTCGACAATCAGGAGGCGCGTATCCTCGTCGGGCAGGAGATCCCGATCACCACGGGGCAGGCGCTCAGCACCAATTTCGACAACGCCTTCCGCACCGTGCAGCGCGAGAATGTCGGCATCCAGCTGGAGGTGAAGCCGCAGGTCAATTCGTCCGGCGCAATCAAATTGTTCCTGCACCAGCAGGTCAGCAGCATCGCGGGCCCGGTCAGCGGCGACAATAGCGACCTGATCCTCAACAAGCGCGAGGTGGAGACGACGCTGACCGTGGACGACGGGCAGATCGCGGTGATCGGCGGGCTGCTGAGCGACGACGAGCGCCGCACGATCGAGAAGATCCCGCTGCTCGGCGACATCCCGGCGATCGGGCAATTGTTCCGCTCCAAGGCGAAGCAGCGGACCAAGACCAATCTGATGATCTTCATCCGCCCGACGATCCTGCGCACGCCGGAGGACCAGCGCCGCGTGACCGAGCAGCGCTACGGCTATCTGCGCCTGCAACAGGCCGGACAGAACCCGGATGCCGAGCCGAGCATCGACCAGCTGGTCCGCGACTATCTCGGCGCCGCCGCGCCGCTGCCGCCGGCCGGCCGGGACGGCAGCATCGAGGATCCGCGCGTCGCGGTGCCGATCCAGCGCCAGTCCACCCGCATCATCCGGCGGAAAGGCGAGTGATGCAGATCCGCGCAGGCCAGGAGAGCGACAAGTCCCCCTCCCGCTTGCGGGAGAGGTTGGGGGAGGGCCTGTCGTTGGAAAGCGCTTCCCTCGAAACGACCCCTCCCCCGACCCCTCCCGCAAGCGCGAGGGGGGACGTCATGGAAATGCTCGCCATCCCCTATGCCTTCGCCCGCCGCTTCGGCGTCGTGCTGCAACCCGGCGACGGCACGCACACCGCGATCGCGATGCGCGAAGGCTCCGATCCGAAGGTGCTGCTCGAGCTGCGCCGCCATCTGGCGCGCCCTTTCGACGTCGAGTTCGTCGCGGCCGATGCGTTCGATCGTCTGCTCTCCGATCGGTACGCGATGGACGGTCAGGCCGCCGCCGTCGCCGCCGGCACGCTCGGTCTCGGCGACGAACTCGATCTGCTTGCCGGCGACATGCCCACCGCCGACGATCTGCTCGACACCGCCGACGACGCGCCGGCGATCCGCCTGATCAACGGCATCATCGCCGACGCCGCGCGCAATGGCGTGTCGGACATCCACGTCGAGCCCTACGAAACCGGGCTGGTCGTGCGCATGCGCATCGACGGCGTGCTGCGCGAGACGCTGCGCATGCCGCCGCACGTCGCGCCGGTCGTGGTCAGCCGCATCAAGGTCATGGCCCGGCTCGACATCGCCGAGCGCCGCGTGCCGCAGGACGGGCGCATCGGCCTGACGCTCGGCGGGAAGCTGCTCGACGTCCGTGTCTCGACCCTGCCCAGCCGGGCGGGCGAGCGGGTCGTGCTGCGCATCCTCGACAAGGACAATGCCGGCATCGATATGGACGTGCTCGGCATGTCGCCGGCGATCAACACGATGTTGAAGGGCGCGCTCAGCGAACCCAACGGCATCGTGCTGGTCACCGGCCCGACCGGTTCGGGCAAGACGACGACGCTCTATGCCGCGCTGCGCCTGCTCAACGACGGCAGCAGCAATATCCTGACGGTCGAGGATCCGGTCGAATATGCGATGGACGGTGTCGGCCAGACCCAGGTCAATGCGAAGGTCGGTTTGACCTTCGCCGCCGGACTGCGCGCGATCCTGCGTCAGGATCCGGACGTGGTGATGGTCGGCGAGATCCGCGACCGGGAGACCGCCGAGATCGCGGTGCAGGCCTCGCTCACCGGCCATCTCGTCCTCTCCACGGTGCACACCAACGACGCGGTCGGCGCGATCACGCGCATGCGCGACATGAAGATCGAACCGTTCCTGCTCGCCTCCACGCTGCGCGCGGTGATCGCGCAGCGGCTGGTGCGCAAATTGTGCGGCCATTGCCGCCGCCCGGTCCAGGCGACCGGCTCGGTCTCCGCGTTGCTCGGCTTCGATCCCGGCACGGTGGTGTACGAAGCCGTTGGATGCGAGCAATGCGCGCAGACCGGCTTCAAGGGCCGCATCGGCGTGTTCGAGGCGATCCGCATCGACGACACGATCCGCCGCCTGATCAACGATGGCGGCGACGAGGCGATCATCGCGCGGCACGCCTTCCTGCACGCGCCGAACCTCGGATCGGCGGCGCGGCAGTTGGTGCGCGACGGGCTGACCACGCCGGAGGAGGCGGTGCGGGTCTCGCGGCGGGACATGGCGGATATCGAGGCACCGCCGATCACGGCACCTTTGGTCGTGGGCGAGGCTGGTGCTTAAGGCTCCCCTCCCTGGAAGGGAGGGGCTGGGGGTGGGTCGGCCTGAGGCTGGCCCGGTCCTCTCCCCATACCGACCCACCCCCGACCCCTCCCTTCCAGGGAGGGGAGCAGGCGGTAATGGCTGACTTCGACTATCTCGTCATCGATACCGCCGGGCGCGAGCAGCGCGGGCATATCGCCGCCGATACGATCGACGCCGCGCGGATCGCGCTGGATCGGCGCAACATGTATGTCGTGCGGATCGAGCCCAGCTCCGGCGCCCCGCCGCGCGCCAAGCCGCTCGTCACCGGCTTCACGCTGACGCGGCGCAGGATGAGCGTGAAGCAGCTGACGCTGTTCACCCGCCAGCTCGCGACGCTCAACCAGGTGTCGCCACTCGAGGAATCGCTCCGCACCATCACCCGCCAGACCGAGCAGGAGAGCGTGCGCGACATCGTCGCCACCGTGCATGCCGGGGTGATGGAGGGCCGCCGCCTCGCCGAGGCGATGGGCCGCGAACCGAAAAGCTTCCCGCCGCTGTATCGCGCGATGGTCTCGGCCGGCGAGCGCTCGGGTTCGCTGCCGGTGATCCTCGATCGCCTGTCGCTGCTGCTGGAACGGCAGGCGGAGATCAACGGCAAGATCGTCACGACCTTGGCCTATCCCGCGATCCTGTCGGTCGTCGCGATCGGTGTCGTAACCTCGCTGATGGTGTTCGTCGTGCCGCAGGTGGTCGAGCAGTTCGATACGGTCGGGCAGCAATTGCCACTGCTCACGCGCATCGTAATCGGCCTGTCAAGTTTCCTTGTCAATTACTGGTGGATACTGCTGTTGGGCGTAACCTTCGCCACCTTCGGCGCCTGGCAGGCGCTGAAACAGCCGTCGATCCGCCTGTCGTTCGACGCGTGGATCCTGCGCGTGCCGATGATCGGCCGATTGATCCGCGATCTTCACGCCGCGCGCATGGCCCGCACGCTCGCGACGATGGTCGCCAGCCGGCTGCCGCTGCTCGAAGGGCTGACGCTCACCGCCGGCACGATCCACAATCGCCGCCTGCGCGCGGCCTCGGACGAGATCGTCGACGCGATCCGCGGCGGCGGCTCGCTGTCGGCGGCGATGCGCCGCAGCGGCGTCTTTCCGCCTTTGCTCACGTACCTGACGGCGAGCGGCGAGGCGGCGGGACGGCTGGACGAGATGCTCGAACGCGCGGCCGAATATCTCGAACGCGAATTCGATCGCTTCACCGCGACCGCTTTGTCGCTGCTCGAACCGGCGATCATCGTCGTGATGGGCGGCATCGTCGCGACGATCGTGCTGTCGATCCTGCTGCCGATCTTGCAGCTCAACACCCTTGCCGGCCAATGAGGTTTGTCATGATTACCCCCGCCCCGAAACCGATCCTTGAGCGCCGCGAAGAGTCCGGCTTCACGCCCCTGCGGCGTTCCGCCGAACACGGCTTCACGCCCCTGCGGCGTTCCGCCGAACACGGCTTCACGCTCGTGGAACTGATGGTCGTGATCGTGATCCTCGGCCTGCTCGCGACGATCGTCGCGATCAACGTCATTCCGCAGGGCGAGAAGGCCAAGACGGTGCGTGCGAAATCGGACATCGCCACGATCGAGGGCGCGCTCGACATGTACAAGCTGCAGAACGATACCTATCCGACGACGTCTCAGGGCCTCGAAGCGCTCGTCACCGCGCCGGCCGGCTCCGACGCGAGCAAGTACCAGCGCGGCGGCTATATCAAGAAACTGCCGGTCGATCCGTGGAATCGGCCGTATCTCTACGCCTCGCCCGGCACGCACGGCGCAATGGACATCTGGACCTATGGCGCCGACGGCAAGGAGGGCGGCGAGGGCGGCGACGCCGACGTCACCAGCTGGCAATGACGTGACGCGCGCCGCCGAACACGACTTCGTGGCTTCTCGGCGTTACGCCGAACACGGCTTCGTAACTTCTCGGCGTTACGCCGAACACGGCTTCACGCTGGTCGAACTGATGGTCGTCATCGCCATCATCGGCGTCGCGTCGGCGGTGGTGGTATGGGCGCTGCCCGATCCGCGTGGGCGGCTGATGGACGAGGCGACGACCTTCGCCGCCCGCGCCCGCGCCGCGCACGACGCCGCGATCGTCGAGGCGCGGCCGGTGAGCCTGTGGGTGTCGCCCGGCGGCTACGGCTTCGACGAGCGTGCTGGCGGGCAGTGGCAGGCGATCGGCGAGAAGCCCCTGCGCGTGGCGCAATGGGGCAAGGGCGTGCGCCCGTCGCTCACGCTGGCGCGCGATCGCGTGACGTTCGATACGACCGGCCTCGCCGATCGCGCGCTCGATCTGCGCCTGACCCGCGACGACGAGAGCGCGACGGTGCGCATCGGCATGGACGGATCGGTGCGCGTCGGTGGCTGACACCAATCAGCCAATTTCCGTTCGTATCGAGCGTTGCCGCGAAACCGCCGCCAATGTCCGGTACCCGTTTCTCGACTACGCTCGAAACGAACGGAAAGGGGAGGGCGGCTTCACGCTGATCGAGATCATGGTCGCGCTCGCCGTGTTCAGTCTCGCTGCGATGGCGTTGATCCGGCTGGAGAGCGCGACGATCCGGGGGGCAGGGGTGCTCGATTCCACATTGGTCGCGCAGATGGTGGCGCGCAACGTCGCGTTCGAGGCGATGACCGATGCGCGTCCGCCCGCTTTGGGGCAAGCGCAGGGGATCGAACGGAATGGCGGCCGGAGCTGGGCCTGGACTCGGGTGACCAAGCCCACTGGCGACGCGCGCATCCTGCGCATCGATGTCGCGGTCGCGGATGCCGAGGGCAATGTGCAGGGCAGGCTGACGGTGGTGCGGCCGCCGACTCCCGAAGCAGCGACGGCGTCGGCGTCATGAACGCGCGCGAGGCCGGCTTCACGCTGATCGAGGTGATGATCTCGCTGCTGATCTTCGGCATGCTGTCCGCCGCCGGGGTCGCGCTGCTCGCGTTCAGCGTGCGCGCGCAGACGGCGACCGGCGCGAAGCTGGACGATGTCTCGGCGATCGCCCGCGTGTCCGCCGCGATGTCGGCCGATTTCGCGCAGGCACGCGATCGCCGGACTCGCAACGAGGCGGGCGACCTGCTGCCCGCCTTCACCGGTGAGGCGGGATCGGGCTCGGCCCCGATGCTGCGACTGGTGCGGGGCGGGTGGAGCAATCTCGATGCCGCGCCCCGTGCCGGCGAGCAGAAGGTCGAATATCGTCTGACCGACGGTAATCTCGAACGCATCGCCTATCCGATGCTGGACGGGGCGGAGGCGCTGCCGCCCGCCGTCCTGCTCGAGAACGTACGGCAGGTGGCGTTGCGCTACCGCATCGACGGTGCGTGGAGCGATCGCTGGCAGGGCACGCCGCGGACGCCGCTGCCGCAACTCGTCGAATTGCGACTGGTGCGCGGCGACGGGCGGGATTTCCGCCAGCTGTTTCCGGTCGGCACCGGCTATCGCCCGACCGTAGCGGGGACCGCCAATGCGGCGCAGTGACGGCCTCGGCGACCGAACCGGTGAAAGAGGTGCGGCGCTGCTCACGGTCCTGCTGCTGGTCGCGGTAATCGCCGTGCTGGCGGCGACCGCGCTGGAAAAGCTGCGGCTGTCCACCCGGCTCGCCGGCAATGCGGCGGCGGGGGAGCAGGCGCGGGCCTATGGTTATGCCGCCGAGACGCTGGCGCTGTCGCGGGTCAACGACCTGCTCGGTCAGGCGGGGCAGCGCGTGACGCTGGCCGGTGGGTGGAGCAACACGCCGTTCCGCCTGCCGGTGCCGAACGGTCTCGCCACCGCGCGCGTGAAGGATGGGGGCAATTGCTTCAACCTCAACGGTCTTGTCACGGAAAGCGCGCCGGGCGTCTATGCCGAGAACGCGCCGGCCCGCATCCAGTTCGCCCGCCTGATGCGTCTGGTCGGCGTGCCGAGCGGAGTCACCGACGGGATCGCCGCCGCGACCGCCGACTGGATCGACACCGACAACGATCCGTTGCCCGGCGGCGCGGAGGATGGTGCCTATACCGGTGCGGCGACGCCGTATCGTACCTCCGGCACGTTGATGACCGATATCAGCGAGCTTCGCGCGGTCAGCGGCGTGACGGCGGACATTTATGCCAAGCTTCGCCCTTGGCTCTGCACGCTGCCGGTGGCAAAGCCTTCGGTGATCAACGTCAACACGCTCATGCCGGAGCAGGCCCCCTTGTTCGCAATGCTGCTGCCCGACACGCTCGGCGTCGACGCCGCACGGCAGATGCTGCTGAAGCGTCCGTCGCAGGGCTTCGAGAGCGTGAGCGCGTTCTGGGCGCTGCCGGCGCAGGGCGCGATCACCGCCGCGCCCGACGCGCAGGCGCAGACCGGCGTGACAACGAAATGGTTCGCGCTTCAGGTCGATGTCGCGGTGGGCAGTGCCGAACTTCAGCAGCAGTCGATCATCGACGCGACCAAGTTGCCCGCGCGGCTCGTGTCGCGCTCTTGGGGCGAACCGTCATGAGCGACACGCTCGTCCTGTTCCTGCCCGGAGAAGATCATCCGTGGCGTTGGCTGCGCATCGCCGATGATGTCGTGGCGGCGCGCGGCGAAGGCTTTCCCGACTGGTACGACCAGGATGGGCCGCCGCCGGTCGCGGTGGTCCCGGCGGGGGCGGTGACGTTGCATTGGGCGGAGCTGCCCGATCGCTCGGCCGCGCAGGCGGTAACGGCGGCGCGGATGCTGGCGGCGGATGCCAGCGCCTCGCCGATCGGCGACCTTCACGTCGCGGTCGGGCGCGAGGGCGACAATGCCGAGCGCCCGATCGGCGTGGTCTCGGCGCGGCAGATGGCCGGGTGGCTGGCGACGCTCGCCGCGAACGGAGTCGATCCGGGCGCGGTGCTGCCCGCGCCGATGCTGCTGCCGCGCCCGGACGAAGGCTTCCTGCGCGCCGAACTCGGCGGCGAGGGCGTGGTGCGCGGCGTCACCAGCGGTTTCGCGGACGAGGCGAGGCTGACCGAACTCGTCACCGGCGGTACGGCACCGACCGTGCTGGGGCGCGAAGACCTGGAGGCGGCGATCGTCGCGGCGGTGGCCAGCCCGGCGCTCGACCTGCGGCAGGGCGCGTTTGCCCGACGGCGGCGGTTCGCGATCGATTGGGCGCTGGTGCGGCGGCTCGGCTGGTTGTCGGCCGCGATCCTCGCCGTCACGCTGTGCATCGTGCTGGTGGACCTCGTGAAGTACAGCTTCGCCGCCGACGCGCTCGAGCAGCGCACCGATCTCCTCGCGCGGCAGGGGCTGCCGCGCGGCGAGACGATCAACGATGCCGATCGCCAGTTGGACGAGCGCCTGTCGCGGCTGCGCGGCGCGGGGCTGGGCTTCACGCGCACCGGCGCGGCTTTGTTCTCGGCGGTGCGTGCGGTGCCGGGGGCGGAGATTTCGACGCTGGCGTTCGATCCCAATGGCGACGTCCGCGCGACGCTGTCGACCGAACGCGAGGGGCAGGCGACCGACGTGCGCCTGCGGGTCGAGGCGCAGGGCTTCACGGCCCGGCTGAGCACGCTCGAAGCCGCCGCCGGACGCGTGAGCGGCCAGATCACGGTGAGTGCGAAATGATCGCCAATCTGAAGACCTGGTTTGATGGCCGGTCGCTACGCGAAAAGCGCCTGCTGCTGGTGATGGCGGCGCTGGCGCTGCTGACGATCGTGTGGGGCGGCATCATTCGCCCCCTTAGCGACGCTTTGTCCTCGAGCCGCGAACGCTTCGCCAGCGCGGTAGTCCGGCTGGGCGACACCGAATCGCGCGTCGGGGCGGTGCAGGCGCTTCAGGCGAACAAGCCGCCCACCTTGTCCGGCCCGCTCGACGCGATCATCCGCGCGCGCGCCGATGCCGCCGGATTCCCGCTCGCCTCCACCAATCCGCTGGCCAACGACCGGGTGCAGATCGCGATCAATTCGGCGCGGCCGGCGGCGCTGCTTGCGTGGATCGCCGATCTGGAAGCGTCGGGCATTCTGGTCGATTCACTGAACGTCACCAACAATGGCGACAAGACCGTCGCGGTGCAGATGACGCTGAAGGTGCGCGGGCTGTGAGGCGGATCCGCCTGACGACCGGGCCGGGCCTGCTGTTCGCCGCCGCCTTCGTCGTCGCGCTGATCGCGTTCCTGCCGATGCGGCTCGTGCTGGGCTGGATCGGGCTTGGCGAGCAGGGGCTCAGCGCGCGGTCGGTGAATGGCAGCGTGTGGTGGGGCACGCTGAGCGAGGCGCGGTTCGGCGAACTGTCGGTCGGGGACCTGGATGCCGGCCTGTCGCCGTTCCAGTTGCTGGTCGGGCGGGCGCGGGTCGGGCTCGACAGCCGGGGTGACGCGCGCGCGCTACACGGCGCGATCGGCGTCAGCCGGCACAGTTACGGGCTGGACGACATGACCGGGGCGCTCTCGGCCGGCACGGTGTTCGCGCCGGTGCCGGTCACGGGAATCGAACTCGACGACGTGTCGGTGCGCTTCCAGGACGGATCGTGTCAGCGCGCCGAGGGTCGGGTGAAGGCATTGCTGTCGGGCGATGTCGGCGGATTGCCGCTGGCGCAGGGCCTCAGCGGCACGGCGAAGTGCGAATCGGGCGCGCTGCTGCTGCCGCTCGCCAGCCAGTCGGGCAACGAGACGGCGGCGATCCGCCTGTGGCCGTCGGGGCGCTTCCGCGCGGAACTGACGGTGCGGCCGGGCGATCCGGCGGACGGCGCGAAACTGATGACGAGCGGGTTCCAGCAGTCGGCCGGAGGGTATACGCTGGCGGTCGAGGGGACGCTTTAGCGATCACGCCTGCCCCAACCCCGTCTGTGCTGAGCTTGTCGAAGCACTGCCCTTCCTTCGCCCGGTTGGACAGAAGGACAGCCCTTCGACAAGCTCAGGGAAGACGGGATGGGGGAGGGGGACGTCCATAAACGCGAATGGCAATCTTGACGCATCCACCCGCCAGCCGCTAGGGGCACCCGCTCTGCGGCGATCGTAGTTCAATTGGTTAGAGCGTCGGCTTGTGATGCCGGATGTTGCGGGTTCAAGTCCCGTCGGTCGCCCCACTTTCTTCCCCGAGAGCATTTCATGACCAGCAGCTGGGGCTTCCCCGATTTCGACGCGCATGAGGGCGTGCACCTGTTCACCGACGCCGCCAGCGGCCTGCAGGCGGTGATCGCGGTGCATTCGACGCATCTTGGACCGGCGGCGGGCGGCGTGCGCTTCTGGCATTATGCCGATAGCGACCGCGCGATCACCGATGCGCTGCGCCTGTCGCGCGGCATGAGCTTCAAGAATGCGATGGCCGGCCTGCCGATGGGCGGCGGCAAGGGCGTCGTGCTGGCGAGCAAGCCGGGCGACACGATCTCGCAAGCGCAGCTCGAGGCATTCGGCCGCGCGGTCGAATCGCTCAACGGCAAGTACGTGACGGCCGAGGATGTCGGCATGTCCGAAGCGAGCATGAAGGTCATCGCCACGCAGACACGCCACGTGTCGGGCCTGCCGGTCGCAGCGGGCAGCGCGGGCGGCGATCCGGGCCCGTATACTGCGTATGGCGTGTATCTCGGCGTGAAAGCGGCAGCGAAGCGTGGCCTCGGGGCTGATTCGATGCAGGGCGTGCATGTCGCGATCCAGGGTGTCGGCAGCGTCGGCGGCGGGCTGGCCAAGCTGCTCGCCAAGGATGGCGCGCGGCTGACGCTGGCGGACGTCAACGCCGGTCGCGCGCAGGCGCTGGCCGACGAGCTCGGGGCGCAGACGGCGGCGGCGGATGCGATTCTGGGCGTCGAGGCCGACGTGGTGAGCCCCAACGCCCTGGGTGCGATCCTGACCGAATCGTCGATCGCCGCGCTGAAGACGAAGGTGATCGCCGGTGGCGCCAACAACCAGCTCGAAAAGCGCGAAGACGGCGCGCGGCTGGCCGAGCGGGGCATTCTGTACGCTCCCGATTACGTGATCAACGCGGGCGGCATCATCAATGTCGGCCTCGAATATCTCGGCCAGGGCGACGAAGCCGAGGTCATGGCGCGGATCGAACGCATCCCGGCCCGTTTGATCGAGGTGTGGGACGAAGCCGACCGCAGCGGCGCACCGAGTTCCGACGTGGCGGACATGCTGGCGCGGCGGCTGATCGGGCGAGGCTGATCAGGGTGATGCGTCGGCGTTACACCATGAACGCCAGCATCCCCGTCAGCGCCGTCACCGTTTCCTCTGGATCGCGCACCTTGATCGTGTCGATGCCGGCCGCGCGCACCGGATCGTCATTGCCGCCGGGATAGATCGCGTCGCCCAGGAAGATCATGTCGGCGGTCGCGATGCCGGAATGGTCGGCCAGCTTGGCCATCGCGGTCGCCTTGTCGGTGCCTTCGCGAGTGATGTCGATCGAGGTCGAACCGCCGACGTTGATCGCGAAACCTTTCAACTCGCCCTGCAGGATGCTCTGCAATTTTCTGCGCTTGGCGAAGTCGGGATCCCATGCCTTCTTGGCGTCGATCGGCGCATCCTGGCCGAGGCCGGAGAATGTGATCTGGCTGCCGCGGTCCTCGATCTTCTCGCCCCAGGTCTGCTGATCGGCGAAACCCGCCGTTTCCATCGCATCGTCCAGCGCCTTCAGGATATGGTCGTGCTCTTCCTTAGAAAACACATCGGCATAGATCGCGCGCCATTCGCCGTCATAGCGATACAGTTTCGTGCCGGTGGTCGGCATGATGTAGAGGTTTTTGAGCTTGGCGTCGGCGGGCAGGCGGGCGACGATCTGCTTCTCGAATTGCGGCCAGTCTCCGCCCGAGATCACCGCGAGGGGGATGTGCGCGGTGATCTTCGCCAGCAACGCGGCCATGTCGGCCCCGATCGCCTGCTTGCTCTCGGCGAGCGTTCCGTCGAGATCGAAGGCGACGAGTTTCTTCATGGGAGCAGACCTTTGCGTGGGAGTGTGTGGTGGCATTCTGGGGGCACAACCGACGAGCGGCGATATGGTCGCACGCCGCACACCGTCTGGTCGGTTGAGTAGCACGCCAACTCGCTCTAGACGCGGGATCATAGTGCCCAGCCTTCCCATCCCCCGCTTTCACGCGTTAGCCAACCCCGCTCGTTTCCTGAAGATCGCGCGGCCGCTGACGCCCGCTCTGTTCTGGGCCGGCGTGGTGCTGATCGCGTTCGGCGCGTGGGCGGGGCTGACGCAGACGCCGCCGGACTTCCTGCAGCGCGATTCGGTGCGGATCATGTACATCCATGTGCCGACCGCGTGGCTCGGCATGGGCGGCTGGACCGGCATCGCGGTGTCGAGCCTCGTGTTCTTGGTCTGGCGCCACCCGCTGGCCGGGATCGCGGCGCGAGCGATCGCCTTGCCGGGCGCGGTGTTCGCGGCGTTGTGCCTGGTCACCGGATCGATCTGGGGCCGACCGACCTGGGGCACGTGGTGGCAATGGGACGGGCGGCTGACCTCGATGCTGCTGCTGTTCTTCGTTTATCTCGGCTATATGGCGCTGGCTCGCGCCGATGCCGATCGCGGCGGCGACGGTCGGATTCCGGCGCTCTACGGCGTGGCGGGATCGGTGCTGCTGCCGATCATCCGCTATTCCGTGGTGTGGTGGAACAGCCTGCATCAGGGGCCGAGCATCGGGTTGACCGGTTCGACGATCGACCCGTCGATCCTGTGGCCGTTATGGTTCACGCTGGCCGGGTTCAGCCTGTTCTTCAGTGGCGTGGTGCTGATGCGGATGCGCGCGATACTCGCTGTCGCCAAAGCCGAAGCGCGGATGCGGCGGATGGCGGCAAAGGATTGGGTGGGGGCATGAACCACTGGCCGTTCATCATCGCCGCTTACGGCGTGACGCTCGCCGGTGGCGGTGCGCTCGCACTCGTCAGCTATCTGGCGATGCGCCGGGCGGAGCGGAAGTGAAGGCCAAGCATCAGCGATTGACGCTCGCCTTGCTCGCCGTCGCGGCGGTGATCGGGGCCGGGCTGCTCGCGCTCTCCGCGCTCAAGGATCAGGCGGCGTTCTTCTATGCGCCGGGCGATGTCGCCAAGGCCGGGCCGCCGGTCGGCCGTGCGGTGCGGCTGGGCGGGATGGTCGAGAACGGATCGATCAGGCGCCAGCCGGACGGCGTGTCGATCGCGTTCGTCGTGACCGATGGCGTGGCGACCGTGCCGGTCCGCTTTCGCGGCGTGACGCCGGACCTGTTTCGCGAGGGATCGGGCGTGGTGGCGGAGGGTCAGTTCAACGCCGACCGCAGCTTCATCGCGACCAACCTGCTCGCCAAGCATGACGAACGCTATATGCCGCCACAGGCGGCCAAGACGGCGCAAGGCGACATGCACGAGACGAAGACGCTGGAGCCATGATCGCCGAGGCTGGCCTTGCCGCTTTGTGGTTCGCGGCCGCGCTGGCGGCGTTGCAATTGGTGCTGGCGATTGTGGGTATTAGGCTCAACTCCCGCGCCGTCGGTCCTGAGCTTGTCGAAGGACTGCCTTTTTCCTCGGCGGCGGAAAAACAGGACAATGCTTCGACAGGCTCTGCACAGACGGGTTTGAGGAGCGGGGGGGGGAGTCAAGCAGGCGTAAGTGCGCACGAGATCATGGCCGCGGTCCGCCCGGTCGCCTTCGTGCAGGGCCTGCTCGCTCTGCTGGCGATGGGGCTGCTAATCGCCGTATTCATGCGATCGGACATGTCGGTCCTGCTCGTCGCGCAGAACAGCCATTCGGACAAACCCCTGCTCTACAAGTTCGCCGGGGCGTGGGGGAATCACGAAGGCTCGATGCTGCTGTGGGTCACGATCCTCGGCCTGGCGGGGGCGGCGGTGGCCATGCTGGAACACAATCTGCCCAAGCCGACGCTGATCGCGACGCTCGGCGCGCAGGCGGCGATTGCGCTGGGTTTCTATGCCTTTCTGCTTTTCTCCTCCAACCCGTTCGCAAGGTTGGACCCAGTGCCGGCGGATGGGGCCGGGCTCAATCCCTTGTTGCAGGACCCGGGCTTGGCGTTCCATCCGCCGACGCTCTACATCGGTTATGTCGGCATCTCGGTCGCCTTTTCCTTCGCGGTCGGCGCACTGGTGACGCGCGACGTCGGCCCGGCGTTCGCGCGGGCGATGCGCCCCTGGGCGCTGGGCGCGTGGATATTCCTGACCTTGGGCATCACCGCCGGAAGCTATTGGGCCTATTACGAACTCGGCTGGGGCGGCTGGTGGTTCTGGGATCCGGTCGAGAACGCCTCGCTGATGCCGTGGCTGGCGGCGACGGCGTTGCTGCATTCGGTCAGCGTGCTGGCGACGCGCGACGGTCTGCGCGCATGGACGGTGATGCTGGCGGTGGTCGCCTTCTCGATGTCGATGGTCGGCACGTTCCTCGTCCGCTCGGGCATTCTCACCAGCGTGCATGCGTTCGCGGTGGACCCGAAGCGCGGCAGCTTCATCCTCGCGCTGCTGGCGATCTATATCGGCGGTGCGCTGGTGCTGTTCGCGCTCAGGATCGGCACCGTGCGGCAGGGGCGGACGTTCGATCTGGTCAGCCGCGAGGGCGCGCTGGTCGCGAACAATCTGTTGCTGTCGGTGATCCTGGGAATCGTGCTGATCGGCACGCTGTACCCGATCGTCGCGGCGTCGTTCGGCGTACAATTGTCGGTCGGGCCGCCCTTCTTCAACAAGGCGGCGGGGCCGGTGGCGCTGGCGCTGGTCGCGATCATGGGCGCGGGTCCGCTGCTGCGCTGGCGGCGCGATGACGGCAACGAACTGGTCGAGCGCATGATGCTGCCGATCGCGGCGGCTGCTTTGGCCGGGGCGGGGGTGTTCATCGCGACCGGCGGGATCGCGATCCTGCCGTTCCTCGGCATCGCGCTGGCCGCCGGACTGGCCGCGGCGAGCGTGGCACCATTGTGGAAGCGAAACCTGCGCCGCACGCCCCTGTTCACCTGGGGCATGGTGATCGCGCATCTCGGCATCGCGGTCAGCCTGGCCGGCATGGCGTCGGAAAGTGCGTTCACCAAGGAGACCTTGGTCGCGGCGCGCGTGGGCGAGCCGCATCGGGTCGGACCGTATATCGTCCGGCTGGACGGCATCTCGCCGGTGATCGGCGCGAACTGGTCGGCCCTGCAGGCGCGCCTGAGCGTCCGGCGTGGCGAGGATGGCGACTGGTTCGTGCTGCGCCCGCAATCGCGCTTCTTCGCCTCGCCGCCCACCGTGACGAGCGAATCCGCGATCGCGACGGTGTTGGATGGGCAACTCTACACCGTCCTCGGCGCTCCCGACGAACAGGGCCGCTGGCAGCTGCGCTTGTGGTGGAAGCCGTTCGTGACGTTCATCTGGCTCGGCGGCGCGCTGATCGCACTGGGCGGCGCGCTGTCGCTGATCGGGCGCGTGCGGCGCGAGCGCAAGGCGTCGTACCGGGAGGCGTACGTATGAAGCGCGGGCTGATCTGGCTGCCGCTCGGCATGTTCGCCCTGATCTTCGCCGTCGTGGCGATCGGCCTGACGCGGCCGGCCGAGCGGACGGTGCGATCGGCGATGGTCGGCAAGACGCTGCCGGCGTTCACGGTCGGCGCGATCGTGCCGGGCAAGCCGGGCCTGTCCAATACGATGTTCGCCGATGGGAAGCCGCGGCTGCTCAACGTGTTCGCCAGCTGGTGCATCCCGTGCATCGCCGAGGCACCGATGCTGCTGCGGCTGAAAAAGATGGGCGTCGCGGTGGATGGACTGGCGATCCGCGATACTTCGATCGCGATCCGAGCGTTTCTCGCGCGCAATGGCGACCCCTATGAGCGGATCGGTGACGACAGGCAGAGCGCGGTGCAGCTTGCGCTCGGGTCTTCCGGCGTGCCCGAGACGTTCGTGATCGACGGCAAGGGCCGGATCGTGCTGCAGCATGTCGGCGATATCCGGGCTGACGACATTCCGGAAATCCTTGCGGCGCTGGAGAAGGCGAAGTGAGCGACACTCACATCCGTCATCCTGGGCTTGTTCCGGAGTCCACCGTGCCAAAAACCTCTCGGCCGCTGCGTTTGCGCGCCGGTGGACCACGAAACACGTCCGGGGTGACGGCTTGGGTTTTCGCTTTGGCTCTTCTCACGGCCACGCCGGCGCTCGCCGACAGCACTCTGCCGCCGGCGGATTTTGCCAACACGCAGCTCCGCGATCCGGCCAAGGAGGCACGGGCCCGCGACCTGATGGGCACGATCCGCTGCCTGGTCTGCCAGGGCCAGTCGATCGCCGACAGCGATGCCGAAATGGCTGGCGACATGCGCTCGCTCGTGCGCCAGCGCATACTCGCCGGGGAGAGCCCGACGGACATCCGCGATAAACTGATCGCCAGCTATGGCGACTATGTCACCTACGATCCCCCGTTCAACTGGCTGACCGCGCCACTCTGGCTGATGCCGCTGATCCTGATCGGGATCGGTGCGTGGCTGGCACGCGGGTCGTTCAAACGGCGGCGCGGCTGATGGGCTGGGCGATGCTGGCGGTGATCGGCGCGTGCATCTTCGCCTTGCTGTGGCGGATCGGACTGCCGCGCGGGCTTTGGGCGTTCGTCGGATCGGCATTGATGCTCGGTGCGGCCGGTTATGCCTTGCAGGGCGAGCCGATGTTGCCGGGCCATCCGGTCAAGGCGGCGGCCGACCCGATCGTTGTCGATCCCGATCTGATCGCGCTGCGCGATGCGATGGTGGGCCGGTTCACCGGGGATGGCGCCTATCTCGTCGCCTCGGACGGCATGACGCGCGCCGGGGATACCGGCGCAGCGGTGTGGATGGTGTTGGCGGGGATCAACAAATATCCGCAGAGCTACGCGCTGTGGACTGGCCTCGGCAGCGCCCTTGCCGCGCACGACGGCGGGCAGGTTTCCCCGAGCGCGCTGTTCGCGTTCCAGCAGGCGGCGCGCCTGGCACCCAGGCAGCCCGCGCCGCCATTCTTTGCCGGGCTGGCATATGTGCGGGCCGGGGAGTTCGCCAAGGCGCGGGATTATTGGGCGCGGGCGGTAGCGCTGACGCCAAAGACCCTGTCCTATTATCCGGAACTGGCCGCGCGACTGGCGCTGTTGGATCGCTTTCTGGCGGCGACGGAGCGACAGCGCGCCGGGGTGCGATAGTCCCAAAGTCGTCACCCCAGCGTAGGCTGGGGTCTCGTTGAGGCGAGCGTCGCGCCCACCCCACAGAGATCCCAGCCTGCGCCGGGATGACGATTTGGGCGGGGCCCTAGTCGGACCCGCGCCCGGTTTTCGACTGCAGCGCGTCGATCCGCTTCGATGCATCCGCCTTGGTCAGCGTGTCGTTGAATTCCTCGTGCGCTTCTTCGCTGAGCGTCTTGAGATAGCTGGCCTGGGCACCGGTCATCGGCTCGTCGCCGGTGGTCCAGTCGTCCGGGTCCTTCTCGGCGTTGCCGGTAGGGTGGTCTTTCGGGTTCTGGTCGGTCATCGGAGTGTTCCTTTCGAAACACTCCAACGGCCATGTTCCTTATCCGTTCCACGCCTCGTACGGCAGATCGAGATCGTCCGCGACGGCCTTGAACGCGATCTTGCCCTTGTAGACGTTGAGGCCGTTGGCGAGATGCGGATCCGCCTTCATCGCGCCCTCCGCGCCGAGATTGGCGAGCTTCAGCACGAACGGCAGCGTCGCGTTGTTGAGCGCGAAGGTGCTGGTGCGGGCGACCGCGCCGGGCATGTTGGCGACGCAATAATGGATCACGCCGTCGACTTCGAACACCGGATTGTCGTGCGTCGTCGCATGGCTGGTCTCGAAGCAGCCGCCCTGATCGATCGCGATATCGACCAGCACCGACCCACGCTTCATCGTCTTGAGCATCTCGCGCGTGACGAGCTTGGGAGCGGCCGCGCCGGGCACGAGCACAGCGCCGATGACGAGATGCGCGTTCTTCACCGCCGCCGCGATCGCCGCCTTGCTGGCATAGGCGGTCTTGATCTGGCTGGAGAAGAACATGTCGAGTTCGGCGAGGCGCGCGTTCGAGATGTCGTAGATCGTCACGTCGGCGCGCATGCCGACCGCCATCTGCGCCGCGTTGACGCCCGAGACGCCGCCGCCGAGGATCGCGACCCGCGCCGGGGCCACGCCGGGTACGCCGCCGAGCAGCACGCCGCGCCCGCCTTGCTCCTTCTCGAGATAATGTGCGCCGACCTGGATCGACATGCGGCCGGCAACTTCCGACATCGGCTTGAGCAGCGGCAGCGAGCGATCGTTCGCGGTCACCGTCTCATAGGCGATGCAGGTCGCGCCGGACTTCATCAACCCCTCGGCCTGCGGCTTGTCCGCGGCGAGATGGAGATAGGTGAACAGTAGGTGGCGAGGTTCCAGCAACGCGATCTCGCTCGGCTGCGGCTCCTTGACCTTCACGATCATGTCGCTGGCGGCGAAGACGCTCGCGGCGTCGGGCAGGATCGTCGCGCCGGCGTCGATATAATCCTGATCCTCGAAATCGATGCCCAGGCCCGCGCCGGTCTGCACCGCGACCGTGTGACCCTGCGCGATCAGCTCGACTACCGAAGGCGGCGTCAACCCGACGCGATATTCGTGGTTCTTGATTTCCTTGGGGACACCGACGCGCATCACGAAAACTCCGGACAGAGATGAGATGACGATACAGTATCGCAATTCCGATCTGGAATCTCTGCAAAGACCTATGGCGCGGACGGTGCCGCTTGCATAATATTTCTGCAATCCCATTTCTCGGAGTGGAAATGATGCAGATAGATCGAATCGATTCGGGGATTCTCCAGCAATTGGCGGCAGATGCGCGCGCATCGGTGAGCAATATTGCCGCGCGGGTCGGGCTGTCGCAATCCGCTTGCACACGCCGGATCCAGGCGTTGGAGGCGTCGGGCCATATTCTGGGATACGGAGCGCATCTCGGACATCGTCGACTCGGGTTTCGGGTTACTGCGTTGGTCGACATCACGCTCGGCACGCAGGTCGATGAGGACCTGGCGCAGTTTGAGCGGGCGGTGGCGCAGATCGACGGGGTGGTCGAATGTGCCCTGGTATCCGGCGCGCAGGATTACCGGCTGAAGATCGTCTGTCGTGATCTCGACGATTACGAGCGGCTGCACCGCGAACATCTCGGCCGTTTGCCCGGCGTCAACACGATCAGCAGCAGTTTCGTACTGCGCGCCGTGCCGACGCGCGGCGAGGCCGACGCGCTGTTTGGTGGCGCGTCATGACCGGCCATGGCGGAGAACGTTTGCGGGGGACCTCGCGCGGGTGTAAGTCGCCGATCTTCGGGCCAAGGGGGCGCGTCGGCGAACTTCCAATGATGTATGATGTTGTAATGCGGATACGAATGGTCCGTCCGTGACCACCGATATCCCGACCGAAGATCGCGACGGCAGCGACCCGCACCTGACCGGAGGCCATCATAAGGATGGTCTGCCCAAACTCGCGCTCGGCGCGATCGGCGTGGTGTTCGGCGATATCGGCACCAGCCCGCTCTACGCGTTTCGCGAGACGTTCCACGGCCATCATCCGCTCGCGCTGGACCCGGTGCACATCATGGGGGTCGTCAGCCTGATGTTCTGGTCGATGATGATCGTCGTTTCGCTGAAATACGTCTCGATCATCATGCGCGCGGACAATAAGGGCGAGGGTGGCAGCCTGGCCTTGCTCGCGCTGATCTCCGGCCGCACGCAGATGAAGCGCTGGTCGCGCGGCATCATCTTGCTGGGCGTGTTCGCGACGGCCCTTTTCTATGGCGACAGCATGATCACGCCGGCGGTCTCGGTACTGTCGGCGGTCGAAGGGCTTGCGGTCGCCGCGCCGGCGTTCGGTGGACTCGTGCTGCCGATCGCGGTGGTGATCATCATCGGCCTGTTCTCGATCCAGCGTAGCGGCACGTCGAAGGTTGGGCTGTTCTTCGGACCGATCATGCTGACCTATTTCGCGGTGATCGCGACCTTGGGCGTGATCAGCGTGTGGCAGACGCCGGAGATCCTTTGGGCATTCTCGCCGCATTACGCGCTGGAATTCTTCTATCTCGATCCTCTGCGCGCGTTCCTGGCCCTCGGGTCGGTGGTGCTGGCGGTGACGGGAGCGGAGGCGCTGTACGCCGATATGGGGCATTTCGGGCGCAATCCGATCCGCGTGTCGTGGCTGTTCTTCGTGCTGCCGGCCCTGATGGCGAATTACATGGGGCAGGGCGCGTTGCTCTCACGGGAGGGCGCGGCGGCACTGGTCAGCCCGTTCTACAATCTGGCGCCGACCGGTCTGCAACTGCCTCTGGTCATCCTGGCGACCTGCGCGGCGGTGATCGCGTCTCAGGCGGTGATCTCGGGCGCATTCTCGGTAACGCAACAGGCGATCCAGTTGGGCTTCATGCCGCGCCTGCGCATTGAGCATACCAGTGCGGCCACGGCGGGGCAGATCTACATCCCGCTGGTCAACTGGATGCTGCTGACAATGGTGTTGTTGCTGGTGATGTTTTTCCGCACCTCGTCCAATCTCACCTCGGCTTATGGCATCGCGGTGACGGGGGCGATGCTGATCGATACCTGCCTGCTTGCGGTCGTCCTGTTCAAGCTGTGGGGTTGGAAACGGCGCTATGCCATTCCGTTGCTGGGGCTTTTCTTCGTCGTGGATGGCGCGTATTTCGCAGCGAACCTGACGAAGGTGCCGGCTGGTGGCTGGTTTCCGCTGCTCGCGGGGCTGATCATCTTCACCTTCCTGACGACGTGGTCGAAGGGGCGGCAGTTGATGATCGAGCGGATGCGCGAGGCGGCGATGCCGATCAAGGTGTTCATCCAGTCCGCCGCGACCTCCGCCACGCGCGTGCCCGGTACGGCGGTGTTCATGACCTCTTCGCCCGCCGGTGTGCCGCATGCGCTGCTCCACAACCTCAAGCATAACAAGGTGCTGCACGAGCGCATCATTCTGCTTACCGTCAAGGTGATGGACGTGCCGTATTATCCCGATGACGGGCGCTGCCACCTTGAGGATCTCGATCAGGGCTTCCACCGCATGGTCCTGAAATACGGCTTCATGCAGGAGCCGGACGTGCCGGCGGCGCTGGCGCGGATCACGCAATGCGGTGCGGATTTCCGTATGATGGACACCAGCTTCTTCCTCTCGCGCCAGACCTTGCTGGCGTCCGAGCGGCCTGGGATGATGATCTGGCGCGAAAAGCTGTTCGCCTGGATGCTGCGCAATGCAGAAAGCGCGATGGAGTTCTTCCGCCTGCCGACCAACCGCGTGGTCGAACTGGGCAGCCAGGTCGAGATTTGACCCAGGATCCACCGGCTGCCGCGCCGATCATCGTGACGGCGTTGTTCGGCAAGGGCGACGCGACGTATTTCGATGGCTTGCGGCGTGCGCATTTTCCACCCGAACGCAACCAGTTGGCGGCGCATCTGACGATGTTCCATCACCTGCCGCCATCGCTGGAGGTGGAACTGAAGCAGCGGCTGGCGGGGGAAACGCGCGGCGTGCCTGCCCCGGCCGCACGGGTGGCGGGGCTGATGTCGCTGGGGCGCGGGGTGGCATTCCGCATCGAATCGCTCGAACTCGAGGATATCCGCGATCGGTTGCGCGATGCCTTCGCGTCGATGCTGACGCCGCAGGATTCGGCCGGTTGGCGTCCGCACGTCACGGTCCAGAACAAGGTCGAACCCTATCAGGCCAAGGCGTTGCAGGCCGCGCTGGAGGTGGAATTCCACCCCCGACCGGTCGCGATCGCGGGGCTGGCGAGCTGGTGGTATCGTGGCGGGCCATGGGAGCCGCTGTCGCGTCATATGTTCGCTTGACCGCTTCGGGCGCGGTTCCTATAGCCCGCGCCTCGCGAGTGGAAACGCGTTCCCGCACACCGGGTACGGCGAAGTAGCTCAGTTGGTTAGAGCACGGGAATCATAATCCTGGGGTCGGGGGTTCAAGTCCCTCCTTCGCTACCACTCGCGATTATTCTCATGTCGCCGCGACGCGCCGCGCCGTCTTGATCAGGATCGGCGGTACGATCATCTGGCCCCTCATTACGCCCTCTCCGGCGGTGGGCGAGGTGGGCGAGTCGAAGATCTTCTGGATCACGTCCATCCCCTCCACGACATGGCCGAACGCGGCATAGCCCTGATTGTCGCCCGGTGCGGACGGGTCGGCGTCCAGACTGGGCTGATCGCCGACCATGATCGTGAAATCGCCGTTCGCGGTGCCGGGCGCATAGCGTGCGATCGAGATCGTGCCGTCGAGATGCTTGAGGCCGGTCAGCGTGGTGGGTTCGTGCTTGATCGGCGGAAGCACGCGCTTGGGGGCGTTCTGCACCCCGAACTGGACGAAGCCGAAATGCGGGCCAGCCTTGGCGGTACGGTAGAAACCGATGCCGTCGAGCCGCTTCTGATCGACATATTTCAGGAAGTTGGCGGTGGTGATCGGCGCGCGGCCCTTTTCCAGTTCGATCACGATGCGGCCCTCGGTCGTGTCGAGCGCGACGCGGACGGTGGCGGGGGGTGGTGGCGAAACCGGGACGGGCGCCGGTGTGGCCTGTGCCGCCAGCGTCATGGCGAAGATCAGTCTAAGCACGCTTCATCTCCCAAAATTCGTCGTCACGGGTTCCGGGGGCCACCGGACAGCACGATCGTCAGCGGCGAATTTGCGGCACAGTGGACCCCGGAACAAGCCCGGGGTGACGGATTGGGCAATTGGCGCTTCCCCATCCACAAGTTTCCCTGTCCTTTTCCTCGCTGCCACTCCCTCCCATGTTGCATCCTGACGCAAGCGCCCCCTAGAAGCGCCGAAACCCAGTACGGACAAAATCCATGACCACGCACACGACGAAGATGCTCATCCTCGGCTCCGGCCCGGCCGGCCTGTCCGCCGCGATCTATGGCGCACGGGCCGGGATGGCGCCGATCGTCGTGCAGGGCATCCAGCCTGGCGGGCAGCTCACCACCACGACGGACGTCGAGAATTATCCCGGCTTCAAGGACGTGATCCAGGGACCGTGGCTGATGGAGCAGATGCAGGCGCAGGCCGAGCATGTCGGTACGCGGCTGATGTGGGACACGATCGTCGAGGTCGATCTCACCCGGCGTCCGTTCCGCCTGATCGGCGATGGCGGCGATGTGTACGAGGGCGACGTGCTTGTTATCGCAACCGGCGCGCAGGCCAAGTGGCTTGGCCTCGACAGCGAGGAGGTGTTGAAGGGCAAGGGCGTTAGCGCCTGCGCGACCTGCGACGGTTTCTTCTATCGCGGCAAGAAGGTGGCGGTGATCGGCGGCGGCAACACGGCGGTCGAAGAGGCGCTGTACCTGACAAATCATTCGCCCGACGTGACGTTGATTCACCGCCGCGACAGCTTCCGTGCGGAGAAAATCCTGCAGGAACGGCTGTTTGCGCACAAGAGCGTCAACGTGTTGTGGAACAAGGAGGTCGCGCAGTTCGTCGATGGCGGCGGTGCCAGTGGCCTTGTCGCGCTAGAGTTGCGCGATACTGTGACCGGAGAGATGTCGCGTCTGGATGTGGAAGGCGGGTTCGTCGCGATCGGGCATCACCCGGCGACCGAACTGTTCCGCGGCCATCTCGATCTCGATTCGGACGGGTACATCGCGGTGCAGACCGGCAGCACGAAGACCAGCGTCCCCGGCGTGTTCGCGTGCGGCGACGTGATGGACAAGATCTATCGCCAGGCCGTGACCGCGGCGGGCACCGGTTGCATGGCCGCATTGGATGCCGAACGTTTTCTGGCGGAGGCGGAGTTCGAACTCGCCGAGGCGGCGGAATAGGCTTCAGGCGAGCGCTGCGCGCAGAATGGCTTCCAGTGCCGCCTTGTCACCCGCGTGGGCAAAGCTGTGTGAGGCGGTGTCTAAAGCGTCAGTTTGAGCGGTAAGGCTCGCGGCCGCGCCCGATGCGGCAAAGGCGATAGCGGTCGCGTCGCCTTTGGCCAGGACAATGCGGACTGGTTTATCCGCTGTTTCCATTGCCGCCTTCAGTCTAACGGCGAGGCTGCCTGCGTCTTGCGGCTGGCTGGCCGATAGCTTGGACAAGCCCTTGATCAGCTTGCGAAAATCGATACCACCACGCACCAGCCTGAGGTACGTGCCGGGATTTTTCAGCCGATCCACGTAGCGCGCGCGGATCGCTGCGGTCGGGGGGAGGTCGTCGGGCTGGTCGATCGTCCAGGGATTGGCAAGGACCAGCGCGTCGATACCGGCTTTGCGATGGAACAATGCAAGCGCGGTGGCCGCATCACAATTTCCAAATCCAACGATGCGTGTGACTTGGGGTGCCTCTTTGCGGAAGGTGGCCAGTGCTGCGGCCATGTCGTCGGCGGAATGTTCGAAGCCGGTATTTTCGCCGGTCGAGTCCCCGATCCCGCGGCGGTCGTAGCGAAACACCGGAATGCCCGCAGCGGCCAACCGTGCCGCGAGCAGGGCCATGCCGCGATGCGCGCCGACGCGGACTTCATTGCCGCCCGAGACGATCAGCAGGCCGCTCGTGTGGCCGCCCTCGTCCAGCGTACCAACCAGCATTTCGCCGGCGCACGGAAACGCGATCAGCTTTCGCATGTTGCGATCCAGTCGGCGATGTCGTTGGCAAGACACTCTGCCAGCGCAATATCGTTGTCCGGCTCGCTGCGTCTCCAAAGCGGTGCCGCATCGACCCTAACGTCGGCGGGCTTCGGATCGCTCATCAGTCGCACGGTCCGACGGGAGGTGCCGGGCGCGACGACGTATGCCTCTACTGCAAGTGTGCTCAGCAGGTCGGCGGAGATCGAATTGCCCGCGATCTCGGCCGAAGTGCGAGAGCCGTCCAGAAACCACATTTCGCGCAATGGCTTGGCGATGCCGAGTTCGGCCTGCTTGACGCGAGTAAGTTCGCGCAGAAGGTCTTCGCCACTTTGGGGCGCGAAGTGCCAGCGGCCGGACAACGGGCCAAGCGTGTCCAGCAATGCGCCGCTGCGGATTCCGATACCATAAGCGCGGCGGCCTTCACGGTCGGTCGCGGAAACGAGATCCTCATAGGCGCCCTGCATGCGCTGGATCGTCATGCTTTCGAGCGGGGTGAGGCTTTCCCCGGTTCCCGGCAGATCGGGCAGGATCGAGCCGATTTCGCGCTGCGCCAGCGCGCGCAGAATCGAGACCATGAACGCCCGTGTTCGATTGGCTTCCTCGAACAGCGGCAGCGCGGCGATCACGACCGGGCCGGTATCGGGCCCGAAGCGTAGCATCGCCTCGGTCCCGCCGGACCAGTCGTAATGCCCGATCCTCATCCAGTGACCTTGGCGGTGGCGAAGCGGACGAGGGCGCCGAAGGTTTCCAGCATCTCCCCGTCGACCTCGTCATCCTCGATCAGGATGCCGAGCCGTTCCTCCAGTTCGGTGAGCAGTCCGGCGACGGCCATCGAATCGAGTTCGGGCAGCGCGCCGAACAACGGCGTCTCGCTGCGGAACGTGTCGACGCGCTCCTGGCTCACGCCCAGGATGTCGCGCAAGGTTGCGCGTACGGTCATGTCGATCTGGTCGCTATCGTCTGGCAAGCCTAAGTGCCCCCGTTTGGCCCGGTTTTTCCTGGTCGCCCGTTAGAGGGTAGCGGCGTGTATGCCAAGTGCGGGCCTTGGCAGTCGCCCCGCGCCCTGCGTATCAGGGGCGATGATTCCGCTTGATCCGATACCCCGGCCGATCGATGCCCTGCCTCTGCGCGGGGCATCCGACGCTGTGGCGCTGGTCGATCGTGCGGGCGCGCTGGATTTCGCCGGGTTGGAAATGCTGACCGGGCGGACGGCGGCGTGGCTGGCGGCGGCGGGTCTGAAACCGGGCGATCGGGTGGCGAGCTGGCTGCCGAAGACGCGTATGGCCTGCGTATTGCCGATGGCCGCGCCCCGGGCCGGTTTCGTGCATGTACCGATCAATCCCATGCTGAAGCACGCACAGGTGGCGCATATCCTCGGCGATAGCGGAGCCAGCGTATTGGTGACGCAGGCGACGCGGGCCGGGACGTTGGCGGCGGAGGATGTGCCGGCGGGGTGTCGGGTCGTGTTCGAGGACGAGGTGACGGCGGAGGGCGCGATGCCGCCGTCGGTCGCCGATCCGGATGATCTGGCCGCGATCCTCTACACCTCGGGATCGACCGGGCGACCCAAGGGCGTGATGCTGAGCCATGCCAATCTCTGGCTCGGCGCGATTTCGGTGGCGCATTATCTGAAATTGTCGCCCGAGGATCGCGTTTTGGGCGTCCTGCCGCTCAGTTTCGATTACGGACAGAACCAGCTATTTTCGACCTGGGCATCGGGGGCGTCCTATGCGCCGCTGGACTATCTCACCGCGCGTGATGTCGTGAAGGCGGTCGAACGGCTCGAGGTCACTACATTGGCCGGGGTGCCGCCATTATGGGTGCAGCTGTTGGAGGCGGAGTGGCCCGTCGAGACGGCGATGCGGCTCAGGCGGCTGACGAATTCGGGCGGGGCACTGACGCCGCGCTTGGTCCGAGGGCTGCGCGAGCGGTTTCCACAGGCCGATCTGTATCCGATGTACGGGCTGACCGAAGCGTTTCGATCGACCTATCTTCCGCCCGACCTGGTCGATGCGCATCCGGACGCGATGGGCAAGGCGATCCCCTTCGCCGAGGTGGGTATTGCGCGGGCGGATGGCTCCCGCGCCGACCCAGGGGAGGCGGGGGAGTTGGTGCATGCCGGCCCGCTGGTGGCGCAAGGCTATTGGCGAGACGCGGAACGCTCGGCGCTGCGGTTTCGCGATGCGCCGACGTGGATGGCGTCCGGTGGCAAGGCGGTTTGGTCCGGCGATACCGTGATCGCGGGCGCGGATGGGCTGTTCCTATTCGTCGGGCGCGACGACGAGATGATAAAATCGGCCGGCAACCGGATCAGCCCGACCGAAATCGAGGAAGCGGTGCTGGCCGGAGGCGAGGTGGCCGAGGCGGTGGCGCTGGGCGTGAAGGACGAGCGGCTGGGGCAGGCGATCGTGGTGGTGGTACGAGGAGACGGCTCAGCGGAGCCGGTGTTGCGGGAGAGGTTGCGGCGGGATCTGCCGAGTTTCATGCAGCCGGGGCGGTATGTCTGGCGGGAAGAAATGCCGCGCAATGCGAACGGGAAGCTGGACCGGGCGGCGTTGAGGGAGGACGTGACGTCATGAAGCCGATGGGGCCTGTGCCGCCGGAATTCGCGGGCGAGGGGGCCTTGTCGATCGGCGGACGCTCGGCTGAACACTGGGCGGCCGAGGGCGGCACGCCGTTGTTCGTCTACGACCTGAACGTCGTCCGGGCGCGAGCGGCGGCGCTTCGCGCGCACATGCCCGCCGGGCTGGACGTGCACTTCGCGATCAAGGCCAATCCCTTGCCGGCGTTGGTCGGTGCGGTGGCACCCTTGTTCGATGGGCTGGACGTGGCGTCGGCGGGGGAGTTGGAGGTCGCGCTGACCGCCAAGCCGGCGGCCGCGATCAGCTTTGCCGGACCGGGCAAGCGGGACGGTGAGCTGGAGGCGGCGATCCGGGCGGGCGCGACGATCAATCTGGAATCCCCAGGCGAATGCGATCGGGCGCTGGCGATCGGCGATCGGATCGGCATCACGCCGCGCCTTGCCGTGCGGGTGAACCCGGACTTCGAATTGCGCGGATCGGGCATGAAGATGGGTGGGCGCGCCTCTCCGTTCGGGATCGAGGTGGACGAGGCCGTCGCCGTGGTGACGAAGCTCCGCGCGGCCGGGGCGGAGTGGCGCGGCTTCCATATCTTCGCGGGATCGCAGGCGCTGGATGCGGCCGCGATCATCGAGATGCAGGCCGCGACTTTGCAGCTGGCGGCGCGACTGTCGGAGCAGGTCGGCGCGCGACCGCCCCTGGTGAACCTCGGCGGCGGGTTCGGCATTCCGTACTTCGCGGGTGACAGCGCGATCGATCTTCCCGCAATTGGCGCGGCGCTGGGCCGGGAGCTCGATCGGCGCGCGGACATCCTGTCCGAGGCAAAGTTCGCGATCGAACTGGGGCGCTTCATCGTCGGGGAATGCGGTGTCTATCTGACACGGGTGATCGAGCGGAAGGTCAGTCGCGGCGAGACCTTCCTCGTCGTCGATGGCGGGCTGCACCACCAGCTTGCCGCATCGGGCAATTTCGGGACGGTGGTGAAACGCAACTATCCCGTCGCCGTCGCCACCGCCGCCGCCGGAACCCCGACCGAGACGGTGAACGTGGTTGGTTGCCTGTGCACGCCGCTCGACCGGCTGGCCGATCGGGCGACGCTGCCGGTTGCCGGTCCGGGTGATCTGATCGCGGTGTTCCTGGCCGGGGCGTATGGCCGATCCGCCAGCCCGACGGCGTTCCTCGGCCACCCCATGCCGGCCGAGCTGCTGGCCGATACACCCGCTTCCTAACGCAATCTTTACCCTGCCGACCGCATAGCCGGACCATAGCCCGAAGACCGTGTGGGGAGACGTCTCCGCCGGATCAATCGGCAGGAGGTGTCACGATGCGTATGGGTTCCGGTTTCAAGACTCTGACGACGGCGATGATCGCCAGCACCGCGTTGTCCGGCTGCATGGGGGGCGGGGGCCGATCGCAACTGCCGCCGGCCAGCTTCGTCGCGACGCAGGAGCAGCCGGGCGAGGAATATGTGATCGGCCCGCTCGACCAGTTGCAAATCTTCGTATGGCGCAATCCCGAACTGTCGTCCGACGTCCAGGTGCGCCCCGACGGCCGCATCACCACGCCATTGATCAGCGATATGCCCGCCGTCGGCAAGACCCCGGCGATGCTGGCCGACGATCTAAAGATCTCGCTCGGCGAATATATCAAGGACCCGATCGTATCGGTGATCGTCAAGAATTTCAGCGGCACGTTCAGCCAGCAGGTGCGGATCGTCGGCGCGACCGAAAAGCCCGCGTCGATCCCGTACCGCGCCAACATGACTCTGCTCGACGCGATGATCGCGGTCGGTGGGCTCAGCCAATATGCGGCGGGCAACAAGGCGCGTCTGGTGCGCTACGATCGCAATACCGGCAAGCAGGTCGAATATAATCTGAAACTCTCCAGCCTGCTCAAGAGCGGCGATTCGCGCGCCAATGTCCGGCTCGCGCCGGGCGACGTGATCATCATCCCGGAAAGCATGTTCTGAGATGAGCGGACTTTATGACGAGGTCCGGGTCGTGCTGCACACGATCTGGAAACGGCGCTGGCTGGCGATGGCGGTGGCCTGGGCGATCGCGATCGTCGGGTGGCTGTTCGTATCGCAAATTCCGAATTCGTACGAATCGAAGGCGCGCGTGTTCGTGCAGATGCAGTCGATCCTGCCTTCGACCGTGGGCATCACCACCGCCGACCAGCAGAAGGACGTGGACCGGGTTCGCCAGACGCTGACGAGCGCGGTCAATCTGGAGAAGGTGGTGCGTGGCACCGACCTCGCCAACACGGTGCAGACCGATCGCGATACCGCGGACCGCGTGGCCGGCCTGCAGAAGGCGATCACGATCACCGCGCAGCAGGACAATCTGTTCGAGATCACCGCAAAGGGCAGCAGCCCGAAGGTCACCCGCGCGATCGTGCAGAAACTCATCGATATCTTCGTCGAGGAAAACCTGGCCGGGGATCGCGACGAGACGACCCAGTCGCTGCGCTTCCTCGATGCGCAACTCGAACAGCGCCAGAAGCAGTTGCAGGATGCCGAGGCCAAGAAGACCGATTTCCAGAACCGCTACCTGGGCTCGCTGCCCG
This sequence comes from Sphingomonas sp. Leaf357, assembly GCF_001423845.1. Classification (NCBI taxonomy): domain Bacteria; kingdom Pseudomonadati; phylum Pseudomonadota; class Alphaproteobacteria; order Sphingomonadales; family Sphingomonadaceae; genus Sphingomonas; species Sphingomonas sp. Leaf357. The sequence goes on along the minus strand of NZ_LMPM01000003.1, from coordinate 145,251 downwards.
GCACCGGAACGCTGACCGACCGGATGGGGGCCGCGCGCAGTGCGATGGCGCAGGTCGACAGCGATCTTGCCGCCGCCCAATCGAGTCTCGCCGCCGTGAACGGGCAGATGGCAGGAACGCCGGCGACGGTGGCCGGGCCTCCGGGCACGGTCACGACCGGTCCGGCACGCGCGCGCCTGGCCGCGATCCAGGGACAGATTGCCGAGGCCCGATCGCGCGGCTTCACGGACAATCACCCCGACATGATCGCGTTGAAGAGCCAACTCGGCGCGGCAACCGCAGCCGCGCGCAGCGAACCGGTCGGTTCGGGCGGCGCAGGCGGTGCTTCGGCCAATCCGCTCTATCTGTCGCTGCGATCGATGCAGGCCGACAAGCAGTCGCAGGTCGCGGCGCTGTCGATGCGCAAGGCGCAGTTGCAGGCCGATCTGGATACGATCAATTCGAAGCTTGCGGGCGACCCGGCGGTGGCCGCCGAGCAGGGACAGATCGAGCGCAACTATGCCGTGCTGAAGGATCAGTACGACAAGATGCTGGCCGATCGCGAGGACATCAAACTGCGCGGGCAGGCGCAGACACAGACCGATTCGATCAAGTTCAGCGTGATCGATCCGCCGAGTGCGCCGCGCGTGCCGAGCGCACCAAATCGCCCGATGCTGCTGACCGGCGTGCTGATCGTCGCGATCGGCGGCGGGATCGGCGCGGCCTTCGCCTTTGGCCAGCTCAAGACCACCTTCGCCACCGCCGCGCGGCTGGAACGCGCGACGGGCATGCCGGTGATCGGATCGATCGGAGAGGCGGTGACGGCGGCGCAGATCGCCGCGCGACGTCGCAATCTGATGTATTTCGGCGGGGGCGCAGCCGCGCTCGGCGCCGCCTATGTGGCGCTGCTCGGCGTCGAGATGGTCTCACGGGGGCTCGCGGCGTGACCGAGATGCGGAAAATCAAGCCGTCGCTGCTGGAACGTGCGGCACAGATCTACGATTTCGAGGCGCATCTGCGCACTCGGGACGGTGCCGCGCCGATCCATGACGAGATCGATGCGCCGGTCGTGGACCAGCCGGAGTCAAAGGCGGGTCTGTTGCGACCGCGCGCGGCCGGCGGCGTCGCGATCGATCGGGCGATGCTCGAAGAGCAGGGTTTGCTCGTGCCCGGCGCGGCGATCGGCGCGCTGGCGGAGGAATTCCGCCAGGTGAAGCGCCAGATGCTGATCACCGCGCGCTCCGTGCGCCGGGAAGATGCGGACCGGTCGCGTACGATCCTGATCTGCTCGGCCAATCCGGACGAGGGCAAGACCTATTGCGCGGTCAATCTCGCCATTTCGATGGCGGCGGAACGCGATACCGAAGTGCTGCTGATCGACGCCGATTTCGCCAAGCCGGACGTGATGAACCGGCTGGGGGTGCGCGACAGCGCGGGTCTGCTCGATGCGTTGGGCGATCAGCGTATCGACGTGGAAAGCTGTGTCGTGCGCACCGACATTCCCCAATTGAGCCTGTTGCCGGCCGGGACCAAGACCCACCAGGATACGGAGTTGCTCGCCAGCGGGCGGACGCGCGAACTGATCGCCGCTTTGCTCGCCGCCGATCCGCGCCGCATCCTGATCTTCGATTCGCCACCGGCTCTGGCCGCGTCGCCGGCGTCGGTGCTGGCGGGCGAGGTCGGGCAGGTGCTGGTCGTGGTGCGCGCCGACAAGACCGGCGAGAGCGATCTGCGCGAGGCGGTCGGCGAACTCGATGGCTGCGAGCAGATTCAGCTGATCCTCAATGCGGTGTCGTTCGCCCCCGGCGGACGGCGCTTCGGCAGCTATTATGCACAGGACGAGGCGAAATGAAGCGGACCCCATTTCTCGCGGCCGGGGGCATCGCGCTGCTGGTCGCCAGCCCGGCGGTGGCGGGCGCGCGCAAGTCGATCACGCCGTATATCGAACTGGGCCAGGTGCTGACCGCCGACCTGCAGAGCGGCGACGTGCTGACCTATTCCACCGCATCGGCGGGCGTGGATGCGACGATCAGCACGCGCAACGTCGAGGTGCAGCTGAGCTACAACTATCAGCACAACTTTTCCTGGGACAAACGATACGGCGATGACGATCTGCATTCTGGCCTCGCGCGCGCATCGGTGAAGGTCGCGCCCGGCGTGAGCATCGACGGCGGTGCGCTGGCGACGCGCGCACGCTCCGATATCCGTGGCGCGGCACCGGCGGTGCCGGTCGGGCGGCAGGACAATGTGACGCAGCTCTATTCGGCCTATGTCGGGCCGACGGTGGCGACCGAGGTCGGGCCGGCGAGCCTGAACGCCAGCTATCGCTTCGGCTATACCAAGGTGGAGGCACCGGGTGCGACCGGCGTGGCACCGGGCAGCCCGCGGCTGGACAATTTCGATGATTCGAAGACGCATCTGGCGACCGCATCGATCGGGATCGGATCGGGCCACGGCCTGCCGGTCGGCGTGACCGTATCGGGCCAGTACGAGCGCGACGATGCCAGCCAACTGAAGCAGCGCTACGAGGGCAAGTTCGGGCGCGGCGATGTCGTCGTGCCGGTGCTGCCGACGCTCGCGCTTACGGCGGGCGCGGGATACGAGAAGATCGAGGTATCGCAGAAGGATCCGGCGCTCGATGGCGCGACTGGGCAGCCGGTGGTCGATGCCAACGGCCGCTTCGTGACCAACGAAGCCTCGCCGCGCCGGATCGCGTACGAGACGGACGGGCTGATCTACGACGCTGGTCTCGTCTGGAAGCCCTCGCCCCGCACCACGTTGCAGGCGCGCGTGGGCAAGCGCTACGGCGGCATGACCTATACCGGATCGCTCAGCTATGCCGCGAGCCGGTCGATCGGCATCCAGATCGCGGTGTACGACAGCGTCGATACGTTCGGTCGCCAGCTGCGCGACGGGATCGCGGCGCTGCCGTCGAGCTTCATCGATCAGCGCGACGCCTTCAGCCAGCAATTCTCCGGCTGCACCTTTGGCCAATCGAACATCGCGGCGGGCAGTTGCCTGAACGGCGTGCTGCAATCCATCTCCACCGCCAGCTACCGCGCGCGCGGAGTCGATGCGGTGCTCTCGGCCAATCGCGGGCCGCTCAGCTTCGGCGTCGGCGCGGGCTATGCCAATCGCAAGCTCTACGCGCCGGGCGGCGTCGGCTACACCGTCTATGGCGTGACCGACCAGAGCTATTACGGACAGGCCTATGTCAGCGCGCACCTCGATCGCAATTCGGGAATCAACGGGAACCTCTTCGTCAATTATTACGAGAGCGGGCTGAGCAATGCGCCGGCGGTGTTCTCCACCGGCGCGACGGCGAGCTATTACCGTAACTTCGGCCGGGTCGGCACGACCTTGTCGGCCGGATTGTACAACTTCAGCCAGGACGGTTTCGAGGATCAGACTTCGGGCCAGGCGCAGGTCGGGGTGCGGTATAGCTTCTGAGGATTGGCTTGTCGCAATCTTACCGTCACCCCGGACTTGTTCCGGGGTCCGCCAAGCGGCTTTCGATACGGGTAAAAATGGCCGCTGAACTGGCGGCACGGCGGACCCCGGAACAAGTCCGGAGTGACGGCATGGGGTAAGATCATCCCGATAAACGAGGACTCGTCTTTCCGGTGGAGAGAAGATGCCACGCAATTCCACAGTGAAGGATCGGTTAACCGATTGCGGATAGAGATGATGGTGTAGAGTTATCCTACGCCCTTTGAGGTGGTGACGATGTACGACGACCATTATGGCCTGACCGGACGGCCGTTCCAGCTGACGCCCGATCCGCGTTTCTGGTTCGACACGGCCACGCATCGCAAGGCGATGGCCTATCTCGGCTATGGCCTGGCGCAGGGCGAGGGCTTCATCGTCATCACCGGCGACGTCGGGGCGGGCAAGACCACTCTGGTCGGGCATCTGATGGCGACCGTCGACCGCGAGCGGCTGAACATCATCAAGATCGTCTCGACCCAGATCGAGGCCGACGACCTTTTGCGGCTTGTTGCCGGCGGGCTGGAAGTGGAGTCCGATGGGCTGACCAAGGCGCAACTGCTCACCGCGATCGAGCGCGGGCTGCATGCCACGGCGCGGGCCGGGCGGCGGACGCTGCTGATCGTCGACGAATCCCAGGCGCTGCCGGTATCGAGCCTCGAAGAACTGCGCATGCTGTCCAACTTCCAGGCGGGCGGGCATGCGCTGTTGCAGATCTTCCTGCTCGGCCAGCCCGAGTTCCGCGAGCGGCTGCATGGATCGGATCGGCTAGAGCAGTTGCGCCAGCGCGTGATCGCGATGCACCATCTCGATCCGATGGGGGCCGACGAGGTCGAGCCTTATATGGTCCACCGCCTGTCGCTGGTCGGCTGGCAGGACAATCCGCATTTCACGCCCGACGCGTTCCGCGCGCTGCACGATGCGACCGACGGAGTGCCGCGCCGGCTGAACCAGCTCGCCGGCCGGGTGCTGCTGTACGGCGCGATCGAGCAGTTGCAGACGATCGACCGCGATGTGATCGATACCGTCCTGGCCGATATCGCGAACGATACCCCGTCGATGGCACATGCGGTGATCCAGCCCGCAGCGGTCGCCGATAATGGTCCGGTGGGTTTGCCCGAGGCACCGCCGGAGGTCTCGGACGACGAGCCTGCGCCGCGTCCGCTGTTCCACACACCGCCGCCGAGCGAAGCGCGTCCGATCCGGGCACCGCTGTTCGTGGAGCCCGAACAGGTCGCCGAATTGGAACCGGAAGCCGAGCAGGTCGCCGAAGTTGCCGAAGTTGCCGCCAAACCCGCTCCGGCCGATCGCATTTCCGCGCTCGAAGCCCGGATCGAGGAGCAGGAAGAGGCGCTGCGCCGCGTGCTGACGCTGCTGGTCGATTGGGTCGAGCACGATCCGCGCGCCGCGGCCGCGCTCGCCTCCGTGGGCCGGTAAGGCCGCGATGCGCCACGCGCTGTCCGTCGATGTCGAGGACTGGTTCCAGGTCGGCGCCTTCGAGAAGGTGATCGACAAGAGCGACTGGGACAGCTTGGAAACCCGAGTCGAGCGCAACACGGATGCCGTGCTGGCGCTGTTCGGCGAGAGCGGGGTGAAGGCGACGTTTTTCACCTTGGGTTGGGTGGCCGAGCGCTATCCGCAACTGATCCGCCGCATCGCCGATGCCGGGCATGAGGTGGCGAGCCACGGCTGGGACCACCAGCGCGTCTTCACGATGGATGCGCCGATGTTCCGCGCCGATCTGGCGCGCGCGCGGAAGGTGCTGGAGGACGCCGGAGGACAGGCCGTGACGGGATACCGGGCGCCGAGCTTCTCGATCGATCAGCGCACGCCCTGGGCCCATGTCGAACTGGCCGAGGCGGGATACACCTATTCGTCCAGCGTCGCGCCGCTGAAGCACGATCATTACGGCTGGCCGGAAGCGCCGCGCTACGCCTTCAGGCCTTTGAAGGATGCCGATCTGATCGAGGTGCCGGTGACGGTGGCCGATCTGGCCGGGCGGCGCATGGCGACGGGGGGCGGGTTCTTCCGCCTGTTGCCCTCGGCGCTGATGAACTACGCGGTGGGTCAGGTGTCGGCCGAGGGCCAGCCGGCAGTGTTTTATTTTCACCCGTGGGAGATCGATCCCGGCCAGCCGCGTGTCGCGAATGCGCCGCTGCGATCGAAGGTGCGACACTACAGCCGGCTGGGCGCGATGGCCGGCAAGCTGCGCGGATTGATCGGTCGGCACGACTGGGGGCGGATGGACGCGGTGGTCGCCGAGGCGCGGACCGCGTTGCAATGAACATGATGCCGGTCGGCAAACCGCTGGCGCTGCGCTTTGCCGATCTGGGCGACGGGCACGAACGCGCGCGGATCGACGCCTGGGTGCGGGCGCAACCGGGTGCGACGCCCTTCCATCTGCCGGCGTGGAGCGTCGCGGTGGCGCGCGCGTGTGGGCATACCAGCCACACCCTGATCGCCGAGCGGGCAGATGGCGTGATCGCCGGGCTGCTGCCGCTGACCGAGATATCGTCGCCCTTGTTCGGGCGCGCCCTGGTGTCGAATGGTTTCGCGGTCGATGGTGGCATATTGGCGGGGGAGCCGGCAGCGGTGCGGCAATTGGGCGAGGCTGCCTGGGCGTTGGCGCAGGAATTGCGCTGCCCGACGCTGGAACTGCGCGGCGGCCCGGCGGAGGGGCCGGAATGGCTGCGCGACGACAGCACGTATCTCGGCTTCGTGCGCGATCTGGCGACGGATGACGAAGCGGAATTGCTGGCGATCCCGCGCAAGCAGCGCGCCGAGGTGCGCAAGAGCCTGGGGTTCGATCTCGACGTGAGCATCGGTCGCGATGCGGCGGCGGCGCGCGCGCATTATGCGGTCTATGCCGAATCGGTGCGCAATCTCGGCACGCCGGTATTCCCGTCGCGATTGTTCAGGGAGGTGCTGCGCGAGTTTGGTGACGACGCCGATACCCTGACGGTCCGTGCGAACGGCGTTCCGCAGGCAAGCGTGCTCAGCCTGTATTTCAACGGCACGGTCTATCCCTATTGGGGCGGAGGCACGGCGGCTGCGCGAGGCTTGCGCGCGAACGACCGGATGTATTTCGCCTTGATGGGGCATGCGCGCGCCAAGGGCTGTACACGGTTCGATTTCGGAAGGTCCAAGGCAGGCACCGGGCCGGCGGCGTTCAAAAAGAATTGGGGTTTCGAGGGCGTGCCGCTCGCTTATGCCAAGCGCGCCGCGCCGGGGCAGGAACCGCGCGAAATCAACCCGCTCAACCCACGATATCAAGCGAAGATCGCGCTGTGGAAGACGCTGCCCTTGTGGATGGCGAACATGATAGGACCGCATATCGCGCGCGGCCTGGGCTGAGGCGAGGAATGGGGGGCATCCTGTTCCTGGCACACCGCGTGCCGTATCCGCCCGATCGTGGCGACAAGATTCGCGGATTCAACATCCTGAAGTTTCTCTCGGCGCGCCAGCGCGTGCACCTGATCGCGTTCGCCGACGACGAGCGCGACATGGAGGACAAGAGCGGCCTTGCCGAATATGCCGGCAGCCGCTCGATTTTCTGGCGATCCAAATCGCAAGTCGTGGCGGCCGTGCAGGCGCTGCTGCGCCGCCGGCCGGTATCGCTCACCGCGTTCGAGAACCGGCCCTTGCAGGAGGCGGTCGATGCGCTGCTGGCGGAACATGCGATCGACACGATCTACGTCTTCTCCAGCCAGATGGCGCAGTATCTGCCGGCCAATACCAAGGCCCGCGTCATCATGGATTTCGTCGATATGGATTCGGCGAAGTTCGCCGCCTACGGCAAGGCGCAGCGCGGGCCGATGGGCTGGATGATGCGGCGCGAGGGGCGGTTGCTCGCCGCTTATGAGCGCGGGGTGGCCCGGCAGGCCGCGGCAAGTCTGTTCGTCAGCGAAGCCGAGGCGGACCTCTTCCAAGACCAGACCGGGGCGGATCGCGTGTTCGCGGTAGAGAACGGCATCGACACCGAATTCTTCGATCCCGCCGCGACGTTCGAACGCCGACAGGCGGACGTGCAACTGCTCGTCTTCACCGGACAGATGGATTACCGACCCAATATCGAAGCGGTGACGTGGTTCGTGGAAGCGATCCTGCCGCACGTCCTGATCGAATTTCCGCGGGCGCGTTTCGCGATCGTCGGCCGTGCACCGACCGATGCGGTGAAGGCGCTGGCGCAGCGACCTGGCGTGATCGTGACCGGCGAGGTGGCGGATGTGCGGGGCTGGCTTGCCGCCGCGTCCGTCGTGGTCGCGCCGTTAAAGCTTGCCCGCGGCGTCCAGAACAAGGTGCTGGAGGCGATGGCGATGGCCCGGCCGGTGGTCGCCTCGGCTCCGGCGGCCGAGGGGATCGATCATGGCGACACGATTCGGGTCGGCGAGACGGCCGGGGAGATCGCCCGACAGATCGGCATGCTGCTGGCCAGTCCCGAAATCGGCGAAATGCTGGGCGGCAAGGCGCGGGCTCAGGTGAGGAAGCGCTATAGCTGGGATGCGAGGCTCGCGCCGCTCGATGCGATCATCGGCACGCACGTCGAGGATTGGCCGCGCGCTGGTGCCAGCGCATGACGATCGCCGTTCCGACCGCCGATTTCGCGACCGCCCGGCTGGACGCGCTGTGGCGGCGGCATCTTCTCGTGCTGGGCGGCGTGGTGGCCGTGCTCCTGGCCATGTTCCGCAACGATGTCGGCGATCTCGCGCACATCTGGTGGACCAGCACGACCTTCGGGCATTGCCTGTTCATCGGCCCCGTTCTCGCCTGGCTGGTTTGGCAACGGCGCACGCAACTGGCGGACGTGACGCCGGTGGCGTGGTGGCCGGGTCTGGCGCTGGTCGCGGTCGGCGGGTTCGGCTGGCTCCTCGGCGATGCGTCGAGCGTAGCGTTCGCCCGGCAATTCGGGCTCGTGATGATGCTGCAGGGTGCGGTGGTCGCCCTGCTGGGACCGAATGTCGCGCGGGGGCTGTTGTTTCCGCTCTGCTACGCGGTGTTCTCGGTGCCGTTCGGTGAGGGGCTGGAGGCACCGTTGCAGACGATCACCGTCGCGATGACGATGCCGCTGCTGCATCTGTTCGGCGTGCCGGCGATGGTGGACGGCGTGCTGATCACCATTCCCAATGGTTATTTCGAGGTCGCCGAGGCCTGTTCGGGCGCGAAGTTCGTCATCGCGATGATCGCCTATGGTGCGCTGGTCGCCAACGTCTGTTTCGTGTCTTGGCGGCGGCGGGCGATCTTCATGCTCGTCGCGTTGATCGTGCCGGTGATCGCGAACGGATTACGGGCGTTCGGCACGATCTACGCCGCCCATCTGACGTCGGTAGAGCGCGCGACGGGGCTGGACCATATCGTCTATGGCTGGATATTCTTCGGCCTGGTGATGGCGGCGGTGATCGCGATCGGCTGGCGCTGGTTCGATCGTGCGCCGGACGATGCTGTGTTCGATCCTGCCGCGTTGCAAGCGGTACCGAAGCGGCGGATCGACCTCCTGCTGGCGGGTGCGCTGACGTTGACGGTAGCGGGGGTGTTTCCGGCGTGGGGCGGGGCGATCGACGGGCGGGCGCAGGTGCTGCCGGATGCGATCAGCCTGCCGGACGTGCCGGGCTGGCAGCGCACGCGGATGAGCGTGCGGGCGGCATGGTCGCCTTATTACCCGGGCGCGGACCATTTCCTCATCGGGCGCTACGAGGATGGCAGAGGCGCTTCCGTCGATCTGGCGATGGCGGTCTACGGCAGCCAGCGCGAGGGCAAGGAACTGGTGTCCTTCGGCACCGGCGTGCTGCGGCAGGACGACCGATGGGTGCGGGTGGAGGATCTGCCCGATCTCGCGGGTGGATCGGCGATGCGCATCACCGCGCCTGGGCCGGTCGAGCGGCTGGTAGCGACTTGGTATGTTGTCGGCGACGTGGTGACTTCGGACGAGAAGGTCGTGAAGATCGAGACGTTGAAGGCGAAGCTGTTCGGCGGGCCTCAACGGGCGGTGGCGGTGCATGTTTCGGCGGAGGTGATGCCGGGAATGGATGCGCGGGCGGCGGCAGAGCGGTTCTTCGCGGCGCTCGGGCCGATCGACCGGTTGGCGGATCGTGCGGCAGGCATGGAACGCTCCGTCCGATAAACCGTCACCCCGGACTTGTTCCAGGGTCCACTGTTCCGCAAAGGATGCGATGGCAGGCGGCGTGGCACGGTGGACCCCGGAACAAGTCCGGGGTGACGGTGCGCTGGTTGGAACGGATTTCACGCATGTGCGGCATTGCCGGTCTCTATTATCCGCAGACCCCGAAACCCGTGGATCCGGCGCGGATCCGCGCGATGGCGGATGTACAAGCGCATCGCGGGCCGGACGGATCTGGCCTGTGGACCGCGCCGGGCGTTGGGCTGGGGCATCGCCGGCTCTCGATCATCGACCTGACCGGATCGCCGCAGCCGATGGCGAGCGCGGACGGGGCGTTGACCGTCACCTATAATGGCGAGATCTACAATTTCGCCGACTTGCGCGCCGAATTGCAGGCGCGGGGCGCGGTGTTCGTCACGTCGGGCGATACGGAGGTCTTGCTGCACGGCTGGGCCGCTTGGGGCCCGGCGATGCTGGAACGGTTGAACGGGATGTTTGCCTTCGCCTTGCACGATGCGCGGCGGCAATGCCTGTTCCTGGCGCGCGACCGTTTGGGCGTGAAGCCGTTGCATTATGTCGAATTGTCGGACGGCGCGGTGGCGTTCGCCTCCGAACTGAAGGGGGTGCTCGCCCACCCGCTAGTGCGGCGTGATCCCGATATCCGCGCGGTCGAGGATTACATGGCCTTCGGCTATGTGCCGGACGATGCGTGCATCGTGGCAGGCGTCAAGAAGCTGGCGGCGGGGCATTCGCTGTTGATCGAGCGGGGCCGGCCGGTGCCCGCGCCGTCGCGCTGGTGGGGCGTGGACTTCTCGAACCGCGCGACCGGGTCGGCCAAGGCGCTCGAGGAGGAACTGGTGGCGCTGATGCGCGGGGCGGTCCGTTCCCGCATGGTGTCGGACGTGCCGCTGGGGGCGTTCCTGTCCGGCGGGGTGGACAGTTCGGCGGTGGTTGCGCTGATGGCCGAGGCGTCGGGTCGGGCGGTAAAGACCTGCACGATCGGCTTCGACGAGGTGGGGCATGACGAGCGCTCCCATGCGGCGCAGATCGCGGAGCGGTTCGCCACCGATCATCGCGAGCGCGTGGTGGCGGCCGACGATTTCGCGCTGATCGATACTCTGGTCGCGGCGTTCGACGAGCCGTTCGCCGATGCCTCGGCGCTCGCGACCTACCGGGTGTGCGAACTGGCGCGCGAGCAGGTGACGGTGGCGCTGTCGGGCGATGGCGCGGACGAGGCGATGGCGGGATATCGCCGCTACAAGTTCCAGGCGGCGGAGGAGCGGGTGCGCGGGCTTTTGCCGGAACATCTGCGCACGCGCGTGTTCGGGGCATTGGGGCGGGCCTATCCCAAGGCGGACTGGGCGCCGCGAGCGTTCCGCGCGAAGACGACGTTGCTGGCGCTCGCCGAGAATGGGGCCGAGGCGTATGCGCGGGCGGTGGGGGTGACGACGCCGGCGCTTCGCGCGGCGTTGTTCTCGGACACGGCCAAGCAAGCTTTGGGCGGGCATCGCGCCGAGGATCGCTATGTCCGCGCGATGCGCGATGCTCCGGCGCGCGATGCGCTCGACCGGGCGCAATATGCCGATTTCCAGCATTGGCTGCCGGGCGACATCCTGACCAAGACGGACCGGACCAGCATGGCAATCGGGCTGGAAGCGCGCGAGCCTTTGCTCGATTACCGGCTGGTGGAATTCGCCGCCACGCTGCCGGTGTCGATGCGTTTGCGGGGCGGGCAGGGCAAGTGGCTGATGAAGCGATCGATGGAGCGCTATCTGCCCAAGGACATCCTGTACCGGCCGAAGATGGGGTTCGTGACGCCGGTCAGCGCGTGGTTTCGAGGTCCGCTGGCCGACGAAGCGGCGCGGCTGGCCAAGTCGCGCGTGCTGGGCGGGATGTTCGATCCCGCCGCGATCGCCCGGCTGGCGGCCGACCATCGCAGCGGCCGGGCCGACCATGGGCGGACCCTGTGGCAGCTGGTGATGCTGGAGCGAGCGATGGAGCGGCTGTTCGGATAGGTTTCTCTTCGTCACCCCGGCGAAGGCCGGGTGCGCCGTGTGGAGGACGCACGCGTGCCCACATCCAGCGGCCCCGGCCTTCGCCGGGGCGACGGATCGGTTCAGAACACCGCCATCGCGGCGTGCAGCGTCAGCGCGATCAGCACCAGGCTGGACAGCAGGAACAGCGCGAAGCGGATGCTGATCTTGTTGAAGGTCGCCTGCACGATGCTGTGCACGATGCGCAGCCCGACATAGGCCCAGGCGAGCGCGGCGTTGAAGCCGTTGCCCGTGCCGGTGAGCGCGAGCACCAGCGCGACGGCGTAGAACAACGTCGGCTGTTCCATCAGGTGCATATAATTATGCGCGGGCCACTGCGCCTCATCGGGCACCACGCCGTCGAGCACACCCGGCTTGCCGCCGCGCGCCTTGGACAGGTCGATTCCGACCTTCTTCATCGCCGGCAGGCGCACCGCGATCATCCACGCCCACATCACCAGCGACCAGGCGATGAGCACGACGACCGGTTTTAGAATCTCGCTTTGCATTTGCTTCTCTCCCCGTTGTGCCGGGAAGGTGCACCACGCGCCACGCTGCGGCAACGGATTTGCAAGCGGCGGCAGAGGCGGGTGGATGACGGATTTGTCATGCAACGATCAGGATATCGGCGGGGCGTCCGGAGCATCATGGGCGCATCGCCGGGACAGACCGGTTCAAGCAGGAGGATATTCCATGAAATTCACCATTATCGCAGCCCTTGCCGGCGCCACTCTGGTCGCGGCGGGTCCGGCCGATGCGAAGGGCTGTCTCAAGGGCGCAGCAGTCGGCGGCGTGGGCGGGCATCTGGCCGGTCATCATGCCGTGCTGGGTGCGGCTGCGGGATGCGCGATCGGGCACCATCGCGCCGCGAAAGCCGCAAAGACCCAGGCGGCGGCGCGTCGCTGAGTCGACCACCTGATATCCGGGTGATGCATCGCCCGATGCGATCTGCATCACCCGTCAGGCATGCGCCAGCGCGCCGTTCAGCCAGCGTATGAAGAGCTGCGGCCAGAGCGAGCCGGGCAGGCCGTCGGGCAGGCCGACGCCGAAGCCGTGGCCGCCCTGCTGGAAGATGTGCGCCTCGGCGGGCACGCGCGCGGCGCGGGCATAAGCGAGGAGATCGAGCCCGTTGATGACGGGCACGGTGGGATCGTCCTCGGCATGCATGATGAACAAGGGCGGCGTATCGGCGCGGATGTTGCGATCGGCGGCGTAGCGCGCTTCCATCGCCGGCGACGGATTGGGACCGAGCAGATTGGCGCGCGATCCGCCCCGGCTGCGACCGGGATCCATGTTCGACACCGCATACATGAGGCCGCCGAAACGCGGACGGGCCGATTCGGCGTCGGCGGCATCGACGGCGGCGTAGACCTTCGCCGCATATTGCGTGACGAGCGAGGCGGCGAGGTGGCCGCCGGCGGAGAAACCGATCACGCCCAGCCGCGCCGGATCGATGCGGAAGCGGGCGGCCTGGGCGCGGATCAAGCGCATCGCGCGTTGCGCGTCGGCAAGCGGCGTATCGGCACGGTCGCGCCAGCCGTCGCCGGGCAGGCGATAGTTCAGGACGAAGCTGGTGATGCCATGCTGGGCCAGCACGCGCGCCACGCTGACGCCTTCATTTTCCAGCGAGACGAAGCTGTAGCCGCCGCCGGGCGCGATCAGCACGGCGCGGCCATCGGGACGGAGCGGCCGGAACACACCGACATCGGGCGAGGCGGTGCCGCGCATCCGGATGTCGCCGCGCTCGGTGATGTCGGGCGTGATGCGCGGCATGCGGGCGGGGGCGCCGGGCGGAAGGCCGGGCCACAGTTTGAAGCTCTCGACCGGCGGCCAGATCGGCGCGGTGGGCCGGCTTTGCGCGGCTTGCGCAAGCGAAGGGACCGCCGCGGCCCCGAGCGAGAGGCCCAAGAGCGCGCGGCGATCGGTCTGCATCAATCGAAGCTCGCGCCCCAGCGACGCTTGGTGCGGGTCTTCCACAGGCCGCGATGATAGGCGTCGCTGGCGAGCAGCGGCATGACCGAGCCGGCTTCGGCGAAGACCATCTGTTCGATGCCGGTATTGACCTTCCCCCAGCTCGCCGCTTCCTGCAGCGTGGACGAGGAACAGGCACCGTCGCGCACGTCGGCGACGGTGATCTGCACAGCATACTTATGGACCTGGACATCGTCATGACCGAGGATCTCGGCGCAGACGACGGTGTCCTGGATGAAGTTCTTCGGCACGCCGCCGCCGATCATCAGCAGGCCGGTGGTGCCGGCCTTGATCTTGATGTCGGTGAGTTCGCGGAAGTCGGCGATCGCATCGAGCACCATGTACGGCTTGCCTTCCTTGGCGCGATCGACCTGATGCTTGACGAGACCGAAGCCGGCCGAACTGTCGACGAAGGCGGGGCAGAAGATCGGCACGTCATGCTCGTAGGCGAGCTTGACCAGGCTGTTGTCCTTCTTGCCGTTCTCGACCAGATACTTGCCCATCGCGCGGATGAATTCGCGGCTCGAATAGGGGCGCGGCTCCAGGCTGTTGGCGATCTCGAGGATCGTGTGGTCGCAATCCTGCAGCTGCTCTTCGTCGATATACGTGTCGTAGATGCGATCGATCAGCAGCGAGCGCAGCGTGTCGTCGTCCGGCACCTCGAGTGCCTGATAATGCTTGTGGCCGAGGCCTTCGAAGAAATCCATGTCGACGATCGACGCGCCGGTCGCCACGACGCCGTCGATCATGTTGTTGCGCAGCAATTCCGCATACAGATCCATGCAGCCGCCGGCCGAGGTGGAGCCGGCGATGACGAGGAAGATCGAGCAATCCGGATCGGCGAGCATCTGGTTGTAGATGTCGGTCGCGCGGCCGAGATCGCGGCTGGTGAAGCTCATCTTCTTCATCGCATCGACGATCGGGCGGGCGTCGAACTTGGTGATGTCGATATGCTCGACGGTGGTCGAGAGGAGTTCGGCCTTGCGGTTGGTGTTCAGGGGTTCGGTCATTTCAAATCTCCATTTCCGAAAGGCGTCCGCGAGCAGGACGTGCAATAGCGGACCCTGGCGGCCGACAAGTTCGAAATACTCCCGCAAGCGGGAGGGGAGGAAGAAGGCGCAATTATTGGAAGCCTGTTACAGCGTGACGACGTTCGAGGCGACCTGTTCGTCGGCCTCGAAGTATAGCGAGGCCATCGGCTCGTCGTCCATGATCACCGTTTCGTCCGAGCCGAAGCCGTTGAACGCGGTGCGCATGGCGCAACCGTACGCGCCGAGCATGCCGATCTCGATATAGTCGCCGGCCTGGGCATCGGCAGGCAGCATGAACGGGCCGGCCATGTGATCCATGTCGTCGCAGGTCGGTCCGTAAAAGCTGAACGCCATGTCCTTGGCGCGGCTGTCGGGTTCGCGGAGCAACTGCACCGGGAAGCGCCAGCCGACATGCGCGGCATCGAACAATGCGCCGTAGGCACCGTCGTTGATATAGAGTTCGTCGCCACGGCGGCGCTCAACGCGGACAATCAGCGAACTGTATTCCGCACAGAGCGCACGGCCCGGTTCGGCCCAGAGTTCGGACGAATAGCTGACCGGCAGCGATTCGAACGCACGATGGATCGTCTCGAAATAGCGTTCCAGCGGGGGGGGCTCCATGCCGGGATAGCTGGACGGGAACCCACCGCCGACGTCGATGACGTCGACCGTGACCGCCGCCTCGACGATCGCCGCACGGACGCGTTCGAGCGCGTTGGCATAGGCCTCCGGCGTCATCGCCTGCGATCCGACATGGAAGCAGATGCCGAGCGCATCGGCCGCCTGGCGGGCGCGGAACAGCAATTCCTTCGCCTCGTGCGGCGCGCAGCCGAACTTCGAGGCGAGGCTGAGCTTCGAATGCTCGGACGACACGCGCAGGCGGACGCAGAGCGTCAGATCCGTCGCATGCTTCGTCGCGAGCAGGATCTTGTCCAGCTCTTCCAGCGAATCGAGGCTGAAGGTGCGGCAGCCGTGCGTGAAATACGCCTCGGCGATCGCTTCCGGCGCCTTGACCGGGTGCATGAAGCAGAGCGTCGCTTCGGGCAGCAGGCGCGCGACGAGGCGCACCTCGGCGATCGAGGCGACGTCGTAATGCGTGATGCCGCTGTCCCACAGGACCTGGATCAGGTCCGGCGAGGGATTCGCCTTCACGGCGTAGAGCGACCGACCCGGAAACTTCTCGACGAAGAAGCGGGCGGCACGCGCGGCGGCATGCGGACGGATGAGCGTGACCGGCTGAACCGGCCGAGACTTAGCGATGTCTGCTGCGGTGATCGCAGTCGGACGGGTGGTCGCTAACCCCAGCGTGTTATGATGCTTGTGCAATTCAAGGGACCTCCAATGTCCGTAGACAAGTTCACGAAACACTGCCTTGCGGTTGGAAGTCCCATGGGGCAGCGGAAGGGCGAAATAGGATCGTGTTTCGGCGATGTAAAGCGGTATTGGACCCCCTGGCCCCGCTCAGGAGATAAAGTGTGACGTTTGTGCGACAACCCACCCGTGCCGGGGTTCGCGACGCGGCCGCGAAGATCGCTTCGGTGGTGCCGCCGTCTCCGCTGTTCGTCGCGGAAATCCGTGGAAGTTCAATCGCTTTCAAGTGCGAGTGCCTGCAGCCGATGGGCGCGTTCAAGCTGCGCGGGGCGTGGCATCGGCTGACCGCGATCGATCCCGAGATG
Source organism: Sphingomonas sp. Leaf357 (assembly GCF_001423845.1). Classification (NCBI taxonomy): domain Bacteria; kingdom Pseudomonadati; phylum Pseudomonadota; class Alphaproteobacteria; order Sphingomonadales; family Sphingomonadaceae; genus Sphingomonas; species Sphingomonas sp. Leaf357. The sequence continues at coordinate 128,960 of NZ_LMPM01000003.1, read as the reverse complement.
CGGCCGCGCGGCGTCGTCGCCTTCTCCAGCGGCAACCATGCGCAGGGAATCGCCTGGGCGGCGAAGCGGCTCGGCATGCCGGCGACGGTCGTGATGCCGGCGGACGCGCCGAAATCGAAGCGCGAGGGGACGCTGGCGCTGGGCGCCGAGATCGTGTCCTATGACCGGCACAGCGAGAGTCGCGAGCAGATCGCCGGGCGACTGGCCGAGGCACGCGGGGCGGTGCTGGTGCCGAGCTTCGACGATCCGTGGGTGATCGAGGGGCAGGGCAGTACCGGAATCGAGGCGGCGGCGCAGATGGAGGCGCAGGGGCTGGGGCCGGCGGTGCAGGTGGTGGTGCCGTGTGGTGGCGGCGGGCTGGCGGCGGGAATCGCGCTCGGCCTGCCGGATGCGATGATGACGGTGGCCGAGCCGGACGGCTGGGACGATATGCGGCGATCGCTGGAGGCGGGGTGGATCGAGGAGGTCGGTCCGGATGCTCCGCCGACCGCCTGCGACGCGCTGCAGACCAAGCGGGTGTCCGACCTGACGTTCGACGTATTGTCGCGCCGGGGCGTGCGCGGCGTGGCGGTAAGCGAGTTCGAGATCCGGAACGCGCAACGCTGGGCGGCGGAGCGTTTGCGGCTGGTGGTGGAGCCGGGCGGCGCGGTGGCGCTGGCGGCATTGCTGTCGGGCAAGGTCGAGGCGACCGCGGGGACGTTGGTAATCCTGTCGGGCGGGAATGTGGAGCGGGAGGCTTATGGGCGGGTGTTGGCGGGGGGGGGGTTGAACTGCCCGCTTCGATCCTCTCCAATTCCCCCTCCGTTCGTTTCGAGCGAAGTCGAGAAACTTTGCGCAGCGCTGAAGGCGGTTTCTCGACTTCGCTCGAAACGAACGGGTAAAGGGGGCGCTATGAATACCGAAACTCTGACCGGCATTGGTGCCGCTGCGCCTGCCATCGCGATGCTCGGGATGTTCGCGTGTATCGCCGGCGGCATCTATCTGATCGCGACGAAGCGCGACCGGACGAAGGGTGTGTTGCTGCTGGTGATGTCGGTGGTGCTGCTCGGCAACGTGCTGGTTTGGACGTTGTAGATTGCGGCGAAATCTGGGCGAAGTTCACACAAGGTCATACGGTATGAGGCAGTGCGTCGCGAGGCGCAGAGGTGGTTCGCAGCGATGTGAAAGAGCGGGGTCGCTTATAATCGGACCGGTGCTTGTAGGACAGGGCTGTAGGGACCGGCCTTCCTGCCGCCCTGCTGTTGAAGCGAGCTTTTAGGAAGAAGAAGAAGAAGCGGGATCCCGGGTCGAGCCCGGGATGACGGTGGGGAAGGGACGGCTTGTGGGGCGGGCATGGGCGAAGCCCATGCCGTCGGCCGGTGCGAGGGCACCGCCGGCCGGGCTCGACATCGCGGGCGCGGATTAGCGCAGCTAATCCGCTGCTCCCAATTCACCTTATGGGTGAATTAGGGTCGAGCCGCATATCCAGATACTTGTCCACGCTGCCCATCAGTTCGGGCATCTCATGCTCGAAGAAGTGGTTCGCCTTGGGGATCGTGTCGTGGTGGATCGTGATGTGCTTCTGCGTGCGCAGCTTGTCGACCAGCTTCTGGGTCGCCAGCGGCGGGGAGACTTCGTCGTTCTCGCCCTGGATGATGATGCCGCTGGCCGGGCAGGGGGCGAGGAAGGTGAAGTCGTACATGTTGGCCGGCGGCGCAACCGAGATGAAGCCGCGGATTTCCGGGCGGCGCATCAGAAGCTGCATGCCGATCCACGCACCGAAGCTGAAGCCGGCGATCCAGGTGGTCGAGGCTTCGGGGTGGAAGCTCTGCACCCAATCGAGCGCCGAGGCGGCATCGCTCAGTTCGCCGATGCCGTTGTCGAACGTGCCCTGGCTCTTGCCGACGCCGCGGAAGTTGAAGCGCAGGGTGGCGAAGCCGCGGCGCTGGAAGGTCTTGTAGAGCTGCTGCACGATCGCGTTGTTCATCGTGCCGCCCGCCGTGGGGTGCGGATGCAGGATCATCGCGACGGGCGCGCGCGGGCGCGGGCCCGGGGAGAAGCGGCCTTCGAGACGGCCTTCGGGACCGGGGAAAATGACTTCTGGCATGGGAAACCTGACTGATCTGTGCGCGCAACTTGGGCGCTGGAAGATGGGCGCTATATAAGATGGGTGCACCTTTTCGCAATTGGAACGACTCCTGACCGCCAACATGCCTTCTGACCCGATCGGGCGCATCTATCTCGATCATGCCGCGACCACCGCGATGCTGCCTGCTGCGATCGATGCGGTGGCGGCGGGGATGCGGCGTTGGGCGAACCCGTCTTCGCCGCATGCCGAGGGGCGCGCGGCCAAGGCAGCGCTGGAACGGGCGCGGGCCGAGCTGGCGTCGGCCTATGGTTGGACGGGCGAAACGTTGTTCACCAGCGGGGCGAGCGAATCGCTGGCGATCGCGACGCAGCGGGCGGACGTGGCCGTGCGGATCATTACCGCGGTCGAGCATGACGCGGTGATGCGCTGGGCCACGCCGGAGACGATCGTGCTGCCGGTCGGTGCGGATGGCGTGGTGGGTTTGGCGGCGTTGGAGCGCGCTTTGCCTTCCGAGGGCCGTGCGCTGGTCACGGTGCAATGGGCGAACAGCGAGACGGGCGTGCGTCAGCCGATCGCGGAGATCGCGCGCGTGGCGCGTGGCGGTGGCGGACTGCTGCTGGTCGATGCGGCGCAGATGCCGGCGGGGGTCGATCTCGATGTGGCCGAGCATGCCGATTTCGTGGCGCTGTCGGCGCACAAACGTGGCGGGCCACCGGGAATCGGGGCTTTGCTGGTGCGCGATCTCGGCACGCTGACGCCGACCGGGGGGCAGGAGCGGGGGTATCGGCCGGGGACGGAGAATCTGCCGGCGGTGCTGGGCTATGCCGCCGCCTTGGCCGAGCCGGAGCCGGTGGACGAACATGCGCGGCTGCGCGCCTTGCTGGACGATGCGGTGGCGCGGTCGGGGGGCGAGGTGATTGCTGCGGGGTCGGTCAGGCATGCGGCGATCGGCGCGTACCGGATGCCGGGCGTGCCGAGTTTCGTGCAGTTGATCGACTTCGACGCGGCCGGATTCGCGGTGTCGGCAGGGAGCGCGTGCGCCTCGGGCAGCATGAAGCCGAGCCACGTGCTGGCGGCGATCGGCCTGCCCGAAGCGGCCGGGCGCGAGGTGGTGCGGGCGAGTTTCGGGCGGACGACGAGCGAGGCGGAGGTGCGCGCGTTCATCGCGGCGTGGCGTGGTGTGGCGCGATCGAAGCAGCGGTTCGTGGCATGATCTATCTCGATTATCAGGCGACCACGCCGCTGGCGCCCGAAGCGTTCGAAGCGATGCTGCCCTGGTTGCGCGACGATTTCGCGAATCCGCATTCCGCGCATGGGGCGGGGCGACGCGCGAAGGCGGCAGTCGAGGTGGCGCGGGAGCAGGTGGCGGCGTTGCTGCCCGAGGGCGGGCGGGTGAGCTTCACCAGCGGCGCGACCGAGGCACTGAACTGGGCGCTGAAGGGGGTCGGGCCGGGGCGGATCGTGACGCTGGCGACCGAGCATGCCGCGGTGCTGGACACGGTCGAGGCTCTGGCGCGAGGCGGGCGCGAGGTGATCGTGATGCCGGTCGGGGCGGATGGGCTGGTCGATCCGGACGTTGCGCGGGCGGCGATCGGGCCGGGGACCGCTCTAGTCGCGGCGATGCTGGTGAATAACGAGATCGGAGTGATCCAGCCGGTCGCCGAACTGGCGCGACTCGCGCATACGGTGGGCGCGCTGATGCTGTGCGATGCGGTGCAGGGCTTTGGACGGGCCGCCGTTCCGGAGGCGTGCGACTTGGTCGCGGTGTCCGCGCACAAGGTGCACGGGCCGAAGGGGATCGGGGCGCTGTGGGTCCGAGACGGGATTGCGCTGGAGCCGCTGATGCATGGCGGCGGGCAGGAGGCCGGTGGGCGGTCGGGGACTTTGTCGCCGGCGCTATGCGTGGGGTTCGGGGTGGCGGCGCGGTTGATGGCGGAACTGAAGGAGGCGGATGCGGCGCATGTCGATGGGCTTTGGCGGGCGGCGATGGGGCGTTTGCTTGGCCGTCACCCCGGACGTGTTCCGGGGTCCACGAAGCCGCAAGGTTTGGAGGTAGAACTTCAATCCGGATCGGAAGCCGCTTCGTGGACCCCGGAACAGGTCCGGGGTGACGGGTGGTGGTTGAATGGATCGGCCATCGCCCGCTACCACGGCAATCTCAACATCCGACGCGACGGGCTCGACGTGGCGCGGCTGATGTCGGACCTGCGCGACGTCGCGTTTTCCGCCGGGTCGGCGTGCGCGAGCGGATCGGGTCGGTCGAGCCATGTGTTGCGAGCCATCGGGCTCACCGAGGCACAGGCGCGGTCGAGCATCCGGATCGGGTTCGGACGCTACACCACGGAGGAAGAACTGGGCGAGGCGATCGAGCGGATCGTCGCGGCCGCCGATGCCCAGAGGATCGCGGCGTGACGCTGGTGCGCTTCGTCGGGATCGACGGTGCCGTGCGCGAGGTTCGCGGCGCGGCTGGGGATCGGTTGCTCGATCTCGCCCAGGCGGACGGCCAGCCGCTGGAGGGGACGTGCGAGGGACAGATGGCATGTTCGACGTGCCATGTGATCGTGGCGGCAGAGGATTTCGCGCGGTTGCCGAACGCGAGCGAGGATGAGGAGGATATGCTCGATCTGGCGATGGGCGCGACGCGGACCAGCCGGCTCGCGTGCCAGATCTGGCTGGATGCCGCCTGGGGCGAACTGACGGTACGGATTCCGGGCGAAGCGCGGAACATGAGCGGACGATAATGGTTTCGCTCCCGTGCCGAAGAGGCATGGAGGAGATAAGACATGAAGATTTTGGGATTGATCGCCGCCGGGTTGCTCGGCGCCGTGACGTTGGCGCCGGCTTCGGCGAGCGCCGCTCCGGTCGCAGCGGGTTCCGCTACCCTGATGGTGGCCGGCGTCGTCGTCGCGCCGCAGGCGGTGGTCGTGCGCGAGCGCACCACGGTGCGTCGTGGACCGGGCTATCGCGGCAATCGCTGGGCCACGCGCCGCGTTTGCACCAATCGCTGGCGCGGCCATCGCAAGATCCGCACCTGCCGCCAGGTCCGCTATCGCCGCTGATCTGAGCTATTGATCGCACCGCCCGACTTCCCTATCTGAGCCGCGGAAGTCGGGCGGACGTGGTCGTCGCCAACCTGGTCAGATCCGGAAGGAAGCAGCCACAACGATTTCGCCACGGGTCGTTCCGGCTTCCACCGCGAGCCGCAGCAAAGGTGCGGTGAGCGCGGCCGGCGGGCAGAGCCCGTTCGACGACGCGGCTTTGCCGCGGTGCTGTCCGGCTCGGATGGGTGGCAAAAGAATCCACTTCTATCGCGGCTTGTTGGATACCGGATCAAGTCCGGGATGACGGTGGTCTTTGGGCACAACCTTTTCCTTACATCGCGCGGCATCCGCCCTTAGATAGTCGGCGATGTCCGAATCCCCAGATCTTCCTGCCTTCGACCTCGGCGACCCCGTGCAGCCGCAAAAGCCGGAGGCGTACCGCGTGCTGGCGCGCAAGTATCGGCCGCAGACGTTCGCCGAGCTGATCGGGCAGGACGCGATGGTCACGACGCTGGGCAATGCGATCCGGCGTGGGCGGCTGGCGCATGCGTTCCTGCTGACCGGCGTGCGCGGGGTAGGCAAGACGAGTACCGCGCGGCTGATCGCCAAGGCGCTGAACTGCATCGGCCCGGACGGCGAGGGCGGGCCGACGATCGACCCGTGCGGGGTGTGCGAGCCGTGCCGTGCGATCGCCGAGGGTCGTCACATCGATGTGATCGAGATGGACGCCGCCAGCCATACCGGCGTGGACGACGTGCGCGAGATCATCGATGCGTCGCGCTATTCGGCGGTTTCGGCGCGCTACAAGATCTACATCATCGACGAAGTCCACATGCTGTCGAAGAACGCGTTCAACGCGCTGCTGAAGACGCTGGAGGAGCCGCCGGCGCATGTGAAATTCCTGTTCGCGACGACCGAAGTGAACAAGGTGCCGGTGACGGTGCTGTCGCGCTGCCAGCGCTTCGATCTCAGGCGCATCTCGGCGGAGCAGCTGGCGGCGCATTTCGCGTTCGTCTCGGCGGCGGAACAGGTTGAGGCGGAGCCGGAGGCGCTGGCGATGATCGCGCGCGCGGCGGAAGGATCGGCGCGCGACGGGCTGTCGATCCTCGACCAGGCGATCGCGCATGCGGGGATCGAGGGCGGCGGCGTGAAGGCGGCGGCGGTGCGAGACATGCTCGGCCTGTCGGATCGCGGCGCGGTGCGCGACCTGCTCGGGTTGCTGCTGGCGGGCGACGGGCTTGGCGCGCTGGCGGCGCTGAGGCGGCAATACGATCTCGGCGTCGATCCGCAATCGGTGCTGCGCGCGCTGCTGGAGACGGTGCACGGCGTGACGCTCGTCAAGCTCGGCACGCCGCCCGAATCGGGACAGGCGCATGAAGAGCGCGCGGCGCAGGAGGGCTGGGCGACCGCCTTGTCCTTCGCGGCGCTGCATCGTTTGTGGCAGTTGCTGCTGAAGGGGCATGACGAGGTCGCGCGCGCGGCGCTGCCGATCGAGGCGTGCGAAATGGCGTTGCTGCGCGTCGTCCACGCTTCGCAACTGCCCGATCCGGGCGAACTGGCGCGGCAATTGGCGGCGGGCGGGCCGGTGACGATGGCCGCCGCGCCACCCGCTCCGCCAGTGAAAAACGCCGAGCCGGTCGAGGCGGCGTTGCCCGATACGATCGAGGGCATCATCGCGGTGCTGGAAAAGGCCGGCGAATATGGCCTGGCGGTGAAGCTCGAGCGTAGTGCGAGCGTGATCCAGATCGCGCCGCCGGAGATGGTGCTGAGTTCGTTGCGGCCATTGCCCGCCGATATGGTGCGCGACCTGATGGTCGAGCTGAAACGCTGCACCGGGCGTGCGTGGAAGGTGACGACCGAGGATGCCCCCGGCGCGCCGACGATCCGCGAACGGCATCTCGAATCGAAAGAGGCGGTCCGCGCGGAAATCCTGTCGAGCCCCGTCGTCAAGGCGGCGTTCGAGGCGTTTCCCGATGCGGTGCTGCCCGAGGATGAACTGGACCGGCTGATTGCCGCCAAAAGGAGCGAACAGAAGTGAAGAGCATCGAAGACATCATGGCGATGGCGCAGAACGTGCAGAACGAGCTGACCAAGGCGCAGGCGAACCTCGATACGATCGAGGTCGAGGGCGCGGCCGGCGGCGGGCTGGTGAAGGTGAAGGCGTCGGCCAAGGGGCGGATCATCGGCATCGCGATCGACGATTCGCTGATCGTCGCATCCGAGAAGCAGATGCTGGAGGATCTGATCGTCGCGGCGTTCAACGATGCGCGGGCCAAGGCCGATGCCGCGTCGAACGACGAAATGGGCAAGCTGACCAGCGGGATGCCGTTGCCGCCGGGGTTCAAGCTGCCGTTTTGAGCGCTTGGCACCCATTGAGATTTCCCCGTCATCATCTTCGCGTAGGCGAGGATCCCGCTTCTTCCACTTGGTGCGGGGCAAGGCAGCGGGATCCCGGATCAAGTCCGGGATGACGGATGGGCTATTCTGCGTGGGGTTTGCCGGCGGGCCAAGCGGAGAGATCGATCACGCACATCGCGCCGTAGCGGGCGTGTGGGCCGCACCAGATGCCGGCGAAGCGCAATTCGGGTGAGAGAATCGTGCGACGGTGGCCGCGTCCGGGTACGCCGTCGTCGACGACCAACTGGCGCACCACCGCTTCGGCGCTGTCGAAGCCGTAGCTGACCGCTTCCACGACATAGATATCGCCACCCTGTGCGCGGACTCGGTCGCCGGGAGACCGGCCCGGCGCGCTGCGGTGGCCGGTCGCGCCGGTTCGAGCCTGTTCGTCGGCGAGGATGCGGGCGGCGTTTTCCAGGACGCGGCCGGGGGCGAGGGGAGCGACCGACGCCTGGCGGTTCAGCGCGGCGATCGCTTCCGCCACGGCGGGTGCGCCGTCGATCGAAAGGCGCGCCAGCGTCTCGCCGGGAAGCGTGTAGGTTCGAGAGTCGGGCGTGCCGAACAGGTGGCGATAGTCTTCCAGTCCGGCGGCATAGCCCGCCGGATCGGTGCGCAGGCGGTTTAGCTCTGCCAGCACCTCCGCCGCAGTCGGATAGCCGGGCGCGGAGGCCGGCAACAGTGCCAGCATGACGACGAGGAACGGGAGGCGGAGCGCGCGCATGTCTATTGCAGGCAGGCGTCCAGGCGATCGTTGCGCACCACGCCGACGCGGCGGGTGATGGCGTTGCCGTGGCGACGGGTGAAGCCGTGCGGGGCGATGGCGGCGCGCTTCTTAGGCAGCGGCAGGATGGCGGCGATGCGCCCCGCCTCGGAGGGCGACAGGGTATCGGCGCCGTGGCCGAAATAGCGGATCGACCCGGCCTCCACGCCATAGGTGCCGATGCCGGTTTCGGCGACGTTGAGATAGACTTCCATGATCCGGCGCTTGCCCCACAGGGTTTCGATCAGGACGGTGAAATACGCCTCCAGCGCCTTGCGGGCATAGCCGCCGCCCTGGATGAGGAAGACGTTCTTCGCGGTCTGCTGGCTGATCGTCGAACCGCCACGGACGCGCCCGCCTCTGGCGTTGCGATAGGCGGCGTTGGCGATGGCGGTGAAGTCGAAGCCATGATGCCGACAGAAGCGCGCATCCTCCCCGGCGATGGCCGCGCGCGGCATGTTCGGATCGATCTGCGACAGCGGCTTCCATTGCTTGGTCACGCCGTTGCCGCCGATCAGATCGCCGATCATCGTGAGGGTGATCGGTGGCGGCACGAAGCGGAAGACGAGCACCAGCAGGACCGAGCCGAGCAGGAACCAGAGCAGGCCCTTGACGATCCATCCGGTGATGCGGCGCGCAAGCGGGCGGCGGGGCTTGAGGGGGCGTGCGGCGGATCGGTTGCGGAGGGTGGCGTCGCTCATCGGGCGAACTTGCCGGATCGGGGGGCGTGGGGGAAGGGGTTTGAGGTGAGGCGGCGGGGGTGATTGTCCCAACTACCGTCACCCCGGACTTGATCCGGGGTCCAACGGGAGGAAAGTGCAACGCTCGATCATCAGCGTCTTCCCGAGCGGCTAGTTGGATCCCGGATCAAGTCCGGGATGACGGTAGTAGGGTTCAGACGGCCGCCAGCAGACGCCGGTCGCCCGCCAGGCGCATCATCGCCTTTTGCAGCTTTTCGAACGCGCGCACTTCGATCTGGCGGACGCGTTCGCGCGACACGCCGTAGACCTGCGAGAGCTCTTCCAGCGTCTTGGGATCGTCGGTCAGGCGGCGTTCGGTCAGGATGTGCTGCTCGCGCTCGTTGAGGTCGTCCATCGCGCTGGTCAGCATTTCGTGCCGGACATCGGCTTCCTGCGCCTCCGCGACGACGGTGTCCTGTAGGGGGGCGTCGTCCTGCAGCCAATCCTGCCACTGGCCGTCGCCATCCTCGCGCATCGGAACGTTGAGCGAAGTATCCCCGCCCATCGCCATGCGGCGGTTCATGCTGGTCACTTCGGCTTCGGTGACGCCGAGATCGGTGGCGATCTTGGTGAGATGCTCGGGCGACAGATCGCCATCCTCGAACGCATCGAGCTTCGACTTCATGCGGCGCAGGTTGAAGAACAGCTTCTTCTGCGCGGCGGTGGTGCCCATCTTAACAAGGCTCCACGAGCGCAGGATATATTCCTGGATCGAGGCGCGGATCCACCACATCGCATAGGTCGCGAGGCGAAAGCCGCGATCGGCCTCGAACTTCTTCACGCCCTGCATCAAGCCGATATTGCCTTCGGAGATCAGTTCGGACGTCGGCAGGCCATAGCCACGATAGCCCATCGCGATCTTCGCCACGAGGCGCAGGTGCGAGGTGACGAGCTGCGCCGCCGCATCGGTGTCGCCATGTTCCTCGAAGCGCTTGGCGAGCATATATTCCTGCTCGGGTGCGAGGATGGGGAATTTCTTGATTTCCGACAGATAGCGGTTGAGGCTTGCCTCTCCGCCAAGAGCGGGGACCGTGGCTGGCACGTTGCTTTTAGCCATGACTTGATCTCCCTTTAAACTGGGTATGCCGCATCGCAGCGAAACCCGATAGCTATACGTTAAGGTGGCTGAACAGTTCCTGCATGTCCGCAGGCATTTCGCTTTCGAATGCCAAAGCTTCGCTTCTAATAGGGTGGATGAACCCCAAATGGGCGGCGTGCAACGCCTGGCGATGGAAATCGAGCGTTTCCAAAAGCGGCCGGTGACCTTGTTTTGTTCTACCATAGACCGGGTCGCCCAGCAAGGGATGACCGATCGACGTCATGTGCACGCGCACCTGATGCGTGCGGCCGGTTTCCAGCCGGCATTCGACCAGAGCGGCGTTCCTGAGCGGGGTGACGGTACGGAAATGCGTCACGGCGCGCTTGCCGCCCTGGACGATCGCGACCTTCTTGCGATCGGTCGACGAACGGGCGAGCGGGGCATCGACCTTGCCCTCCATCGGCATCGGGCGACCCTGCACGATCGCCTTGTAGCGGCGATCTATGCTGTGATCGTGGAACTGGCGGGCCAGCCCCTCATGCGCGCGATCGGTCTTGGCCGCGACCATCAGGCCCGACGTGTCCTTGTCGATACGGTGGACGATGCCGGGCCGGGCGACGCCGCCGATGCCCGACAGGCTGCCGCCGCAATGATGTAGCAGCGCGTTGACCAGCGTGCCGTCGAGATTGCCCGCCGCCGGGTGGACGACGAGCCCGGCCTGCTTGTCGATCACCATGAGATGCTCGTCCTCGAACACGATGGTGAGCGCGATATCCTGCGGCACGTTATGGGCTGGGGTGGGATCGGGCACCGCGACGTTGAACATCGCTCCGGCCGCCGCCTTGCGCGAGGGATCGCGCGCCAGCGCACCGGAGGGGTCGCTGACCGCGCCGCCGTTGATCAGAACCTTCAGGCGTTCGCGTGATAGCGTCGGCACCGCATCGGCCAGCGCACGATCGAGACGCCAGCCATCGGCGGCGTCGGAGATCGTTGCGGCGATGATGGAAACCCCCCGGCTCATGGCCTAGGATGTGGTCATGGCGTGGGAGATTTCAAGCACTCTGGTGGCGAGACTGCTAGACGAGGCGGCGGCGTCTCCATGGGTGGAAGTGTGCGGGTTGCTGTTCGGAACGGGCGGGCGGATCGCAGCGGCCGAGGCGTGCGCGAACGTGGCGGTCGAGCCGGCGCGGCGGTTCGAGATCGATCCGGCGGCATTGTTCGCGGCGCACCGGCGGGCGCGGGCGGGGGATGCGCAGGTCATCGGGTGCTATCATTCGCATACCTCCGGCGATCCCGTGCCTTCGGCGACGGACGCGGAGAGCGCGATGGGCGACGGGGCGATCTGGGTTATCCTCGGACGGGGCGAGGCCCGCGCGTGGCGAACGGTGGAGCGTGGCCGCTTCGAGGCGGTGGTGTTGTCCGTTCGATAGGGGCATGCCGGCCCGGCATGGGTTGCGCACATGGCGCGGCATCGCCAGAAGAGCGTCAACGCCTATTACCCATCGGACCTTATTCCATGACCATCAGCCCGGTCGATTTCGCCAGCCTGCTTTGTTCGCGATTGTGCCACGATCTGCTCTCGCCCGTCGGTGCGCTCAACAACGGGCTGGAATTGCTGGCCGACGAGCATGATCCCGAAATGCGCCAGCGCTGCCTGGAACTGCTCAACGAAAGCGCGCGCGCGTCGGCGAACAAGCTGAAATTCTTCCGTCTCGCCTTCGGCGCGGCGGGCGGGTTCGGCGAGATGGTGGATTCGCGCGAGGCGCGGGCGGCGATTGAAGGGCTGTTCGGCGACAATCACCGCGTCAAGCTCGGCTGGCTGATCGAGGACAGCACGCTGCCCAAGCCGGCGATCAAGGTGCTGCTGAACCTGGCGCTGATCGCGGGCGATGCGCTAATCCGGGGCGGGCAGCTGGATGTCGGGGCGGAGAGCATCGATGGCGCGGTGGAGATCGTGGTGCGCGCCGATGGGCCGCGCATCGTGCTGGACCAGGAAATGCGCGGCGCGCTGACCGGGGCCGACCCCGATGCGGTCATCACGCCGCGCGCGGCGGCGGCCTATCTGGTCCATGCGCTGGTGAAAGAGGGCGGCGGGCAGGTGCAGGTGTCCGATCCGGAAGAACCGGTGCTGCTGTTCGGCGCGTCATTCAAGGCGGCGTGAGCGGCAACCTAACCGCTCCTTAACCAATCATCGCCAATGGTTCCCGCCAATCGCGGGGGCCTAATGGACGATCTGCTTCAGGAATTCATTGCCGAGACCCGCGAGACGCTCGAAGCGCTCTCGGGCGAGATCGTCGCGTGGGAGAGCGATCCGTCGGACCGCAACCGGCTCGATGCGATCTTCCGCTTCGTGCACACGGTGAAGGGCAGCTGCGGTTTCCTCGATCTCCCGCGTCTCGCCCGGCTGAGCCATGCCGCCGAGGACGTGCTGGCGGCGGTGCGCGACGGCTCGCGCGCGCCGGACACGAAACTGGTGAATGCCGTATTGGCGATCGTCGACCGGATCGGCGAGATCGTCGAGGCGATCGATGGCGGCGTCGCGCTGGACGATTCGGGCGAGGATCTGCTGATCGCCGCGCTCGACGAGGGTTCGGAAGATCTGGTCGTCGCGACCACCCCGCTGGCGGTGCGGGCGCAATCGCGCAGCGTGCGGCTGAACGTGGACCTGCTCGACCGGATGATGTCCGGCATGTCGGACATGGTGCTGGCGCGGAACGAGCTGGCGCGGCGGCTTCGTGACGACGGTGCGGACCCTGCGGTCGAAGCTGCGCTGGAGCGTCTGTCGCTGACCGTGGCCGAGATGCGCGACACGGTGACGCGTACGCGCATGCAAAAGATCGATGCGCTGTTCTCCGCGCTGCCGCGGATGGTGCGCGACACGGCGGCCGAACTGGGCAAGGCGGTGACGCTGAACATCGAGGGATCGGACGTCGAACTCGATCGCGAGATGATCGAGATGATGCGCGATCCGCTGGTCCATATGGTGCGCAACTCGATCGACCACGGGATCGAAGGCGTGGTGGAGCGCATCAAGGCGGGCAAGCGCGAGAACGGGCGGCTGACCGTATCGGCGCGCCAATCCGGCAACCAGATCATCATCGAGATTTGCGACGACGGGCGCGGCATCAATGTCGAGCGGCTGATCGAGAAGATCGCCGCCGGCGGCCGGCCGATGCGCGACCTGCTGGCGCTGAGCGACAAGGCGAAGCTGCAACTGGTGTTTGAACCGGGCATCTCGACTAAGGACGAGGTGACGTCGATCTCCGGTCGCGGTGTCGGCATGGACGTGGTGCGCGCCAATATCGAGCAGATCGGCGGGCGGATCGAGATCGACAATGCGCCGGGCCGGGGCCTGCGCATCGCGATCCACGTGCCGCTGACGCTGTCGATCATGGCGACGATCGGCGTGGGCGTGGGCGACCAGCGTTTCGCGATCTCGCGCCAGGTGATCGAGGAGATCGTGACGGTGCGCGGCGGTTCGCACGAGGGAGCGATCCGCATCGACATGCTGGGCGACACGCCCGCCGCCACGGTGCGCGAACGGCGCATGCCGCTGATCGATCTGGGCAACATCCTGGCGCTGCGCGACGGGGCGCACGATCACCCCGCGATGCTGGTGATCGTCAGCGTCGTCGGCGGCAGTTATGCGCTGGCGGTCGATTCCGTGCTGGATCACGAGGAACTTGTGATCAAGCCCGCCGCGCCCGCGGTGATGGCGACGGGCGTCTATGCCGGGCAGACGCTGCCCGACAGCGGCCTGCCGATGCTGCTGCTCGACTGTGCGGGCATCGCGGCGGTCTCGGGCCTCGAATTCAAGCGTGACGTGAGCGCCGACGATGCGATCGAGGAGGTCGCGGCGGACGGGGTTTCGGCGTTGCTGTTCGACGATCTGGACGGCGTGCGCCGCCTCGTGCCGCTATCGGTGATCGACCGGGTCGAGCCGGTGCAGGCGGATGCGATCCGCTTCGCCGCCGGACGGCTGCGGCTGTCGGTGGAGGGAAGGATCATCCCGCTCGCCGCGATGGCGGGGATCGCGGACGGGCAGGACGTGCACGTGTTGCGCCTGCGCGATGGCCGGGACGAGATCGGCTATGCTATATCGGCCGCGCTGGACATCGTGACCTTGCCCGAGACGATGGTGTCCGCGCGCGAGGCCGGACCGGTGGCGGGCGTGATCGCGATCGACGGCGACCAGATCGAACTGCTCGACGTGCACTGGCTGTTCGCGACGCATGGCGACGGACAGCAGGAAGAGACCCCGCCGGTCTGCCTGATCGCGGGCAGCGAATCCGCGTGGATGACGACGTTCCTGAAACCTGCGCTGGAGGGTGCCGGCTACCGCGTGGCGACGAAGCTGAAGACGGGCGAGAGCGCCACCGTCGTGCTGACGATGGACGAGGAGACGGTCGCCGCGCCGCATGCCGCGCCGGTCGTCCGGCTGCGCCACGATCGATCGCAGGCGGCGAACGACGGCAGCATCTATCGCTACGATCGTCCGGGATTGCTCGCGGCGTTGGCAGAGAAATCCGGGGCAGAGAAATCCGGTGCCCAGAAATCCGGGGCAAAGAAATCCGGCGGCGAACGGGCAGGGGGTTTCAAATGAGCGCATTGTTCCTGATCGCGCACATCGCCGGGCGCGCCGTGGCGATCGATTCCGCGCAGGTCGAATCGGTCGTGGATATCGGCACCGTCATCCCGGTGCCGAAGACGAGTTCGCAGGTGCTGGGCCTGACCGCATTGCGCAGCCGGGTCGTGACGGTGATCGATACGCGCGCCGCTCTCGGCGTGGCCGCATCCGACATTCCGGCCAAGCGTGCGGTGATCACCGTGGCCGAGGGGCACCATTATGCCGTGCTGGTCGATTCGCTGGAGGATGTCGCGCCGTTCGATCTGCTGCCCTTGTCGCCGGGCATCGTGCTGGACGGCGGATGGCACGGAGCCGGCTGCGGGATCGTCGAACGGGACGGGGAGCCGGTGCTGGCGATCGACCTGCGCGCGGTGCTACCGGGGCTCACCGCGCTGGCCGCGTGAAATTGTACCGAATTAACGGGACGCTTACGGATTTAGGGCAGACCGGCTATGTTGCATAACGGGAAGCATTCATGAAAACGTGCCTGGTCGTCGATGATTCGAAGGTGATCCGCAAGGTCGCGCGGCACATTCTGGAAACCCTGAACTTTCAGGTCTCCGAGGCCGGAGACGGCAAGGAAGCGCTGGATTCCTGCCTCGCCTCCGCGCCCGACGTGATCCTGCTCGACTGGAACATGCCGGTGATGAGCGGGATGGATTTCCTGCGCGCGCTGCGCGTCAGCGCGGTGACGAACCGCCCGAAGGTGGTGTTCTGCACGACCGAAAACGGCATGGGCCATATCCGCGCCGCGATCGAAGCGGGGGCGGACGAATATGTCATGAAGCCGTTCGATCGCGAGACGTTGGAAAGCAAACTCCAGATCGTCGGCATGGCCTGAAGGGGCCGCCGACATGAAGCCCGCGCCCGCCGAGGCCGCAGCGCCCCCGGGGCGACCCGCCGCCGATCACCCAACGGCCGTCTCACCAACCATCCTGCCGAAAATCCTGATCGTCGACGATTCGGCGGTCGCCCGTGCGGTGATCGGACGGATGATCGAGGCCAGCCGCCGCTTCGCGCTGGCCGGCACCGTGCCCGACGTGCAGGCCGCCCTGGCCTTTCTGAAGACGCAGCACGTCGACGCGATCCTGCTCGACATCGAAATGCCCGGCATCGACGGCCTGACCGCCTTGCCCGACATGATCGTGGCCGGCGCGGGCGCCAAGGTGCTGGTCGTGTCCTCGTCGTGCGACGATGGCGGCGCGGCGACGATCCAGGCCTTGTCGCTGGGGGCCGCCGACACGCTGGTGAAGCCCGGCGTCGGTGCGTTCGCCGGTCGCTTTTCCGACGTGCTAATCGACAAGTTGTCGCGCTTGCTGGCGATCGATCCCGTCGCCGCTCCGGCGGTCCAGGCCGCGCCCGCCGGCGTGACGCCGCGCGTCGCGCAGAACCGCTTCGACATCGTCGCGATCGGTGCCTCGACCGGCGGCATCCATGCGCTGAGCCAGTTGCTGCGCGAGATACCGGCCGATTTCACCACGCCGATCCTGATCACGCAGCATCTGCCCGAATCGTTCATGCCCTATTTCGCGGCCCAGGTGGCCGTGCTCGCCGGACGCCCGTGCGATGTCGCGGTCGATCGGCTGCGCATCCGATCGGGCCGGGTGATCATCGCGCCGGGCGACGGACATATGCGGATCGTCTCGCTGGGGGACGGCAATTTCGCCGTCAGGTTGACGCGCGATCCGGCCCGCAGCGGCTGCATGCCCTCGGTCGATCCGATGTTCGAGAGCCTCGCCGAGACGCACGGCGCACGCGCGATCGGCATCGTGTTGAGCGGGATGGGACGCGACGGCAGCGAGGGGGCGCGCAAACTGGTCGAGGCGGGCGGTGCGCTCGTCGCGCAGGATCGTGCGAGTTCGGTGGTCTGGGGCATGCCCGGCGCGGTCGCTCCGCTGGCCGGCGTGATGCTGCCGCCGGGCGAGATCGGCCGGCTGATCGCCGACGGGCGGAAACCGACATGCTGAGCCCGCTGCCCCGCCGCCCGATCGGCCTGCCGAAGATCGCGCCTACGCCGCGTCCGGCCGCGGCGATGCAGATCCTGGCCGCGCTGCTCGAACAGCGTACCGGCCAGCAGATCGCCGCCAATCGCGAATGGCGGATCGAGACGGCGCTGAAGCCGGTGCTGCGCGAACGCGGGCTCGATACGCTCGACCAACTCGCCGGCGAGATCATCGGCGGGACCGATCCGCTGGTGGCCGATCAGGTGGTCGATGCGTTGCTCAACCAGGAAAGTTCGTTCTTCCGCGACGCCGCCGTGCTCGACATGGTCGGAGCGGCGATCCAGGAGATGCGTGCGCAATCGCCGACGCGCAACGTCCGGGTCTGGTCGGCCGGCTGCTCGATGGGGCAGGAGCCCTTGTCGCTGGCAATGCTGTTCGCCGAACAGGTCGAGACGCATGGTGGTCGCATGCCGGAAATCGTCGCCACCGACGTGTCGGAAGCGGCGCTGGCGCGTGCGCGGATCGGGCGCTTCTCGCAATTCGAGATCCAGCGTGGCCTGCCGATCCGGCGCATGATGCGCTGGTTCGATGCGGACGGCGGGGATTGGGCGGCGAAACCCGAACTGGTGCGGCAGATCAGCTTCCGCCGGCTCAATCTGGTCGCCGATCCGCTGCCGGTGGGGAAATTCGACGTCGTGCTGTGCCGCAACGTTCTGCTCTATCTGTCGCCGACGCTGCGCCGCCAGGTGCTTGACCGGCTGGCGAGCGTGATGCGGCCGGGCGGATTGCTGGTGCTGGGCGCCGGCGAAACGGTGATCGGGCAGACCGAGGCGTTCCAACCCGCGCCCGAGCATCGTGGCCTGTACGAGATGATCGCGGGCTAGAACGACCTTCAGCATTTCGCCGTCACCCCGGACTTGTTCGGCGCTTATACCTCTCGAGCAAGTATGAAGCCGTCATCCCCGCGACGGCGGGGATCCATAAGCTCTGACGCCGCTTACGAAGCGAACGGTAAGCCAGTATGGATTCCCGCCTGCGCGGGAATGACCAATATTTGTTCGAAGGGTATAAGCACCGACGCGTTCCGGGGTTCACCGTGCCGCAAGCTCGGTATTCTGTTCACTATCCGTGTCGAAAGCCCTCTGGTGGACCCCGGAACACGTCCGGGGTGACGGTGAGTGGATGCAAAAATCCGCTCCAACCGCTGAGTAACGATCGCCCCTAAGCGTTTACTTTGCGGACCGGCCGTCGCAAGCGGTGGTCGGTGACACAGGCTTCCTCTCCACGCGGTTTCACCCTGCACGATTTTCTCGTCGTTCTGGTGATGAACGTGATGTGGGGCCTCAACATCATCGCGGTGAAGATGGCGGTGATGGCGATCTCGCCGCTGACCGCGGGTTTCCTGCGCCAGGCTCTGGTCCTGCTGGTGTGCGGGACGTGGCTGAAGATCGTGCCGGGGCGGATGCGCGCGCTGACCGCGCTCGGCATCCTGTCAGGCGGAGTGTTCTATATCCTGGTCAACCTGTCGCTGGCGGTGTCGGACAATGTCGGGGCGCTGGCGATCGCCGGGCAATTGGGCGTGCCCTTCTCGATGATCCTGGCGATCATCATCTTTCGCGAGCGCATCCGCCTGCCGCGCATGGCCGGCATCGCGTTATCCTTCGCCGGCGTGGTGCTGCTGGTGTTCGATCCGGCGGCCGCGAACGAGATTCCGGGACTGGCGCTGACCGCCGGGGCGAGCTTCATCTGGGCGATGGGATCGATCATCCAGCGCTATCTGATCGGCGTGCCGGTGCTGACGATCTACGCCTGGATCGGCTTCTGGGGATCGATCGTGCTGGGACTGCTGGCCTGGCAGGTCGAGCCTCGGGCGATGGCGGCGATCCCGGATCTGCCGCTGCACACGCTCGGCTGGGTGGCGTTTTCCGCGATCGGATCGACGGTGATCGGGCAGGGATCGATGTCGTATCTGTTGCAGCGCCATCCGATCAGCATCGTCACGCCGCTGACGCTGGCGGCGCCGGTGATCTCGGTGTTCGCGGCAGCCTATTATTTCGGCACGCCGCTCACCGCACTTATGCTAACCGGCGGAGGGATCGCGATGCTCGGCGTCGCGATCGTGACGATCCGCACCGCGCGGGCAGGGGACAATGCATGACATTATCGGCAAGAACGGTTCGGGCATGGGCATGATCGACACGCCGTCTCCCAATTTCGACGATCGCATGCTGCCGATCACGATGATCGTGCTGCATTATACCGGCATGCCGGACGCGGAGGCGGCGATCGCAAGGCTGACCGATCCGGCGGCGAAGGTCTCCGCGCATTATCTGATCGCCGAGGACGGCACCGTCTTGCAGATGGTCGACGAGGCGAAGCGCGCATGGCATGCGGGCCAGTCGCACTGGCGCGGCATCACCGACGTGAACAGCGCGAGCATCGGGATCGAGATCGTCAATCCGGGGCACGAATTCGGCTATCGCCCGTTCCCGGACCAGCAGATCGACGGCTTGTTGCCGTTGGTCGCGGCGATCAAGGACCGCTACGAGATCGGGCGCGGCAACGTGGTCGGCCATTCCGACATCGCGCCGAAGCGCAAGCAGGATCCGGGCGAGCTGTTCCCCTGGAGCCGGCTGGCGAAACTGCGGCTGGCGTTGCCGCGACCGACCAAGAATTTGATGGATCCGGGCTGGACCGAAGGCGGCTTCCTGCTCGCGCTCGAACGCTTCGGGTACGACGTGTCGGACAAGCTGGCCGCGACGGTCGCGTTCCAGCGGCGCTTCCGCCCCGAACTGATCGACGGCGAGATCGACATGGAATGCCGCTGCATCCTGCTCGCGTTGCTGCTTCCCAAACCGACGGGGGATGAGTAGAGCGCTCCTCGCCAGAGGGTCGGGCGACCGCGGGTGTCTTCAGGATGCGCGAGGAAAGTCCGGGCTCCACGTAACGACGGTGCCGGGTAACGCCCGGCCGGGGTGACCCGAGGGAAAGTGCCACAGAGAGCAGACAGCGAACCGCTTCGGCGACGCGAAAAGTGAAAGGGTGCGGTAAGAGCGCACCGCGCGCCTGGTAACAGGGGCGGCACGGCAAACCCCACCGGGAGCAAGACCGAATAGGGGCGGCACATGAGCATCGTTGCTGCTCGTCGCCCGGGTTGGTCGCTTGAGCCTGTATGCGAGTGCAGGCCTAGAGGAATGGTCGCCCATCCCGCCTCGGCGGGGGGACAGAACCCGGCTTACAGACCCTCTGGCGCTTATCCTCGTGATATAGGATGGTCGGCTCCTGACGAGGGATGGGGGCGGACGATGGTGCAGTCGCGGATGATTCTGCTTGGGGCGGCGATTGCGGTGGCCGCTCCTACGCTGGCGCAGCAGGCGGCCAGGACGACGGTGCAGCAGGAGTTCGACGCCGCGACCGCATTGCAGGACAAGCGCGATTTCGTCGCGGCGCTCGCGGCCTGGACGGCGCTGGAGGGTCGGGTCAAAAATCCCCGGACCCGCGCGCTGGTGCTGGCGCGCAAGAGCGGCGCCTTGCTGTCGCTCGATCGCAAGGACGAGGCCGCGGCGGCGGCGCGCGCCAGCCTGGCCGGTCTGCCGGCCGGCGATGCCAGCGTGCAGGAGGACCGCTTCAACGCGTTCATCGCGCTCGGCCGGATCGCCGAAGCCGCGCTCGATTATGCCAGCGCGGCGCAGGCGTTCGGCGAGGCGGAACGGATCGCGCAGGACCCGGTCGCGAAGATCGTGGCGGGACGGGGTCTGGTCCAGACGCAGACGTTCGTGGATCCGGCGGCGGCGGCGCAGGCCCTGACCCGGCTGGACGGCGCGGTCGCCAGCGTGCCGACGGACGCCGGGGTCAAGGCGACGGTGCAGAAACTGCGCGGCCAGCTGCTGCTCAACCAGGGCGCGTTCGCCGCCTCGCGCCAGGCGACGGGCGAGGCGGTGAAACTGCTCGGCGGGCTGACCGCCAAGACGAACCTGGACGATGTCGAGGTGCGATCGAACTATGCGATCGCGGCGTTGCTGGAAGGGCGCAAGGACGAAGCGCGCCAATATATGGCGATGACCGGGGCGGGGCGGATCGAAAAGGGCAGCTTCGACCCCGGCCCGCAAATGAAGGTGCCGGAATGCGGCGGCGAGGCGGGGCTGAAGCCGGCCGATGTCGCGGTGGTGGACTTCAACATTGGCGATGACGGCGTCGTGCGGGACAGCGCACCGGTCTATGCCGCCGGCGGCGGGCAGGTCGCGCTGGAATTCGCGCGCGCCGCGCGCAACTGGAGCTGGACGCCGGAGCAGGTGACGAAGATGCCGCGCTTCTTCCGCTATCGCGTGCGGGCGGAACTGCGCTGTTCGACGGCGTTCGAGCGACCGTCGATCGCCAGCTATCTCGATGGCGAACTCGGCGCGTGGCTGGAGCTGAAGAAGGTCGCACCGCCGCCGATGCTGACCGGATCCGACGCGGCGATACTGCCGCAGCTTCGCGTGCAACTGGCCGAGGTGGAGCGCGCGGAGGGCGGCAGCGCGCTGGCGCTGGTGCCCATCCTGCATCAACTCGTCGCCAACAATGTCGTCGGGCGGGAGGAGGCGGGCCAATTCGCCCGGCGCGAACTGGCGATCCTGATAGCCAACGGCGCCCCTCCGGTCGCGCGATTGTCGATCGAGCCGGCGACGTTGCTGGCCGATACGACCGAAGGCTGGAAACCGGCCGTCTACGCGCGGATCATCACCCCGCTGCTGACCGCGCAGCCCTATGCCGCCGACCCGGAGGCGCGATCGGCGATCCGGCTGATGATCGCCGACAAGGTGCGCGAGGATCGGCCGCGCGCGCGCCTGCTGCTGGGCGAGGTCGGGGCGGAGTCCGCCTTGCCCCAGAACCATCCGTTCCGCGTGGGTGCGCTGGTGCGGCTCGCGTCGCTGGAACAGCAGGCCGGCGATTCGGCCGCCGCCACGGCGGCGTTCGCGAAATCCGGGCTGTCGGCGCAGCAATGCGCGCTGGTAGATTCACAGCCGCGCATGCTGGGCTACAATGGCAGTGGCGACCAGTTCCCGCTTGAAGCGCAGATGTGGGGGTTCGAGGGCTGGACCGCGATGCAGTACGATATCTCGGCCGAAGGCAAGGTGGTCAACCAACGCGTCGTGGTCGCTTATCCGCCATTCGTGTTCGGCGATGCCGGATTAGGCCTGATCAAGACCGCGCGTTACGAGAAAAGCTATCGCCCGGACGGTGGCCTGGGGTGCGGCGGCAGCAGCCTGCGGGTCAATTTCCGCCTGCCGCACTGACCGCCGCGCTTGCGCTCTCGCCCCCGTCGCTTATGTCGGGCCGATGGCGCGTTCCTCGACACGATCTACCGACTGGGGCTTCCCCCGCTGGCGCGCTTATGGCGAGGCGGGCAGCGAGGCGGTGACCGTGCGGTTGTGCGACCGGCACGGCTGCACCGAGAAGGGCGATTGCCCGGCACCGAAATCCCCCAACAGCCCGGAGCGCTGGTATTTCTGCCAGGATCATGCCGGCGAATATAATCGTGGTTGGAATTACTTCGAGGGCCTGACCGCCGAGGAAGCCGCCGAGCGCGAGCGGGCGGAGACGCAGACGGCGGAGGGCTATACCGAATCCCGCCACAACCAATGGGCCGGGCCGGGCGATGGCAGCCGGTCGCGCGACGAGATGCGCGCGCTCGAGGTGCTGGGGCTGGATCCGGACGTGGATTTCGCGGCGATCAAGCTGGCGTGGCGGAAACTCGCCAAGGACAGCCATCCCGATCTCCGGCCCGGCGACGCCGAGGCGGCGAAAAGGTTTCAGGCGGTGCAGGCGGCATATGACGTGTTGCGCGCGGCCGAAGAGATGCGCGAATGGAAGCCGACCGTTTGACGTCCGCCACGTGAGATCGGTCGTATGAAGGTCGTCCGGTCGGATTGGTCGCGGGCGCTGCTGGTGTGCGGCAAATGCTCGAAGAAACTGGACGGCGGGTTCGGGCCGAAGGGCCGCGAGAGCCTGGCCAAGGCGTTGCGCCGGCATCTCGGGCTGGAGAAGGGGCGGAGGGCGGCGATGGGGGTGATCGAGGTGAAATGTCTCGGCATCTGCCCGAAGCGCGCGGTGACGGTGATCGATGCCGACGATCCGCATGCCTGGAGGTTGGTCGACGAGGGGGCGGATCTCGATGCGGTCGTGGAAACTCTGGGCCTGATCCGGCGTTGAACGAACGCGGGCAGGGCAGAATTCAGGCTATATTCACGCCGGTTCTGCGATCCTGCCGGCTTATCGAGGAATTCGCCATGAAGCTCGTTCATCTCATCGTCGGCAGTGCTCTTCTGATGGGCGCTGGCATGTCCCAGGCACGGACGCGGCTGACCCCCGAACAAAGGCTGGAGAAGATCACCGCAGGCCGGACCGCCGGCAAGCCGGTGAATTGCATCTATCTGCGCGATATCCGCTCGACCGAGATCATCGACCGGACGGCGATCGCGTACACCACCAACAATGGCACGGTGTATGTCAACCGGCCGAGCGGCGCGAGCTTCCTCGACGACGATGATATTCTGGTGACCAACACGTTCGGCAGCCAGTTGTGCAGCATCGACATCGTGCAGCTGGTCGATCGGAGTACTAGATTCCCGAGCGGTTCGCTGGGGCTGAGCGAATTCGTGCCGTATCCGAAGCCGCCCAAGGTGAAGGCCGCCTCGTAGGATTACGCGGCGTAGCGTTTCGCGGTGTCGCGGATCAGTGCGATCATGTTCGGAATGCCCTGCGTCCGGTTCGAACTGAGCTGGTTCTTCAGGTCGAATGGCGCGAGCGCGTCCGGAATGTCGGTGTCGAGGATTTCGGCTGGCGCCTGATCCTGTACCGTCAGCAGCACGAGCGCGATGATCCCCTTGGTGATGGCGGCGTTGCTGTCGGCGAGGAAGTGGAGATGCCCGTCGTCGCGAACGGTGGGGTAGACCCAGACCGAGGCGGAGCAGCCGCGGACCAGCGTGGCGTCGGTCTTGAGCGGCTCCGGCATCGGTTCGAGTTCGCGGCCGAGATCGATCAACAGGCGATAGCGATCGTCGGCGTCGAGGAAGCCGTATTCGTCCTGCAGATCGGTGAGGCTGGGCATGGGGGGGCTATAGCGCTGCTGCGGCTCATGCCAACCTTTCCTAGTTCATCCCAAGGTAGCCTTGGTCATCCCGGGCTTGATCCGGGATCCCGCTGCCGTGCCCCGCACTCAGAAGAAGAAGCGGGATCCCCGCTTTCGCGGGGATGACGCGGGGGGCGGCGGGTCGCCTTAAAGATCCACACCCGCCGCGATCGCTTCCAGTTTGCGGATGCGTTCCTTGAGGTCGGCGATCTCGATCCTGGCGCTGGCGTTGGGCAGCGCCTGGACCGGGCCGACATCGCTGCCCGCTTGCAATTCCTGGTGCTTCAGGGCGAGCCAGCCGCGCCAGCCGGTGAGGCCGGCGAAGGTGACCATGCCGATCGCGCCTAGGCCGGCGGCGGCAAGGGTGATGTAAAGGTTCGGGTCGATCATCATGATCCCAACTCCTCTTGCGGGTCAGCTGCGGTCGCGGAGCCGGTCGATCTCGCGATCGAGGCGGGCGCCGCTGTCGTTGTTGTCGGTGGCGATGCGTTCCAGCACGGCCAGGCGTTCCTTCATCGCCTTCACTTCGTCGCGCAGCAGCCGGTTCTCGGCTTCGATCGCGGCGTCGTCGTTCTGGCGGTAGCTGGTTTCGTTGCCGAACTTGTCCTTCACCACGCCGTACTTCGCGCGCAGGACGCTGCCGATCGTGACGATGACGACGATGGCGACGACCATTTCAAACGGGTTCATCGACATATCTCCCTTATTATAGTTTTTGCGAAAACGAGTGGTTCAGAGCGCCCGGCGGGCTTCGCGTTCGAGCCGTCGGGCCGGGCGGTCGACCCGCTCGGTCAGCCAGGTGCCGATCGCGGCGATGCTGACCATGACACCAAGAAAAACGATCATCGGTCCTTATCCTTCAGTTGAGAGGCGCGCGGTCGTCGCGCAGCCGTTCGATTTCATCCGCGACACCGATGCCGCGATCGGTGACGATCCGTTCGAGTACCCGGACCCGCTGTTCGAGCCGTTCGGTCTGGGCGGCATATTGCGCCGCCTTTTCCGCAGTCTGGGCATTCAGGGCCTCGCCCATCTTCTCCCGGTGGCTCAGCCAGCGCTTGAACATGCTGCTGCCGATTCCGAGGATCACCGGCAAACCGATGACAACGAAGGTCAGCATGAAGATCGTGAAGCCGCTTTCAGTTTCCATGGTCGTTCTCCCTCAGCGGTCGCGCAGCGCTTCGATGTCGCGCGCAGTGCGCTCGGCGGGATCGGTGGCGATGCGTTCCAGCACTGCGATCCGCTCCTCCAGCCGGCCGATCTGACCGACCAGCCGCTCGTTCTCGCTGGAGAGCAGGCTGATCTTGCGTTCGGCGCCGGCGTCCACGTCCCGGCGGCTGCTCTTGCCGGACCATTCGTCTTCCAGCGGATAGCCGTGCCGGGCACGGATCCAGTTGTTGACGATCCATCCGGCGTAGGAAATCGCGATGATCGCGATGACGAAACCCGGTCCACCCCAATTCATTGCCCGTCTCCCTGTTGGGCAGCCTGCGTCTTAGCGCAGGCTGTCGATCTCGTTGGCCAGGCGGCTGTTGCGGCTGGTGTAGAAGGTCTCGATATCGGCCAGCCGGCGATCGATGTCGCGGAAGCTGGAGCGAATTTCCGCGGTCGAGCGCCTCGGGTTGGAGCGTACGCCCTGCCAGAACTTCTGCTCTTCGGCATTGTCGTACAGGCCGTAGGGCTTGGCGTCGGCCATCCAGTTGACCAGCCAGTAGGCGAGGATCGTCCAGGGGAAGCCCCCGGCCACGGTGAGGATCACCGCGCCGACCCGGACCCAGGTGACGTCCACCCCGGTATAGTCGGCGATGCCGGCGCAGACCCCGAGCCATTTCTTGTTCTGCTTGTCGACGTAGAATTTGGTGCGGCTGGCGGACATTTCAGTTCCTCCTCGTGCTGTAGTCGGTGGACTGGACCGCCGGCAGGCCGGGCTTCCAGTCGGGATTGTCGGCGGCGACGATGCGTTCGACGGTGTTCAGGCGGTCTTCGAGACGGCGCGAGAGCGAGTAGAGCTCGTCGAGCAGGCCTTCGTCCTCCTGCGTGATCTTGGGCGCGGTCCTCCACTTCGTGACGTAGTGGAGGATCAGCCAGGGCAGGGCGATGAAGATCGACGTGATCGGCACCGCGATGGAGATGAAATCGTCCATCTTACCCCTCCCGGCCGATACGAGCCTTCATCGCGGCGAGTTCGGCATCGACCTTCTCGGCCGACTTCAACTCGGCGATTTCCTCGTCCAGCGTCTTCGGCGCACCACCCAGGCCGGCAGCCTCGGCGCGGCCCTCGGCCAGATCGACGCGGCGATCGAGAATGTCGAAGCGCGAGAAGGCGTCCTCGACCTTCTGGCCGGCATACATCTCGCGGACCTTGAAGCGGTTGTGCGCGCTTTCCAGGCGGGTGACGATCTGGTTCTGCCGGGTGCGGGCCTCGCTCAGCTTCTTCTGCAGCTTGGCGATATCCTCTTCCGAGCTGCGCAGCGCGTCGTCGAGCACGGTGATCTCGGTTTCGAGCTGGACGGCCATGTCGGCGGCCTTCTGCTTTTCGACCAGAGCGGCCTTGGCGAGATCCTCGCGATCCTTGGAGAGCGCCAGCTCGGCCTTCTCGGTCCAGCTGTCCTGCAGCTTGTCGAGCTTCGAGATGTGGCGACGCATTTCCTTCTGGTCGGCGATGGTGCGCGCGGCGGAGGCGCGAACCTCGACCAGGGTCTCCTCCATTTCGAGGATGATCATGCGGATCATCTTCGAGGGATCTTCCGCCTTGTCGAGCAGGTCGGAGAAGTTGGCGGCGACGATATCGCGGGTGCGGGAGAAAATGCCCATTGGAGGACTCCTGTTAGAACTGGGGCGAAGGGGGCGCCGGGACGGGCAAGGGGTTGGAGCGCCGTCCCGGCTTCGTGCTGCCGTTACGCTGCAGCGACGATTGCGGGGGCCGAGAGGTGCGCCGGGCCGACGGCGGCCAGCACGGTGACCGTGCTGAACATGACGGCGAAGAACATTGCGGCGACGTTGCGGCGGAGATTGCTAGTCTGTGCGTACATGGTGGAAACTCCCTGTTTCGTGTCTCGATGCTCGTCGTTGCGACGATTGCCTTGGGTATTGCAGGGAGCGTGCCAGTTTCGAGAATGGCGGAAATGCGCGGCTTTTGCGTATTTTGGGCGGGGCGGGCGATTTTCTATCTTGCGAAGGCTTGGGAAAATACGCCAAGCATTGGGAATGGATCGCACCTCCCAGGTCATCGGCCAATCGAACGTCTTTCTCGACGTGCTGGAGCGCGCCAGCCGCGCGGCGGCGCTCGATCGCCCGGTGCTGGTGATCGGCGAGCGCGGGACGGGCAAGGAACTGGTCGCGGAGCGGCTGCATCGGCTGTCGCCGCGCTGGGATCATCCGCTCGTCGTCATGAACTGCGCGGCGCTGCCCGAGACGCTGATCGAGGCGGAACTGTTCGGGCACGAGGCGGGGGCGTTCACCGGCGCGACCAAGGCGCGGGTCGGACGGTTCGAGGAGGCGGACGGGGGCACGTTGTTCCTCGACGAGCTCGGCACGCTGTCGATGGGCGCGCAGGAGCGATTGCTGCGCGCGGTGGAATATGGCGAGATCACGCGGATCGGATCCTCGCGGCCGATGCGCGTCGATGTGCGCATCGTCGCGGCGACCAACGAACATCTGCCGGCGAAGGTGGAGCGCCACCAGTTCCGCGCCGATCTGCTCGATCGGTTGAGTTTCGAGGTGGTGACGCTGCCGCCGCTGCGGGCGCGGCCGGGCGACGTGATGGTGCTGGCGGATCATTTCGGGCGGCGCATGGCGGCGGAACTGGGGCGCGACGCATGGGCCGGGTTCGGCCGCCACGCGATCGATGCGCTGGTCGACTATCAATGGCCGGGCAACGTGCGCGAACTGCGCAACGTGGTGGAACGCGCGGTGTATCGCTGGGAACAGGCCGGGCCGATCGAGCATATCGAGTTCGATCCGTTTCATTCGCCCTATCAGCCGGCCGGGATCGCCTCCGCCGCGCCGGTTGCGGCGACGGTGGCGGAGGCCCCCGCCGCGCACTGTCCACCGGCTACGTCAGGCGATTTCAAGACGCGGATCGCGCGGTTCGAGTGCGAGTTGCTGGAAAAGGCGCTGGCGGAAAACCGCTTCAACCAGCGCGCCACGGCCGAGGCGCTGGGGCTGAGCTACGACCAGCTGCGTCATGCGCTGAAGCGGCACGGGTTAATTTCGGCGGGGGTTTCCGAATCGGTTGCGTAACGAAGTCGGCGGACCCATTTCGACGGGCAGGCGTTGCCCAATCATCCCGAAATTCACAGGAGAAGACTCATGGCTTTCGAACTCCCACCGCTGCCTTATGCCTATGACGCGCTGGAACCGACGATCTCCAAGGAGACGATGACCTTCCATCACGACAAGCACCACGCGGCCTATACCGCGAAGCTGAACGAAGGCGTGGCGGCGGACCCGAAGCTCGAGGGCAAGACGATCGAGGAGATCCTCGGCATGATCTCGTCGCAGCCGCCGTTGGTGCGCAACAATGGCGGCGGGTTCTGGAACCACGCCTTCTTCTGGAAGATCATGGCGCCGGAGGGCTCGACCAAGCCGTCGGGCAAGCTGGCCGAGGCGATCGAGACCTATGGCGGGCTCGACAAGCTGAAAGAGGATTTCAACGGCAAGGGCGCGGGCCAGTTCGGATCCGGCTGGGCGTGGGTGATCGCGGACGACAGCGGCGCGCTGAAGGTCGTCTCGACGCCGAACCAGGACAATCCGCTGATGGACGACGCCAAGGACAAGGGCACGCCGATCCTGGGCAACGACGTGTGGGAGCACGCTTATTACCTGACGTACATGAACGACCGGCCGGGCTATCTGAAGGCCTGGTGGAACGTCGTGAACTGGGACGAGGCCGGCAAGATCTACGACGCGGCTGTCGGCTGATATCGAGAGGGGCGGGTGCGATGATGCATCCGCCCCTATCAATTATTCATCGATGCGGTCGAGCCAGTAGAAAACGGCGAGCGGTATCGACGGTGACGCGATAAGTACCCAGTTCAACGGCGACTGAAAGAATGGGTACTCGGAAAACACTGCGATGAGCAGCGAGAGAAACAGCGCGATCATCATCCAGACTACCGATGCGATCATCGCCACTATCTTCAACGTGCCGAGCATCACCCCTCCGGTGGGACCGGCGTATCTTCCGCCACCGTCAATCCATGGCGCAGCAGCATCGGGATGTTCGCGAAGGCGAACAGCAAGGTCAGCGGGATCGCGCCCCACAGTTTGAAGCCGACCCAGAAATCCCAGCTGGTCGATCGCCAGACCAGCTCGTTGAGCAGCGCCATCGCGCAGAAGAACAACGCCCAGTTCCGCGTCAGCTTGCGCCAGCCCACCGCGTTGAGGCCGGGATAGGCGGTTTCCAGCAGCGATTGCAGCAGGGGGCGGCCGGTCAACAGACCGAAACCCAGAGTGCCGCCGAAGATCAGATACACGAAGGTCGGCTTCATCTGGATGAAGCGCGGGTCGTGGAAATAGAGCGTCAGGCCGCCGAACACGACGACCAGGATGCCGGAAATCCACAGCATCGGCGAAATGCCGCCGAGCTTGACGCGCGAGAGGATCATCGCCGCGATCGTGGCGATGATGAAGGCGATCGTGGCGACGACGACCTTGGCGACGACCAGCGCGGCGACCTTGTCGACGCCGTCGAGGAACGGCGTGGTGCGCGCCACCAACTGCATCGCGAGCGGCGCGGGGAGCAGGAAATTGGTCGCGAAGAAGACGATCAGCGGGCCGTAATCGAGCGCGAGGCGCATGCCGGGCGACGCGGGCGTCTTGTGGGTGGTGGTGGTCATCACAGCGCCCCTTCCACGCCGGCGATGATCCGCGCAACCTCGTTCGGATCGAACGGCCTGAGGTCGCCCATCTGCTCGCCCACCCCGATGGCGTGGATCGGCAAGCCGTATTTCTCGGCCGCCGCGACCAGCACGCCGCCGCGTGCGGTGCCGTCCAGTTTGGTCATGACGAGGCCGGTCACGCCGGCATCCTTGCTGAACACCTCGATCTGGCTGAGCGCGTTCTGGCCGGTGGTGGCGTCGAGCACGAGCACCACGTCGTGCGGCGCGGCGGGATTGAGGCGGCCGAGAACGCGGCGGATCTTGGACAGTTCGTCCATCAGCTCGCGCTTGTTCTGCAGGCGGCCGGCGGTGTCGACGATCAGCACGTCGGTGCCGATCGCGGTCGCCTGCTTGACCGCCTCGTAGACGATCCCGGCCGCGTCGCCGCCTTCCTTGCCGCTGATGATCGGCACGCCGACCCGCTCGGCCCAGGTGGCGAGCTGCCCGATCGCGGCGGCGCGGAACGTGTCGCCGGCGGCCAGCATTACGGCGTAATCCTGCTCCATCAGCAGATGCGCGAGCTTGGCGATCGTGGTCGTCTTGCCAGAACCGTTGACGCCGATGACGAGGATCACCTGCGGGCGCGGAAACGCCTCGATCTCGAGTGGCCTGGCGACCTTGGCGAGGACCTTCTCGATCTCCTCGGCGACGATCAGGCGGATGCCGAGTTCCTCCATGTTGCGCTCGAAGCTGCCCTCGGCGAGGCGGGCGCGGATGCGCGCGGCGGTCTCGGGGCCGAGATCGGAGGCGATCAGCGCTTCCTCGATGTCATCGAGCTGAGCGTCGTCGAGGCGCGCCGCGCCCAGGCCGGCGAGGTTGCCGATCAGGCGATCGGACGTGCGCTTGAAGCCGCCGAGCAGCTTGTTGTGCCAGGCGGTGCTCATGCCAAAGCCTCCCGCTTCGCGTCACCCCAGCGCAGGCTGGGGTCTCGTGGGGTGGGCGTCAACCTCGCCTCATCGAGATCCCGGCCTTCGCCGGGATGACGATGGTGGGTGGAGAGGGCCTTGGCGAGGAGATGGGTGTCGGTCATTCCGGTGATGCTTACTTCCTGGATGCTGCCGACGGCGAGGGTGTCGCAGCGCACTTCGGCGAAATTGGGGGTGTGGCCACGGTCGCCGGGCCGCTCGATCAGAATCTCTTGTGTCGTGCCGATCATGCCCCCCAGCCACGCCGCCCGACGTTCGGCACCGGCCGCGCGCAACCGGGCGGCGCGTGCCTTGCGCACCGGGATCGGCACTTGCGGCATCCGCGCGGCGGGCGTGCCGGCGCGCTCCGAATACGGGAAGATGTGCGCGTGAACGATGTCGCAATCGTGGATCAGCGCCAGCGTGTTGGCGGCCATCGCATCGTCTTCGGTGGGAAATCCCGCGATCAGGTCCGCGCCGATCGCGATCTCCGAGCGGGCGGTCTTGAGCCGTTCGACCAAAGCCACCGATTGCGCGCGGGAGTGGCGGCGCTTCATGCGCTTGAGGATCATGTCGTCGCCCGCCTGAAGCGACAGGTGGACATGCGGCATCACGCGCGCCTCTCCGGTCAGCAGGTCGAACAGCCGGTCGTCGATCTCGATCCCGTCGAGCGAGGACAGGCGCAGGCGTTCGAGGCTCGGCACGTGGCGCAGGATGCGTTCGACCAGCAGGCCGAGCGTCGGTGCGCCGGGCAGGTCCGGGCCGTAGCTCGTCAGGTCCACGCCGGTCAGCACGATCTCGCGGTGGCCGGCATCGACCAGACCGGCGATGCGATCCACCACCGCGCCGGCGGGCACCGAACGGCTGTTGCCGCGCCCGAACGGGATCGCGCAGAAGGTGCAGCGATGATCGCAGCCATTCTGCACCTCGACAAAGGCGCGGGCATGCGCGGCGAACGCGGCGGCGAGGTGCGGGGCGGTATCGCGCACCGCCATGATGTCGCCGACGATCACCGCTTCGCGCGAGGCCCAGGCGGCGGGGGTCAGCTTTTCGGCATTTCCGACGACGCGGTCGACCTCGGGCATCGCGGCGAAACCCGCCGGATCGATCTGCGCGGCGCAGCCGGTCACCACGATCTCCGCGCCGGGCCGATCGCGCCGCGCCTTGCGGATGCGGTCGCGAGTCTCGCGCACGGCATTGTTGGTGACGGCGCAGCTGTTGACGACGACCAGGTCGCGCCCGGACACGAGCGCGCGGATCGTTTCGCTCTCCGCGATGTTGAGGCGGCAGCCGAGACTGATGATGTCGGGATCGGCGCCTGTTGCAGCCGGGGAGATGGACATGGCCGGTGATCTAGTTGCGAACCCAGGCGAAGTCCACGACGACGCCCTCGAGGTGATCGACTTCTGGTTCGGGGAAGTTCCGGAAGACAAGTGGTTCGCCCGCGACGATGCGCTCGATGCGGCGATCGCGGATCGATTCGCGCGCGTCCGCGACGGAATCGTGGCGAGCCGGGCGGAGGGATGGCGCGGCGATCCGGAGACGCTGTTGGCTGCCGTGATCGTCCTCGATCAATTCTCGCGCAACCTGTTTCGCGGGCAGGCCGAAGCGTTTGCCGCCGATCCGCTGGCGCTGGACCTGACGCGGATGGCGATCTCGAAAGGCTGGGACCGCAGCGTGCCGCCCGAACAGCGCGCATTCCTCTACATGCCGTTGATGCATGCCGAGGATGAGGAGGCGCAGGCGGAGAGCGTCGCGTGCTTCACCGCGCTGGGTAACGCGAACAACCTGAAATATGCGCGCGACCATGCCGACGCGATCGCGCGGTTCGGGCGGTTTCCGGGGCGAAACGCGGCGCTTGGCCGGGTGTCCACCGATGACGAAACCGCGTTCCTGGCCAGCGGGCAGGGGGATTGGTAGCGGCGGGTCAGCCGGTCCGGCGCTGGTCCGGCCGCATGGTCTCGCCGGCGGCATCGCCACCGGTGCGCAGCAGGCGCTTCTCGGCGAGCAGGCGGCGGACGTTCGAAACGCTCATCGGCCGGCCGTAGAGATAACCCTGGCCCTTCGCGCAGCCCAGCGCGCGCAGGCGTTCCTCGACGCTCGCTTCCTCGATGCCCTCGGCGGTGATCGGCAGGTTCAGGCTGTCGCCCAGCCGGGTGATCGCGTTGACGATCGCCGCGCTCTCGGCATTGTCGTTGATCGACATGATGAAGCTCCGGTCGATCTTGATCCGGTCGAACGGCAGCGCGCGGAGATGCGCGAGGCTGGAATAGCCGGTGCCGAAATCGTCGAGCGCGAGGCCGATGCCCTGGTTCTTCAGGCTGCCGACGATCGACTGCGCCAGTGCGAGATTGTCGAACAGCGCACTTTCGGTGATCTCGATCTCCAGCCGGTTGGCGGGGAAGCCGGTTTCGGTCAGCACCTTGATGATCTTCTGCGCCAGCCACGCGTCCTTGAGCTGCCACGGCGAGATGTTGACCGACAGCGACAAGGCGGGATCCCAATCGCGCGCGGCCAGGAACGCCTGGCGCATGATCGACAGCGACAGATCGGCGATCATGCCGGTTTCCTCGGCGATCGGGATGAAGCGATCCGGCAGGATCAGCCCGCGCACCGGATGTTCCCAGCGCGCCAGCACCTCGAAGCCGCTGAGGCGACCGGTGGTGAGATCGATCTGCTGTTCGAAATAGGGCACGATCTCCTGCCGTGGGATCGCCGCGCGAAGGCCGCTTTCCAGATCGTTGCGCGCCTGCAGGTCGCGCTCCATCGACTGATCGAACCAGGCGAAGCGGTTGCGGCCCGAATTCTTCGCCGCATACATCGCGATATCGCCCGAACGCATCAACGCGTCGATGCTGCCGCAGTCGAAATCGGAGCGCGCCACGCCGACCGAGGCGGAGATGTGCACCTGCAGCCCATCGACATGCAGCGGCTGCGCGATGCGGCTGATCAGGCGTTCGGCGACGCGCTCGACCGTATCGGGATGTTCGGGATCGAACACGAACGCACAGGCGAATTCGTCCCCGCCGAGCCGCGCGGTGAGCGCGACCGAGGGCATGGCGGCGGCGATCTCGTCCGCCACCAGCTTGAGCAGGGCGTCTCCGGCGGCGTGGCCGTGCATGTCGTTGACGGTCTTGAAGTGGTCGAGATCGAGCATCATCAGCGCCATCGCCTTGCCGCGCTTTTCGGCGCGGACGAACATCGCGGCCCCCTCCTCGGCCAGGCAGCGGCGGTTGAGGAAGCCGGTCAGCGGATCCTTGGAGGCGAGGGTCTGCGCGCGTTCCTCGGCGGCGGTGCGCACCGTCACCTCCTGCGCCAGTTCGTGATGGCGGCGCCAGCCGAACAGGATCAGCGCGACGTTCAGCAACAGGGCGATGACCAAGGTCTGGTCCGGTCCGTTCTGACCGGCGAAGTAATTGCGCAGCATCATCGACAGGACGGCGGACCCGGTGCCGACGAACAGCAGGATCGCCGCGACGGTGATCGCGCCGTTCAGGACGTCGCGGCGCGCGGTGGTGCGGGGTGGCGGGCTGCCGGGCAGATCATCTGGGTCTAACGCCATGCGGTTGCGTGCCTTATGGTCGGTGAAGCGTGTTCTGTGCGGCAGGCAGAGTATAGATGGGGTTAAAGCGGGTGGAGGTTGCGCCCGCATCCGACTTCCGCTAACAGCCGCCGCGACCGCTTGTCCCCGGACAGAAGCGTGAAAGGCAGCCCAAGGGCTACGCCGGCCGACGAGGTTTCGTCCGCCGGCGTCTTTTGCGTTCGATCGAAGACGGGTGGATCGAAACGAAAGGTTCTTGATGTTCGAAAGCCTGAGCGACCGTCTTGGCGGTGTGTTCGATCGGTTGCGCGGCCGCGGTGCGCTGACCGAGGCGGACGTGCGCGCGGCGATGCGCGAGGTTCGCGTCGCTCTGCTCGAGGCGGACGTCGCGCTGCCGGTGGCGCGCGACTTCGTCGAGAAGGTGACGGAACAGGCGATCGGCCAGAACGTGTTGCGCTCGGTCACGCCGGGGCAGCAGGTCGTCAAGATCGTCAACGATGCGCTGGTCGAGATGCTCGGCTCGGATGCGTCGGAACTGGAACTCGGCGTCACGCCGCCGGCCGTGATCATGATGGTCGGCCTGCAGGGCTCGGGCAAGACGACAACGACCGCGAAGATCGCTTTGCGGCTGAGCGGGGGCAAGGCTGGGCGCGAGCGCAAGAAGGTGCTGATGGCGTCGCTCGACGTCAATCGCCCGAACGCGCAGGAACAGCTCGCCGTGCTGGGCACGCAGGCCGATGTGCAGACGCTGCCGATCATCACCGGGCAGCAACCGGTGGAGATCGCCCGCCGCGCGCTGCAGGCGGCGAAGCTGCAGGGCTATGACGTCCTGATGCTCGATACCGCCGGCCGACTGCATGTCGATCAGGCGCTGATGGACGAGATGCGCGCCGTCGCCGATGTCGCGCAGCCGACCGAGATCCTGCTGGTCGTCGATGCGCTGACCGGCCAGGACGCGGTCAACGTCGCGAAGAACTTCTCCGATCAGGTGCCGCTGACCGGTGTCGTGCTGACCCGGATGGACGGCGATGCGCGCGGCGGCGCGGCGCTGTCGATGCGGGCCGTGACCGGCAAGCCGATCAAGTTCGCCGGCATGGGCGAGAAGCTGGATGCGCTGGAGGCGTTCCACCCGTCGCGCGTGGCGGGCCGCATCCTCGGCATGGGCGACGTGGTCGGGCTGGTCGAGCGCGCGGCGGAGGCCGTCCAGCAGGACGAGGCCGAGGCGATGGCGGCGAAGCTCGCCAAGGGCCAGTTCGACATGAACGACCTGCGCAGCCAACTCGCGCAGATGCGCCGAATGGGTGGGCTGGGGGCACTGGCCGGCATGATCCCCGGCATGGCCAAGGCCAAGGCGGCGATGGCCGGCGGCGGCGTGGACGAGAAGATCCTGCTGCGCATGGATGCGATGATCACGTCGATGACGCAGAAGGAGCGGACCAAGCCCGATCTGATCAACGCCAAGCGCAAGATCCGCATCGCCAAGGGCAGCGGCACGACCGTGCAGGACGTGAACAAACTGCTCAAGATGCATCTCGAAATGTCCTCCGCCATGAAGAAGATCCGCAAGATGGGCGGGCTGAAGGGCATGGCGGCGATGTTCGGCAAGGGCGGTGGTGGTTTCGGCGGCGGTGGCATGGGCGGGGCCGGTGGGCTTGGCGGCCTAGGCGGCCTCGGCGGTGCCGGCGGCGGGGGCCTTCCCGGCCTCGGCGGCGGTCAGGCCAAGTTGCCGCCCGGCTTCGAAAATCTGCTCAACAAGAAGAAATAACCCCCAGCCGCTGTCGTCATCCCAGCGCAGGCTGGGATCTCAAACGGCAATGGCGCGACCTACAACCCAAAGACCCCAGCTTTCGCTGGGGTGACGAATAGAAGAAGAAGGAAGTAAAATGGCAGTCAGCATTCGCCTTACCCGTGGCGGTTCCAAGAAGCGTCCGTATTACAAGATCGTCGTCGCCGATGCCCGCGCACCGCGCGACGGCAAGTTCATCGAGAAGATCGGCACCTACAACCCGCTGCTCGCCAAGGACGACGAGAAGCGCGTCGTGCTCGATTCCGATCGTGCCAAGCATTGGCTGAGCGTCGGCGCGCAGCCGACCGATCGTGTCGCCCGCTTCCTCGACGTCGCCGGCGTCCGTGAGCGCGCGGCCCGCGTCAACCCGAACAAGGGCAAGCCGGGCGAGAAGGCCACCGAGCGCGCCGAAGAGCGTGCGACCAAGCTGGCCGAGGCCGAGGAAGCCAAGACCGCGGCACAGGCTGCCGAGGCCGAAGCCGTCGCTGCCGCCGAAGTCGAAGCTGCGACCGCAGAACCGACCCCGGAAGCCGAAGCGGTTGCCGAAGCCGCCGCCGCCGAGCCGACCGCGAACGAGGCGACCCCGGACAGCGATGCCGGTGACACCGCCGACACCGCAGAGGGCAAGTCGGCCCAGGCACCGGCCGAGGGCTGATGCAGCCTGAAATCCCTTCCGCAAGCGGAAAGGGTGGGGATTCCCCCGTTACGCTCGCCGTCGTGATCGGCGCGCATGGCGTGACGGGGGAAATCCGTCTCAAGCTCTTCACCGAGGACTTGAGCGCCTACAAAAGCTTCAACGGCGGCACGCTGACGTTGAAGAGCACGCGCCATGGCAGCAACGGGACGATCGCGCGCATCGCCGAAGTCAGCGATCGCAACGCCGCCGAGGCGATGCGCGGTACGGAACTGACCGTGCTGCGATCAGAGCTACCGCCGCTGGCGGAGGGCGAATATTACCACGCCGATCTGCTGGGCCTGTCCGTAGTGTCGACCGAGGGAGAGGCGCTCGGCACCGTCGTGGCGATCGACGATTTCGGGGCGGGGGACGTGATCGAGGTCGAGCGGCCGTCGGAGGGCGGCAAGGCCGGCAAACGCTTCATGGTGCCGATGAATGCCGATGCGGTACCGGACTGGAACGGGGACCGGCTGGTGGTTGACGGGGCGTATATCGTCTAGTATATACATTGCGTGTATACGGAGGCCGTCATGGGTGACGAATATCTCGGTAGGACGTTCAAATCGGGCAATTCGGTCGCTTTGCGTCTGCCCAAGGGCATGGGCATCGCCGAGGGCACCGAATTGCGCATGATCCGCGAAGCTCCGATGTCGTTCCGGATCGAGCCGGTCGAGGCCCCCAGGCGCAAGGTGGATCTGACCGGGATCTGGGGATCATGTCCGGGTCTGGAACCGCTTTTGCGGGAGGATCGCGTGTTCGATCACTCGCCGCGCGGCTGGGATGATCCGGACTGGCAGGGGTGGTCGAACGACCGGAAATGAAGTTCCTGCTCGATTCCAATACGATCATCGATCTGTTGATCGGCACCAAGCCCGCCTTGTTTACTCGCGTGACGGCGTGCGAGGCGGGCGACCTCGCCGTATCGACGATCAGTCTCGGCCAGGTGATACAGAATTCTGTGCGGCGTAAGGCACCGCTGATGGAAGTGCTGGAGACTTTTCTGCGCGAAGTAGCGCTGGTCGAGTTCGATCGCGATTCCGCGCTCCGCTATGCGACATTGCCGTTCAAACGCAACAGCTTCGATCGCCTGATAGCCGCACATGCCTTGTCGCTCGGCCTCACGCTAGTCACTAACAACGTTCACGATTTCGCCGATATCGCCGGTCTTCGGGTCGAGAATTGGACCGTGTGACATCGGCTGACACCCTGTCGGCTCAACAATGAAGGAATTGGCGATGGACCTGATATTCGGCTTGATCATCATTGCGCTCGCCCCCGTGATCAGCCTGGGCGTCCGGCGCTTCCGGCCGCTCTGGCCGCCGTTCAAGATCGGTTGGGTGTCGGCGGCGATCCTGCCGGGGATCATCCTGCTGTTGTGCGCCTTCGTGTTCGCCTCCGCCAGCATGGCGAGCCCGGAGCGCTGCGCCGGGAATTCCTGCAAGCAGGCGATGGCGATGGCGTTCGTCTTCGCGATCGCGGCTGTCGTCGAGTTCCTGCTCGGCTGGCTCGCAACCTTCTATTTCCAGCGGTGGCTGGCGCGGCGATGACCTTCGCGGCGACCGTCCTGACGCTGTATCCGGAGATGTTTCCCGGACCGCTCGGCACGTCGCTGGCCGGGCGGGCGCTGGGCGAGGGGATCTGGAGCCTCGATGCGGTCAACATCCGCGACTTCGCGACGGACAAGCACAGCACGGTGGACGGCACGCCTGCGGGCGGCGGGGCGGGGATGGTGCTGCGCGCCGATATCCTGGCGGCGGCGATCGACAGCGCGCCGGCGGGTCGCCCGATCCTGGCCATGACACCGCGCGGCATTCCGCTGACGCAGACGAAAGTACGCGATCTTGCGGCGGGCGAGGGCGTGACCATCCTGTGCGGGCGGTTCGAGGGGTTCGACGAGCGGATCTTCGAGGGGCGGGCGGTCGAGCAGGTGTCGATCGGGGATTATATCCTGTCCGGTGGGGAGATGGGGGCACTGGTGCTGCTCGACGCTTGCATTCGGCTGCTTCCCGGCGTAATGGGCGCGGCTTCCAGCGGCGTGGACGAGAGCTTCGAAGGGGGCCTGCTCGAATACCCGCAATATACCCGACCATATGAATGGGAAGGGCGCACGATCCCCGAAGTGTTGCGATCGGGGGATCATGCGAGGATCTCGGCATGGCGCAAGTCGATCGCCGAGACCGACACACGGCTAAGGCGGCCGGATCTTTGGGAGCGTCATGAGGGCGCTCGGGTCCAGTCGCCCTCTGGCGCGCGACGACGAATGAAGGACGAATGAGATGAATCTCATCCAGACGATCGAAGCCGAGAACATCGCGAAGTTTCTCGAGACCAAGAAGATCCCCGACTTCCGCCCCGGCGATACGCTGAAGGTCGGCGTGAAGGTGGTCGAAGGTGAACGCACCCGCGTCCAGAATTACGAAGGCGTGTGCATCGCGCGGTCGAACAAGGGCATGGGCAGCAACTTCACCGTGCGCAAGATTTCGTTCGGCGAAGGCGTGGAGCGCGTGTTCCCGCTTTATTCGCCGAACATCGACAGCATCGAAGTCGTCCGCAAGGGCGCCGTGCGTCGTGCCAAGCTGTATTACCTGCGTGGCCGCACCGGCAAATCGGCACGTATCGCCGAGCGCCGCGACACGCGCCCGGCCAAGGGTGCCGCCGCCGCCGAGTGATTTCAGACGCGGTTTCGCTGAGATAAGTGAAGGGCGTCGGGACTACGGTTCCGGCGCCCTTTTCGCTGCCAACGATTCCGCGCGTGGCGCGTTGGGCCCGTATGAGCTTTGCCCAATCCGGCAGGAAAGACCGTGTCAGGGGTGCGATCCTGGCGATCGTCGTACAGGCGGGGTTAGGCTATGCGTTGATTGCCGGGCTGGCGGTGCATTTCCCGCAGGTCGCGCGCGACAGCCTCGCGGCGTTCAACTTGCTGCCGCCGCGACCGCCGCCGCCGAAGGAAATTCTGAAACCGCACAAGGTCGTCAGTCGCAAGGCCGAAGGCGCGGCCTCGCCCCCCAATCTGCGATCCAAGGCGACCGAGGTGGTCGCGCCGCAGCCGATCATTCCACCGCCGGTGCCGCCGCCTATCCCGGTCGCGGAAAAGCCCGGCGTGGGCAATCAGGCGACGGCCGGCAAAGCCAATGTGATCGGGCCCGGCACGGGCAGTGGCGGGCAGGGGGATGGCACCGGCAACGGCCGATCCGGCGACGGCGATGGCGACGGCGGGCGCGAAATCCCGCCGCGTCAGACCAAGGGCGAGATCGGACGTGGCGACTGGCCGTTCGACATCGCGGAAGCCGGAATCGGCGGGAAGGTGTCGGTGCGCTACCTCGTCACCCTGTCCGGCCGGGCGGCGAACTGCGTGGTGACCCGATCGAGCGGCAGCCGCGAGCTGGATCTGCTGACCTGCCGGCTGATCGAGCAGCGCTTCCGTTTCAAGCCGTCACGCGACGCGAACAACCGTCCGGTCGAATCGCAGATCGTCCAGGACCATTACTGGATCAACCAGCCCGGCGAGTGATCAGGTCACCCGCCAGACGATGCACAGGATGGTGACGATCATCGCCGGGGCGGCGGCGAGGGCCAGGCGATCGCGCGACACTGGGGCGCCACCGAACACGTCGGAGCCGGCGATCACGACCGCGATCGCCGCCGCGAGCAATGTCCAAAGATGATAGCGCAGTTCGGCGGCCACGCTGAACACCCCGTAGCCGAGCCCGTACAGCAACGCCGATAGCGCGACCGGCACGACGATGCGCCGCGATGGCAGGTCCAAGGCGATCGTCAGCACGCCGAAGGCCAATGCGATCCACACGATCGGCCAGCCCAGCGGGGTATGCGCGCTGGCCAGCGTCGCCGCGTCAATCGCCGACAGGATCGCGTTGGGCGTGACGTGATAGCCCCAGTCGTTCGGCGGACCCTCGACCTGGACGGGGCGTTCGATTTCGTCCGCCACGAGGAAGCGCGTGTTGATGTTGAAGTGCGCCAGCCGGTGTTCGGCATAGGCGAGCGGATGCGCGAGGATCGCGCGAACGTGGAAGGCGTAGGGGCCGATATGGCGCGCCTTCAGCGCCGCACCGACAGTCTCGAACCCGATCGGGCAGGGATCTTCGACCCACCAGGCATAGGGATCCCATTTCACCGGAGAGTAGCAACGATGGTTTACCGCGACGGGATCGGAGATGCCGGGAAGCGCCGGGAAGGCATCCACGCCGCTATGGTCGGTGATGCCGCCGAGATCGAAGATCACCAGCGACAGCTCCACGCCGCTCGATCGCGCGCCGATCAGGCGGTTGGCGACGGGCAGGGCGGCCAGCAGGATGGCGGTCGCGACGAGCGAGGTGGCGGCCAGGCGAAGCTTCGTACGTCGCGCCGCTTCGGGCATCAGCGCGACGAACACGGGAGCCCCGGCGAGGAAGGCGTTGAAGCGCAACGTCGCGGTGGCGATCAGCAGCAGCAGCGCGAGCCCGGCGAGGATCGCTGCGCGATGTCCGCGCGCCTCGATCCGCCACGCGAGCAGGCCGGTGACGGCGAGCAGCGTGCCCGCCATCAAGCAATCCTTCAACACCGCGCCCATCAGCGCCAGACACAGCGGCACCATCCCGCAGGCGACCAGCGCCACCGCCAGCCCGCGGCGCTCGCGTCGCAAGGCCCAGGCCGCGAGCATGGCCAGCCCGCCCCAGAACAGTGCCAGTTGCAACGCCAGCATCGGTGCCGGCCCGGCATGGAGCGGCACGAATTGCCGCCACAGCCATTCCATCGCCGGCGGATGCCAGTCGTCGAACTCGCCGCTCAGCGCCTGATCGTATTGGCGGATCGCATCCCAGGTCATCAGACCGGGACGATAGGCCAACGCCGTCGCGCCGGCCGCGCACACCATCGCGCAGGCGAGCAGGATCGCCGGCCCGGCCTCGCGCTTCAGCCAGCCGGTGGCGGACTGCTCCCGCGGCGGGGCGATCGTGGTTTCCTGCTCCATCGCGCTCGCCAATGCCCTATAGGCTTGCCGTCCGCCAGAGCCGCATATCGGCGGGGAGAGGGAAATATCATGACCCGAACGCGCTGCCCCTGGGCGGAGTCGACACCGGTGATGCAGGCCTATCACGACGAGGAATGGGGCGTGCCGGAGCGCGACAGCCGGGCGCTGTGGGAAAAGCTGCAACTCGACGGGTTCCAGGCCGGGCTGTCGTGGAGCATCATCCTCAACAAACGCGATGCGTTTCGCGAGGGGTTCGCCGGCTTCGATCCCGAGAAGGTCGCACGGTTCGACGACAGCGACGTCGCGCGGCTGGTGGTCGATCCGCGTATCATACGTTCCCGTGCGAAGATCGAGGCGGTGATCGGCAATGCGCGCGCCTATCTCGCGATGCGGGACGCGGGCGAGGATTTCTCCGCCTTCGTCTGGGGCATGGCCGGCGGCGCCCCGATCCGCGGCGACGGACTACATGCGCCGGCCAAGACGCCACTGTCGGAAGAGATGTCCAAGGCCCTGAAGGCGCGCGGATTCAAGTTCGTCGGGCCGGTGATCGTCTATGCGTGGATGCAGGCGTGCGGAATAGTGGACGATCATGTCGCCGGTTGCTGGCGACGCTAGGATGCAGTGGTCAATTGGAGCAGTTTGAGGCGCTCCGATCGTCACCCCGGACTTGTTCCGGGGCCCACCAAGCGGCTTTCGACACTTATCGAAATGTAGTCGGCGTGCTGCCGGCACAGTGGGCCCCGAAACAAGTCCGGGGTGACGATATATGTATTGTCTTGCCGGATACGTTATTTTTCGCGGCATTCATCGCCACCATTGCGGGGTCGTACCGATTTTGA
Source organism: Sphingomonas sp. Leaf357 (assembly GCF_001423845.1). Lineage (NCBI taxonomy): Bacteria > Pseudomonadati > Pseudomonadota > Alphaproteobacteria > Sphingomonadales > Sphingomonadaceae > Sphingomonas > Sphingomonas sp. Leaf357. The sequence goes on along the minus strand of NZ_LMPM01000003.1, from coordinate 86,642 downwards.
TTATCTTTCGATCACGAGATTTGCGGGGGGATACGCGATGAACGACGTGACGATGACGACGGCCACCGAACCGGACGGCGCGCCGCGCGTCGCCGGGCTGGATATCCTGCGGGGGATCGCGATCCTCGGCATCCTGTTCATGAACATCAACGACATGGGCGGATCGCTCTGGGCGTCGTTCGACGACCCGCGCCATCTCGGCTGGAGCCAGGCGGATCAGGTCGCGTGGTTCATGCGCGACATATTCGCCAACGGTACCGCGCGCTGCATGCTGGAAATGCTGTTCGGCGTCGGCATGGTGATCCTGACGGATCGCGCGGCGGGTGCGCTGCAGACGTCGGCGGAGCGACCGGACGGCTGGTTCCGCACGTCGCTGCATGTCCTGTTCGGCGACTGGGCGGTGATGCGCAGCTATTATGCGCGCAATCTGGTGCTGTTCCTGTTCGGGCTCGTGCACATCTTCATCCTGCTCTGGCCCGGCGACATCCTGCACACCTATGGCATCGCCGCCCTGGTCGCTTTCCTGTTCCGCCGGCTGGGGCCGAAGACTCTGCTCGGGCTCGGGCTGATCATGGCCGTGATGCAGTTGTGCGGCGGCGGGTACAGCATCTATCAGGCGCAGACGCGCATCGCGATGTCCGCGCAGTTGCAGGCCAAGCGCGACGCCGGGCAGAAGCTGACGCCGAAGGAAACCAAGGACCTCGCCAAGGCGACCGAAAAGAAGACGGAGCGCGCGAAGAACAAGGCGGAGACCGCCAAGCGCGTCGGGCTGGAAGACAAAGCGCGTCTGGACGCCACCGGCACCTTCATGACCTGGGCCGCGTCCGCCTGGGGCGTGATCCTGTTCATCTGGGGCGTCGGCGACAGCGTCGGGCCGGGCATGTTCCTGGAGCCGTTGTTCGTGTGGGAAGCGGCCAGCACGATGCTGATCGGCGCGGCATTGTTCAAATGGGGCGTCATCCAGGGGCAGCGATCGCGCGGCTTCTATCTGTGGACGATGCTGATCGCCTATGCGGTCGGCTTCGGCGGGCGCGCCTATACCGCCTATCTGACCACGAGATGGGACGATTACCCGCACATGATCTATTCGACGGGCGAGGTGACCCGCCTGTCGACCACGCTCGGCCATATCTCGGCGGTGTATCTGCTGCTCGGCACCGCGTTCGGCGCGAGGCTGCTCAAGCCGTTCGAGGCGGCCGGGCGGACCGCGCTGACGATCTATATCGGTCAGACGATCATCTGCCTGTGGGTCCTGTACCCGCCGTTCGCGCTCGGCCTGTATGGGCAACAGGGGTGGATGGCGCTGATGCTGACGGCGCTGGCGGTGAACGCCTTGCTGCTGCTGGCGGCGAATTGGTACGTGCGCAACTACGCGATCGCGCCGGTCGAATGGGCGTGGCGATCGATCATCGCGCGGCGCGTGCTGTCGATCGGCAAGCGTCGTAAAACAGGCGACAATCCCTTGCCCGGCGCTATACCCGCGAGCTGAATAGAGCTGCACGGGATTGGAGATGAGGGATGGCGAAATCATGGATCGTGGCGGGGGTGATGCTCGCCGCGATGGGATCGCCGGCCTTGGCTGCTGAGACCGCAGCGTCCGCCCAGCCGCAGACGCAGGGCCAGAAGCTGACGCTGAAGCGCGTGTTCGGATCACCCGATCTGTCGGGGCCGCAGCCGCAATCGCTGAAGCTGTCGCCCGACGGGACGTTGCTCACGTCGCTGAAGCCGCGCGCCGACGAGAAGCAGCGCTTCGACCTGTGGGCGCTCGATACGCGCACCGGCAAGGAACGCATGCTGGTCGATTCGAAGAAGGTCGGCAGCGGCGCGGAACTGTCCGAGGCCGAGAAGATGCAGCGCGAGCGCGATCGCAGCATCAGCGGCAAGACCGGCATCGTGTCCTACGAATGGTCGCCGGACGGCAAGACGATCCTCGTGCCGATCGACGGCGACCTGTATCTTGCGACATTGGACGGCAATGTGACGCGGCTGACCGAGAATGTCGGCGGCGCGCTGAACCCGAAGATCAGCCCGGCGGGCGGATACGTCTCCTATGTCCGCGACCAGAATCTCGTAGTCCAACCGCTGGGCGGTGCGCCGCGCGCATTGACCGAGGATGGCAGGGATACGATCCATTGGGGTGAGGCCGAATTCGTCGCGCAGGAAGAGATGGACCGGCGCACCGGCTATTGGTGGGCGCCGGGCGACACGCGGGTGGCGGTCGAGCGGTTCGACGAAGCCCCGGTCGGGGTGATCACCCGCGCGGCAATCGGCGCGAACGGGACCAAGACGTACAACCAGCGCTATCCCGCCGCCGGCACGCCGAACGTGGCGGTCGAGCTGTACGTGATGAAGCCCGATGGCACAGGCCGGGTGAAGGTCGATCTCGGTAGGGAGACCGACATCTATCTGGCGCGTGTCGACTGGGCGCCGGACGGCAGCGTTTTGTACGTGCAGCGCCAGAACCGTGCGCAGACGGTGCTGGACATGCTCAAGGTCGATCCGGCGACGGGCAAGTCCAGCGTGTTGTTCAGCGAGAAGGCGCGGGCGAACTCCTGGGTCAACCTGAGCAACGCCTATCAGTTCCTAAACGACGGCAGCCTGATCTGGACGTCGGAACGCGACGGTTTCGCGCATCTGTATCGCTTCAAGGCGGGCAAATGGACGCAGCTGACCAAGGGCGACTGGGTGGTGATGGACCTGGCCGGAGTCGACCAGGCCAAGGGTCGCATCTACTTTACCGCCAACAAGGACGGGGTGCTGGAAAAGCATCTCTATGCGATCGATCTGGCCCATCCCGCCGCGCCGGTGCGGCTGACCGAGCCGGGCTGGTGGAACGGCGCGACGATGGACAAGGCGGCGTCGCGGATCATTGTGTCGCGCTCCAACCCGGATCAGCCGACCCAGGTGTATCTGGCGGATACGAGCGGCAAGCGGCTGTCGTGGATCAACCAAAACGCGCTGGTCGCAGGGCATCCGTATTTCCCGTTCCTCAAGCAGCATCAGGCGACGAAGTTCGGCACGCTGAAGGCGGCAGACGGCAGCACGCTGTATTGGGAGATGATCACGCCGCCGCTGGAGCCGGGCAAGAAATATCCGGTGTTCTTCGAACATTATGGCGGGCCGCATTCGCAGACAGTGTCGAGGAACTGGGGCGGGGCGCTGCACCAATATCTGGTCGATCAGGGCTATATCGTGTTCATGATCGACAATCGCGGATCGGCCAATCGCGGCGTCGCGTTCGAAAGCCAGCTTTATCGTGCGGCGGGCACGGTCGAGGTCGCGGATCAATTGGCCGGTGCGAAATGGCTGAAGGAACAGCCCTTCGTCGATCCCGCCAAGATCGTCACCTATGGCTGGTCCTATGGCGGGTACATGACGCTGAAGATGCTGGAGGCGGCGCCGGGCGTGTTTGCCGCGGGCGTGGCGGGCGCGCCGGTGACGAAGTGGGAACTCTACGATACGCATTATACCGAACGCTATATGGGCGACCCGAAGAAGGACGCGAAAGCCTATGCCGCGTCCAGCGCGCTGACCGATGCGCCGAAGATCGCCGATCCCATGCTGCTGATTCACGGCATGTCGGACGACAATGTGTTCTTCGAGAACTCGACCGCGCTGGCGGCACGGATGCAGGCGGCGTCCACGCCGTTCGAGATGATGTTCTATCCCGGCTTCACGCACCGCGTCGGGGGCCCGGTGGTAGGCGAGCATCTGTGGACGACGATCCTGGATTTTTATGGACGGCACATGGGGAAATGGGGTTGCCCTAGCCAGATGCACTAACCGTCATCCCGGGCTTGATCCGGGATCCAACGTGCAACAATCGACGCCATCGCAAGTGGTGAGTTGCACCCCGGATCAAGTCCGGGGTGACGGTTTCGGATGGGGTAGCGGGGTCAGGCCCCCGCCGCGCTCAGCCGATCGAGCTGGTCCGCACTCAACTCCAGCGTGATCGCGCCGAGCAGGTCCTCGACCTGCTTGACGCTCGTCGCGCTGGCGATCGGGGCGGTGACGCCGGGTTGTGCGGCGAGCCACGCCAAGGCGATCTGCGCCAGGCTCGCGCCGGTGTCCGCAGCCACCGCGTCCATCGCCGCCAGCACGTCCGCGCCCTTGCCTTCGAGCAGGTCGCCCATCCGGCCGCCGCGCACGCTCTGGCCGAGATCGTCCTTGCTGCGATACTTGCCGGTGAGGAAACCGGAGGCGAGGCCGTAATAGGGCACCACGCCGACATTGTTGGTGATGCAATAATCCTGCAACTCGCCTTCGAACTTGTGACGGCTGACAAGATTATATTCCGGCTGGAGCACCTGATAATGCGGCAGACCGTGCGCGACCGCGGCATCGTGCGCCGATTTCAGGCGCCTGGCGTGAAAGTTCGATGCGCCGAGCGCGCGGACCTTGCCGGCGTCGATCAGCTTGGCGAAGGCGGCGAGCGCATCCTCCTGCGCGACGGCATCATCGTCCTGATGCGCGAAATAGAGGTCGATCGTCTCGACGCCGAGCCGTTTGAGCGAAGCGTCGCAGGCCGCCGCGATCCGCGCGGGGGCGAGCTTTTCGCCACCCTCGCCGGGCAGCATGCCGACCTTGGTGGCGATCAGCACGTCGTTGCGCTTGCCGCTCGATTTCAGCCAATCGCCGATCATGCTTTCGGACTCGCCGCCCTGATGGCCCGGCACCCAGGCCGAATAGACGTCGGCCGTGTCGATCATCGTGCCGCCCCCGGCGACGAACGCGTCGAGCACGGCGAAGCTCGCATCCCTGTCGGCGGTCCAGCCGAAGACGTTGCCACCGAGCACCAGCGGCGCGATGTGCAGATCGGTCGCGCCGAGGCGCCGGTTGGTCGTCATGGGATGAAATACCTTGATGAGAGCAGGGTCTTTAGAGTGGCTTATCGCGGCTGAGCCTCGTTTTCGCCTCCGATCGCGACGGCGTTGGCATCCACGCTGTTGGCGTCGAGCATCGCCGCCGCGTCGTTCAGGGACTGTGCCTCGCTCGCGCTGACCGAGCCGGGCGCGTCGCTATGCGATCCGCACGCGGCGAGCAGCAGCACCGGGAGCAGGGGGGCGAGGCGCATCATCCGATCGATCCGCGCCACCTCAATCCTCGATCGCGTTGCCGGCGTCCTTCAGTGCGGCACCGGTCTTGTCGGCGGCCTTGTCCGCTGCATTGCCGATCGCCGCGCCGGCATTGTCGAGCTTCGCTTCGGCCGAGCCGAAGGCGCGATCGGCGGCGGCATCGGTGTCGTTGACGGCGGCGCTCATCGTCGCATTGGCGTCGGCGGAGATCTGGTCGGCGGCCTCGGCGGTTTCGTTCTGAGCGGCGGGCGAGCAGGCGGCAAGCATGGCGACGGTTGCGATGGCGACGAGCGTCTTCACGGATAATTCTCCTGGAAGTTGGCAAAGGTTGCGCCGGTAACGCTAACGGCAGGGTGTTGGGTCCGCAACTTATCGCGCGTTGACCTCATATAAAGATATCTTTATATGTATTGAGGCAATGACCCTGGCCCTCGACATCTTCCGCGCGCTTGCCGATGCGACGCGGCTGCGCATCCTGGCGCTGCTGCGCTCGATGGAGCTGTCGGTCGGTGAATTGGCACAGGTTCTGGGCCAGAGCCAGCCACGGGTGTCGCGCCATGTGAAGATCCTGTGCGACGCGGGTCTCGCGGAGCGGCGCAAGGAGGGCAGCTGGGTGTTCGTCGGCGTCGGCAGCGCGGCCAAGGTCGCGCCGGTCGTCGCCGCGCTGGACGCCTGGAACGGGATCGAGCCGGACCATTGGGCGGTGGCCGATGCGGCGCGGCTGGCGGCGGTGCGCGCCGATCGCGCAGCGTCGGCGGCGATGTGGTTCGAGGCGAATGCGGGGCAATGGGACGCGATCCGGTCGCTGCACGTCGCCGAAGAGCAGGTCGAGGCGGCAATTTCCGATGTGCTGGGGGAGGCCCCGATCGGGCGGCTGATCGATATCGGCACCGGCACCGGGCGGATGCTCGAACTGTTCGCGGGGCGTGCGAAATATGCGCTGGGAATCGATCGGTCGTCGGAAATGCTGCGGCTGGCGCGGGCCAAGCTGTCCGAACGCGGCCTCGTCAATGCCGAACTGCGTCAGGCCGATCTCTACGCGCTGCCGCTGGGCGACGACGAGGCGGATGCGGCGATCATCCACCACGTGCTGCATTTCGCGCAACAGCCCGGCGCCGCGATCGCCGAGGCGGCGCGGGTGCTCAGCCCCGGCGGCCGGCTGCTGATCGCGGATTTCGCCAGCCACGACCGCGAGGATCTACGCGCGCGCGATGCGCATACCCGCCTCGGTTTTTCGGACGAGCAGATCGCCGTCTGGTTCGCCAGCGCGGGCCTCGCGCCGGCGCGGACCGAGACGCTCGAGGGCGGTGAACTGACGGTGAAATTGTGGCTCGGGCGCAAGCTCGGGTCGCCGCTACATGAGGTGAAGGCAGCGTGATGGTTTCGGTCAAGGACATGCAGGAAGCGCGACGCGCTCTGGCGACTCCGATGTTCGCGGACGTCGGCGGCAGCGATGCTCGGGTGAGTTTCGAATTCTTTCCGCCCAAGACCGAGAAGATGGAAGAGACGCTGTGGGAATCGGTGCAGACGCTGAGCCCGCTCGGTCCGCGCTTCGTGTCCGTGACGTACGGGGCGGGCGGCACGACGCGCGAGCGGACGCACGCCACGGTGGCGCGGATCGCGCGCGACACGAACATCCCGGCGGCGGCGCACCTGACCTGCGTCGAGGCGACGCGCAAGGAGATCGACGCGGTCGCCAACGATTACTGGGAGGCCGGCGTGCGCCACATCGTCGCGCTGCGCGGCGATCCGCCGGTGGCGGGCGCGAAGTTCCAGTCGCCGGTCGGCGGGTATGAGAATGCGGCGGCTTTGGTCGCGGGCCTGCGCAAGCTGCACCCGTTCGAGATCTCGGTCGCGGCCTACCCCGAATGCCACCCGGATTCACCCGATCCGGTGGCGGACCTCGACAATCTCAAGCGCAAGCTCGACGCCGGCGCGAGCCGCGCGATCACGCAATTCTTCCATGAAGCGGAGACGTTCTTCCGGTATCGCGACGCCGTGGCCAAGGCCGGGATCGATGCCGAGATCGTGCCGGGGATCATGCCGATCATGAATTTCGGCGCGGTGCAGCGCATGTCGGCGATGTGCGGCACGGTGGTACCATCCTGGATGGGGACTTTGTTCGAGGGGCTGGACGATCATCCGGCGGCGCGGCAACTGGTGTCGGCGACGATCGCGGCGGAACTGTGCCGGCGGCTCTATGCCGGCGGCGTGCGGGATTTCCATTTCTACACGCTCAACCGCGCGGAACTCAGTTTCGCGATCTGCCATCTGCTCGGGATCCGGGCGAAGGGTGTGGAGCGGGCCGAGGCGGCGTAGCCACAAGCGTCATCCCAGCGAAGGCTGGGATCTCAAGGGGCTAGGGCGCGCCGGACAATACAAAGACCCCAGCCTTCGCTGGGATGAAGAAGGGATTTTCAAGTCATGAATATCCGAGAAAAATTCCTCGCCGAAGCGGCCAAGCGCGTGCTGATCACCGATGGCGCGTTCGGGACGGAGATCCAGAACTGGAAGCTGAACGAGGCGGATTATGCCGGCGATCTTGGCCTCGCCAAGGACCAGAAGGGCAATAACGACATCCTGGCGCTGACCAAGCCCGAGGTGCCGGAGACGATCACGCGCGAATATCTCGAGGCGGGATCGGACATCGTCTCGACCAACACCTTTTCCGCGAACCTGATCAGCCAGGCCGATTATGCCGCGGAGCATCTGGTGAAGGAGATTAACCTCGCCTCGGCGCAGATCGCGCGCCGGCTGGCCGACGAATATGCCGCGAAGGACGGGCGCCCGCGCTTCGTCGCCGGGGCGATCGGGCCGACCAACAAGACGCTGTCGCTGTCGCCCGACGTCAACGATCCGGGCTTTCGCGAGATCGATTTCGATTACCTCAAGACCGTGTACCGCGAGCAGATCGACGCGCTGATCGAGGGGGGCGTCGATTTCATCCTGATCGAGACGGTGTTCGATACGCTGAACGCCAAGGCCGGAATCATGGCCGCGCTGGAAGCGTCGCACGACCTTGGCCGCGACGTGCCGATCATGATGTCGATGACGCTGACCGACCTGTCCGGGCGCAACCTGTCGGGCCATACGGTCGAGGCGTTCTGGCACGCGGTGCGGCATGCCAGACCGGTGACGATCGGGCTGAACTGTTCGTTCGGGGCGGAGCAGTTGCGGCCGCATGTCCGCACGCTCTCCGACATCGCGGACACGCTGATCATGGTCTATCCCAATGCCGGCCTGCCCAACGAGCTGGGCGAATATGACGAGATGCCGGACACGACCGCCGGGCTGGTGCTGGAATGGGCGCAGGCCGGGCAGGTGAACGTGCTCGGCGGATGCTGCGGATCGACCCCGGCGCATATCGCGGCGATGGCCAAGGCGGTGGCTGGGTTGCCGGCGCGGCAGGTGGCGCAGCCGGCCGTGCGGACGAAGCTTGCCGGGCTGGAGCCGATGACGATGGCGGCGTAAAAATTCCCCTCCCGCTTGCGGGAGGGGTTAGGGGAGGGCAGTGCCTCCCAAGCATCGCCTGATGTCGGTCAGGCCCTCCCCCGACCCCTCCCGCACGCGGGAGGGGGGAAGAAAAGATAGATGACCACCAATTCCTCCGCCAATTTCGTCAATATCGGCGAGCGCACCAACGTCACCGGCTCCGCGCGCTTCAAGAAGCTGATCATGGCGGGCGACTATCCGGCCGCGGTCGAGGTGGCGTTGCAGCAGGTGGAGAGCGGCGCCCAGGTGCTAGACGTCAACATGGACGAGGGGCTGCTCGACGCCGAATACGCCATGACCACGTTCCTGAAGCTGATCGCGGCGGAACCGGACATCGCGCGCATCCCGTTCATGGTCGACAGCTCCAAGTGGAGCGTGATCGAGGCGGGGCTGAAATGCGTCAGCGGCAAGCCGATCGTCAATTCGATCAGCATGAAGGAAGGCGAAGAGCAGTTCCTGGAACATGCCCGCAAGTGCAGGAATTACGGGGCGGCCGTCGTCGTGATGGCGTTCGACGAGGTGGGCCAGGCGGACACCAAGGCGCGCAAGGTCGAGATCTGCGAGCGCGCCTACAAGTTGCTCCTCGGCATCGGCTTCCCGCCCGAGGACATCATCTTCGACCCCAACGTGTTCGCGGTGGCGACGGGGATCGAGGAGCACAACAATTACGGCGTGGATTTCATCGAGGCGTGCGCCGAGATCAAGGCACGCTGCCCGCACGTGCACATCTCGGGCGGGCTTTCCAACCTGAGCTTCAGCTTCCGCGGCAACGAGCCGGTGCGCCGCGCGATGCACTCGGTGTTCCTCTATTACGCCATCCCGCAGGGCATGGACATGGCGATCGTCAATGCGGGGCAACTCGACGTGTACGACACGATCGACCCCGAACTGCGCACCGCCTGCGAGGATGTGATCCTCAACAAGGATCCGGACGCGACCGAGCGGCTGATCGCGCTGGCCGAACGCTACAAGGGTACCGATGCGGTGGCCGAGAAGGCGGCGGCGGAATGGCGTTCGCTGCCGGTCGCCAAGCGGCTGGAATATGCTTTGGTCAAGGGCATCGACGCGCATGTCGTGGACGATACCGAGGAATGCCGGCAGCTTTTCGACCGCCCGATCGAGGTGATCGAGGGGCCGTTGATGGACGGCATGAACGTGGTCGGCGACCTGTTCGGATCGGGCAAGATGTTCCTGCCGCAGGTCGTGAAAAGCGCGCGCGTGATGAAGAAGGCGGTGGCGCATCTGCTGCCCTTCATCGAGGCGGCGAAGGAGCCCGGCGCGCGCGGCAAGGGCAAGATCATCATGGCGACCGTGAAGGGCGACGTGCACGATATCGGCAAGAACATCGTCGGCGTCGTCCTGCAGTGCAACGGCTTCGATGTCGTCGACATGGGCGTGATGGTGGCGTGGCCGGATATCCTGAAGGCGGCGAACGAGAACGATGCCGACATGATCGGTCTGTCGGGCCTCATCACGCCGTCGCTGGACGAGATGGTCACGGTGGCGGAGGAGATGAAGCGCGCCGGGATGACGATGCCGTTGCTGATCGGCGGCGCGACGACCAGCAAGGTGCACACCGCGCTGCGCATCTCGCCGGCATATGACGGGCCGGTGGTGCACGTGCTGGACGCGAGCCGAGCGGTGGGCGTGGCATCGACCCTGGTGTCGGACACGATCCGCGACGATTTCGTCAAGAAGACTTCGGACGAGTATGAGGCGGTGCGCCTGGCGCGGGCCAACAAGGGGCAGAACGATCTGCTGCCGCTGGCCAAGGCGCGCGCCAATCCGTTCGTCGCGGACATGGCGCTGAAGCCGGCCGCGCCGCTGAAGCCGGGCGTGCACGTGTTCCGCGACTGGGATCTGAAGGATCTGCGCGAGCTGATCGACTGGACGCCGTTCTTCCGCGCCTGGGAACTGGCGGGGAATTATCCGGCGATCCTGACCGACCCGGTGGTCGGCGAGAGCGCGACGTCGCTGTTCGCCGATGCGCAGGCGATGCTCGACAGGATCGTGAACGAGAAGTGGCTGACGGCGCGGGGCGTTTGCGGCCTGTGGTCCTGCGCGCGGCACGACGACGACGTGATCGTGGACCTGAAGGGCGATTTCAACGCCGAGGAACTGCGCGGGCTCGACATGCTCAACCTGGTGGAGGGCACGGACGTGGTGCGCCTGCCGTTCCTGCGCCAGCAGATCGCCAAGCGGGAAGGGCGGGCGAACATGTGCCTGGCCGATTTCGTCGATCCCAAGGGTGACTGGATCGGCGGGTTCGCGGTGTCGATCCACGGCATCGAGCCGCATCTGGCGCGCTTCAAGGCGGGGATCGACGATTATTCCGACATCCTGCTGAAGGCGCTGGCGGACCGGCTGGCCGAGGCGTTCGCGGAACGGCTGCACCAGCATGTCCGGCAGGAACTGTGGGGCTATGCGCCCGACGAGCAACTGACCAACGAAGCGCTGATCCGCGAGCAATATCGCGGCATCCGTCCGGCACCGGGCTATCCGGCCTGCCCGGAGCACAGCCTGAAGATCCAGCTGTTCGAGATGCTCGACGCGCACAAGGCGACCGGCGCGACGCTGACCGAGAGCTTCGCGATGCTGCCGACGGCGGCGGTGAGCGGTTTCTATTTCGGGCACCCGCAGGCGGAATATTTCGGCGTGGCGCGGATCGGCCCGGATCAGGTCGAGGATTATGCCGCGCGGCGCGGGGTCGACCTGCCCACCGCACAACGCTGGTTGCGGCCGAATCTGGATTAACCCTCAATTCGGGTTCACGGGCGCGGTATCCGGGGGCATGTATCGACCAAGATGCGTGCGCGGGCCTGTCCCCGTTCGCCCTGAGCCTGTCGAGGGGCCGTTCTTCTTCCCGAGCGTTGACGAGAAGAACGGTGCTTCGACAGGCTCAGCACGAACGGGGATGGGTTGGCGTGCTTCGCCGAGATCGATTTGAAAGTCTCACAATGCGCCGAATGCTCCCCTTGTTCGCCATCGCCCTCGGCGCGTCCGCCTCCGCCCAGACGCACCGCGCGCCCTTCACGATCGCCGAGACCGGCAGGGGCTTCGCCACCCTCGATGAGGCGGTGCAAGCGGTGCGGATGGGGACGGCGACGATCCTGATCGCGCCGGGCACCTATCGCGAATGCACCGTGCAGGCGGGCGGGCGGATCACGTTCAAGGCGGTCACGCCCGGCACGGCGATCTTCGACGGCACGGTGTGCGAGGACAAGGCCGCGTTCGTGCTGCGCGGCAACGGATCGGTGGTCGACGGGCTGGTGTTCCGCGGCTTCAGCGTGAGCGACGGCAACGGCGCCGGCATCCGCGCCGAGATGGGCGACCTGACCGTGCGCAATTCCATGTTTCTCGACAGCCAGGAGGGGATCCTCGGCGGAGAGCCGCGCGGGCAGCGGATCGTGATCGATCGCTCGACCTTTTCCGGCCTTGGCCAATGCGACCAGGCGGTGAATTGCAGCCACGCAATCTATCTCGGCAACAATGGATCGGTGACGATCACCAATTCGCGTTTCGAACGCGGCACCGGCGGGCATTACGTCAAGCTGCGCGTGCCCAACGTGACGATCAGCGGCAACAGCTTCGACGATACCCGCGGCACCAGGACCAATTACATGATCGACCTGCCGGAGGGCGCGACCGGGGTGATCGCCGGCAACACCTTCGTGCAGGGCCGGGCGAAAGAGAATGCCGGCGCGCTGATCGTCGTCGGGGCCGAGGCCAGGACCTATCCGTCGGCGGGCCTGAACATCGCGGACAACGACGCGCGGATGGCCCCGGGTGCGCGCGGCAATCCGGCGTTCGTGGCGGATTACAGCCATGCGCGGCTGGCGATCGGGGCGAACCGGCTGGGGCCGGGGATCAGGGCGTTCGAGACGCGGTAGACGCCCGCCGTTTCAGGTCAGCGTGATCGGTTCGGCCCGCTGCTGCGACGGCGGGCTCGGAGCCTCGACCGGCGGCTGCGGCGCGAAATCGGCTGGGGGCGCGACATCGGCCGGGGGCGGGGCGGCGGTGGAGGGCGAGGTGCCGACGACAGCGGGTGCGGGCGCGCCACCGACGGTCTCGCAGGCGACGCCGTTCATGTTGGCATCCAGCGCCGGGCGATACCCCGGCTGACCGGCGCGCAGGGGAGCCGCGTTGGCGGCGCGCACCGCGTTGCAATCGGCATACATCACCGCTTCGGGGGAGGCGGGAGCGGCATCCGCCTTTGCCGCCGGTCGCGGCAGCGATGCGGGCGCGGTCAACGCGAAGATCGCGGCGAACATGAAGATGCAGGCGGCGAAGGTGGTGATGATGAAACGCTGGTTCACGGCGTTCGCAGATAACGCCGATCCGTTGCCGTCAGGTTACCGGCGATGACGCCGCGCGATCATTTGCACGGCGCGCCTCCGGCCTTCAGATCCAGGCACCTGCCGTCCACGCCCGGCACTTTCAGGCCGATCGTATGGGCCAAGGTCGGCGCGATATCGACCGTTTCGACGCCGGCGGGATGTTCGAACCCCGTCATGCCCTTGCGCCAGAACAGGATCGGCACGCGACGATCGTAATCATAGGGGCTGCCGTGAGTCGCGACATAGCCGCCGCCGGGGTTCGGGATCGGCGTGACGCGCGGCTTGAGGAATACGATCAGGTCGCCCGAGCGGCGGGCGTAAAACGAGGCGCGGGCCTTCTGGATCAGGCTCCACGTTTCGGGCGCGCCGCTCGGCATCGGCGTGGCGGCGATCTGCGCGGCGGTCAGCACGGCGGCGACCTGCGGCAGCGCCTTGTAACGCGCGATCGCCTCGGCCTGCACGGCCGTGCGCTGCGCCGGCGTGATCGCGGTTGAGATCCACACGTCGCCATTCGGGATGTCGCCGAACAGCACCGGCGTGGTAAGGCCGAGCTTCTCGCCGATCGCCTTGCCGATCACGGCAGGCGCGAGCGCGACGTCGGCGCGCTGCGCCTCGGGAATGTTCGACAGGATTTCGCGTTCGGGCAGGTCGTTGCCGCCATGATCGGCGGTCAGCGCGACCTCGTAATCGACGCCGCTCGCGTCGAGCACGTCGAGGAAGCCGCCCAGATTGCGATCGAGTTCGGTCATCTGGATGCACATCTCGACCCCCTCGGTGCCGTAGGTGTGGCCGATATAGTCGGTGGCTGAGGCTCCGACGGTGATGATGTCGGTCTGCGGCCCCTGGCCCAGCTTCATGTCCTGCACCAGCCCGGCGGCGAGCGCGAAGATGCCGGTATCGAAGGCGGGCGAGGCGCGGAAGGCCTTGGCGTCGCCGGCGGCACGGTCGAAATGCCCGGTGCCGACGGACTTGCCGCCGCCGAGCGCGACCGCCTTGTCGCGGGCACCGCAACTGGCGGGGATCGGCAAGGCCGGCTGCGGTTTGGCCAGCACGGCGGCGAGCGCGGTGTTGGCGCGCGTCACCACCGCCGGCGTCGCGCGGCCGGCGTAGCTGACGAACGCCTTGCCGTTCCACCACCAGAGTTCGTCGACCGTGTGGCCGCCCATCATCACCGCCGCGCGATCCTTGCCCGCGACCGATACGACCCGGGTGCGCGGATCGGCCGCCTTCATGCGTTCGCCGAGCGTCGGCACGAGCAGATGCTTGTCGGACACGGTATAGTTGGACGAATCGGTGCCGAAAACGCTCTCGTCCTCGGCGCAATAGACCGTCTTGTCCTTGCGCGGCGCGCTTTGATCCACCCAATTGTTGGCGATGATGCCGGTATGCGCCGGGCGATATCCGGTAGTGATCGTGGAGTGGCCGGGGCAGGTCTCCGTCGCGGCGTGGCTCTGATAGCCCGAGGGGAACACGCCGCCCTGCATCAGCTTGGCGAAGCCGTCGTCGTAGCTCTTGCGGTATTCGCCGAACAGATCGGCGGAGAATTGATCGACCGAGACGACGACGATCAGCTTGGGCGCGCCCCTGGGGGCGGGGGCGGGGGCAGGGGTCGGCGCGGGTGCCGGGGCGCTTTGCGCGAAGACCGCCGTTCCGGCCAGCGTAATGGCGATGATGGCGGCCAGGCTGGCGGGCACTTTCAGTTTTAGGGCCACTGGAATTCCTTCGGGTGCAAAGCGGGGACGGCCCCGCTATGGGCAAGACGATCGATGCCGACAAGATCGTTGCAGGCCGACGTTACAGACTGGGATTCCGATGCGCGCGTTTTGGGTCATGATTGTGACGGTGCTGGCCGTTTTCGCCGCACCCGCCTCGGCGGAAGGCCCGGGCGCGCTGGGGGCGGGGCCGCATCTCGCGATCCGGCTGGTGGCGGAAACCGCCCGGCCCAAGGCGGGAAGCGAGGTGACGCTGGCGCTCGACACGCGGCCGCAAAAGGATTGGCACGGTTACTGGTCGAACCCCGGCGATGCCGGGTTTCCGGCGAAGCTGGACTGGACCCTGCCGCAGGGCGTGACGGCCGGTGCGCCGGTCTATCCGGTGCCGGGCACGCTGCTGATCGCCGGGCTGATGAACTATGTCTACGAGACGCCCTATGCGCCGCTGGTGACGCTGAAGGTGCCGGCGGGACTCGCGGTGGGCACGAAGCTGCCGGTGCGGCTGAAGATGGATTACCTCGTCTGTACCAGCACGGTGTGCGTGCCGGAGCGGGCGGAACTGGCGACCGATCTGGTGGTCGGCGACGGTTCGGTCGCGCCGGACGTGCGGGCCGAATTCGATGCCTGGCGGCGTGCGATCCCCAGACCGCTGGATGCCAAGGCGACGTTGCAGGTCGAGAATGGCAAGGCGACGATCGCGGTGCCGTATCCGGCCGGCGCGCCGCTGGCCGACGCCTATTTCTTCCCGCTGACCACCGGCGTGATCGATTACGCCGCGCCGCAGACGGTGACGCGCGAGGGCGACCGGCTGGTGATCTCGACCAAGGCGACGAACGGCGGCGTGCCGATCGAGGGCGTGTTGCGGATCGGCAAGGATCAGGCGCTGGCGGTGTCGGCGGTGCCGGGCACGGTGGCCGCGGGCGATGCTCCGGCGAGCGAAGGCTGGTTGCTGGGCGCGCTGATCGCGTTCGCCGGCGCGGTGCTGGGCGGGTTGATCCTGAACGTGATGCCGTGCGTGTTTCCGATCCTGAGCCTCAAGGCGCTGAGCCTCGCGCGCGGGCATCTCGACGAGGGCGCGGCGCGGCGCGAGGCGCTGGCCTATGCGGCGGGCGTGATCGCGGTGTGCCTGGCGCTGGGCGGGCTGATCCTGGGCCTGCGCGCCGGGGGCAGTGCGGTCGGCTGGGCGTTCCAGTTGCAGGATCCGCGCGTGGTGGTGCTGCTCCTGCTGCTGACCGTGGCGATCGCGCTCAATCTGGCCGGACTGTTCGAGATCCCGACGCCGCGCTTCGTCAATCAGGCGGGCGGCGTCGGCGGGGCGTTCGCGACCGGCGCGCTGGCGGCGTTCATCGCCACGCCGTGCACCGGGCCGTTCATGGGCGCGGCGCTGGGCGCGGCCCTGGTGCTGCCCTGGGCGGCGGCCTTGGCGGTGTTCGCGGGGCTGGGGCTGGGGCTGGCCTTGCCGTTCCTGGCGCTCGGTTTCGTGCCGAGCATGCGGCGGCTTCTGCCCAAGCCGGGGGCGTGGATGGAGACGTTCCGGCATGTGCTGAGCGTGCCGATGTGGCTGACGGCGCTGGCGCTCGCATGGGTGCTGGGGCGGCAGGCCGGGGTGGACGGGCTGACGCTTGGGCTGGGCGCGGCGCTGGCGGTGGCGTTGGTGCTGTGGGTTTCGGGGCGGCGGCAGGCGCGGGGACTGGGCTTCGGCATCATCGGCGCGATCGTATTGGTCGCGGTCGGAGTCGCCTCGGCAGCGCTGGTGCACCCGGCGCCGGCGCAGGCCGCGCAAGCCACGGGTGCCGAGGCGTTCAGCGAGAAGAAGCTCGCCGACCTGCGCGCGCAGGGCCGGCCGGTATTCGCCTATTTCACCGCCGATTGGTGCCTGACGTGCAAGGTCAACGAGGCGGCGGCGATCGATACGGACGCCACTCGCGCGGCGTTCGCCAGGAACAACGTGGCGGTGCTGGTCGGCGACTGGACGGACGGCGACGCGACGCTCGGGCGGTTCATCGAGCAGCATAACCGCGCGGGTGTGCCGCTGTACCTGTATTATGCGCCGGGGGCGAAGGCACCGCAGGTGTTGCCGCAGATCCTGACGCCGGGAATTCTGGCGGGGCTCGCTTCCTAGCGGCGAGACTCGCCTTGCTCGGCGAGCGCTGGCTGAAATGTGCCCCCGGCACATTTCTTGCCGCCAGCACTTGTGCACCGCAGCGATCCGTTACAGCATGGAACCACTTCGGTTTGAGGGGCATTACGGACTAGATGGGGAAAGCTTACGCGTTCGATGAAATCATGGGGCAGCCCGGCAGCAAGAAGCCGCGCCCGGAACTTGCCAGCCTCGGGCAGTGGATCGAGGATACCCCCGCCGCCGAACTCGGTCGCCGCCAGCAAAGCGCCGAGGCCACTTTCCGCCAGCTCGGCATCACGTTCGCGGTCTATGGCGAGAGCGATGCGAGCGAGCGCATCATTCCGTTCGACATCGTGCCGCGCATCTTCCTGGCCGACGAATGGCAGCGGCTGTCGGAAGGACTCATCCAGCGCGTCGAGGCGATCAACGCGTTTCTCGACGATATCTACGGCGCCCGGCGCATCCTCGATGCCGGAGTGCTGCCGCCCGACCTGATCTTCGGCAATCCGCAATTTCGCCCGGAGATCGCCGGGATGCGCCCGCCGCATGGCATCTGGGCGCATATCTGCGGGATCGATCTGGTGCGCACCGGGCCGGACGATTTCTTCGTGCTGGAAGACAATGCGCGCACGCCTTCCGGCGTCAGCTACATGCTGGAAAACCGCGAGGCGATGTTGCGGCTGTGCCCCGAACTGTTTCGCGAGTTCCGCGTGGCGGCGGTGGATTCCTATCCCGACCGCCTGCTCGAGACGATGAAGTCGGTCGCGCCGCACGGCGTGCACAATCCGGTATGTGTCGTGCTCACGCCGGGCCATTACAATTCGGCCTATTATGAACACAGCTTCCTGGCGGATTCGATGGGCATCGAACTGGTCGAGGCGGCGGATCTGGTGGTGGACGACGATATCGTCTGGATGCGCACGATCGCGGGCCGCGTGAAGGTGGATGTGATCTATCGCCGGATCGACGACGATTATCTCGATCCGCTCGTGTTCCGCCCGGATTCGATGCTCGGCGTACCCGGGCTGATCGCGGCCTATGCGGCGGGCAATGTCGCGTTGCTCAATGCGCCGGGCAACGGCATCGCCGACGACAAGGCGATCTACAGCTATATGCCCGAGATCGTGAAATTCTATTCGGGCGGCGAGGCGAAGCTGCCAAACGTGGAGACGTGGCGCTGCCGCGAACCGCAGGCGTTGAAGTACGTGCTCGACAATCTGGCGGACGTGGTCGTCAAGTTGGTCGATGGATCGGGCGGATACGGCATGCTGGTCGGGCCGACCGCGTCCAAGAAGGAGATCGAGGATTTCCGCGCGGCGCTGATCGCCGAGCCGCATCGCTACATCGCACAGCCGACCCTGGCGCTGTCCACCGTGCCCACCCTGGCGGAAACCGGGCTGGCCCCGCGCCACGTCGATTTCCGGCCGTTCGTCCTGACCGGATCCAAGGGCATCCAGGTCGTGCCCGGCGGTCTCACGCGCGTCGCGCTGAAGGAGGGGTCGCTGGTGGTGAACTCCTCGCAGGGCGGGGGGACGAAGGACAGCTTCGTGCTGATGGACAATGGCCAGCAGAGCCAGCAGCAGACGATGGGCGGAATGACGCAGGGGCAGAGACAATGACGGGGGCCATCACGCTCCTCTGCGGGCGGATTTCATGCTGATGCTGTCGCGCACCGCATCGTCGCTCTACTGGCTCGGCCGTTACATCGAGCGGGCGGATTTCATCGCCCGGCTGGTCGAGGCGACCGTGCGGCTGGACGTGCTGTCGCCGCGCCCGGCCGGCGAGGCGGCATGGCAGAGCGCGCTGCGCGTCACCGAGACGGACGATGCGTTCGAGGCGTCGGGCAACGACGTGACCCAGCACCGTGTCGCGCAATTCCTGACGTTGGACAGCACCCACCCGGGCTCAATCGTCCGTTGCCTCGACATGGCGCGCAACAATGCGCGCGCCGTGCGCACCGCGCTGACCCGCGAGGCGTGGACGGCGATCAACCGCGCCTGGCTGATCTTCGACAAGCGCGCCTCCGCCGGCGGCGCGGTCGCGACGCTCAATCTCGTGGAAATGGTGCAGACCGAGGCACGCGGCTTCGAGGGCGCGATCCACAAGATGCTGCGCAACCAGACGACGCAGTTCATCCGCCTGGGCCAAGCGGTCGAGCGGGCCGACAATACCGCGCGCCTGCTCGACGTGAAATATCATCTGCTGCTCCCCGAGGGCGAGCAGATCGGCGGCGTGGTCGATCGCGATCAGTGGACGACGATCCTGCAGACGGTGTCCGCCGTCACCGCCTATCGCTGGCTCTATTCCGAAGGGCTGCGGCCCGCCAACGTGATCGACCTGCTGATCGCAAGGCAGGAACTGCCGCGCAGCCTGGCCGCCTCGGTCGAGGAGACGGTGGAGATTTTGAGCCTGCTGGCGAAGCGCACCGGTCTGCATGGGGAAGCGGATCGGATGGCGCGGATGCGGCATACGCGGATGGCCAAGACACGCACGGGGGAGGTGATCGTGAACGGACTGCACCAATATCTACAAGCGTTCCTGACGGAGAATGATCTGCTGCACGCGGCCATCGGCCGGCAGTACAAGTTCACCTGATGCGGCTGTCGATCGACCACCGCACCACCTACCGCTTCACGGTGCCGCAGGGGCGCCTCACCCAGATGCTCCGGCTGACGCCCGAGGATACCGACGACCAAACCGTGGCGTCATGGCATCTGCACGTCGATTGCGACGCGCGGCTGCGGCCCGGGCGCGACGGGTTCGGCAACAAGGTGACGATGCTCTACGCCGAGGGGCCGATCGACACGATCGAGATCGCGGTGTCGGGCGAGGTGCTGACGAACAGCGCGGACGGGGTGATGCACGGCACGCATGAAGTGCTGCCGCCGGCCTTGTTCCTGCGCGCGACGCCCTTGACCCTGCCCGACGATGCGATCGTGGCGTTCGCGCTAGACGTTGCAGGCAAGGGCGATGCGATGGAATGCCTGCAACGCGTGAATGCCGCACTGTCGGGCAAGTTCGCCGGCGATCGCGCCAAGCCCGTTGCCGGTCTGACCGCGGCTGAGGCGTTCGGCAGCGACAAGGCGACGCCGCGCGATATAACGCACATCTTCCTCGGCGCGGCCCGGTCGCTGGGCGTGCCGGCGCGCTACATTTCCGGCTACAGCACGCACGACTTCGGCGGCGAACACCGCCCCGCGCCACATGGTTGGGCGGAGGCGTTCGTCGCGCCGATCGGCTGGGTCGCGTTCGATCCGTTCGAAGGGCGGCTGGCGGACGAAGCATATGTGCGAGTCGCCGTCGCGCTCGATGCGGTCGGCGCCGCGCCGGTCGCCGGATCGCGGCTCGGCGAGGGCAATGAGGAAATGGATGTCGACGTTACGGTCGCGCCGGCGGAACAGTAAGGAGGAGCGTCATCCTGAACTTGTTTCAGGATCCAGGCGCGTTCCTCCGCCACATGGGCACCGTCATTGGGATGTGCTGACCGCGCCTGGATCCTGAAACGAGTTCAGGATGACGGTATGTCGGGGGCGACGATTACGCCAATTCCCCCTCGAGCGCGGCCTGCGTCTTCGCCGACACCGCCACCGGTTCCTCCGCCAGCAATGTCCAGCCGGCCGGCCCCAGCACCTCGAGCGGGCGATAGCGCGTCTTGTATTCCATCCGCGCCGAACCCTTCACCCAATAGCCGAGATAGACATAGGGCAGCCCGGCGGCGCGGGCGCGCAGGATGTGGTCCATGATCACGAAATTGCCCAGGCCCGGCCGATTCTCGACCTCGGAGTCGAAAAAGCTGTAGATCATCGACAGGCCGTCCGCCTGCTGGTCGGTCAGGCACGCGCCGATCAGGCGGCCCGGACGGCCGTCCTTGGCCGGTTCGCGATATTCGACGATGAAGCTGTTGACCGGCGAATGTTCGACCATGTCGGCATAATCGCCCTCGTCCATGCCGGCCATGCCGCCGCCGGGATGGCGCTGCGCCAGATAGCGGCGGAGCAGCTGGAACTGCTCGTCGGTCGCCCAGGGGCGGCAGGCGGTGACCTCGATATCGCCATGCCGCTTGATCAGCTTGCGCTGCGTGGCGTTGGCGACGAAATCGGAGGCGACGACGCGGACCGAGACGCAGGCGGTGCAGCCCGCGCAGCTCGGGCGGTACGCGACCGACTGGCTGCGGCGGAAACCGATCCGGCCCAACGCATCGTTCAGTTCGCCGGCATGCGGGCCGTTCAGTTCGGTGAACACCTTCCGCTCCTGACGCCCGGGCAAATAGGGGCAGGGCGACGGGCTGGTCACGAAGAAACGCGGAAAACGAAAGGGCGCAGTCACCGCCGGCAAATCCCTATGTTCGACCGGCAATTGCACGGCGTGACACCGTTATTGCGCAGCCGGGCGATGATGAAAAGCGGCTTTACCACGATTGAAGGTTAACGTGGCCGAGACGAATTACGCCAGTTCGACCGGGCTCGCTTCGTAGCCGGCATCGTTCAATGCCCGCATCAGCCGGTCGAGATGCGCGCGATCGCGCGTCTCGCATTCGATGTCGGTGATCAGGCCCTTCGCCGGCAGCGTGGTGAACACGCGCTGGTGATAGATTTCGATGATGTTGACGCGCTGCTGTTCGAAGATCCGCGCGACGTTGAACAACGCGCCCGGCTGATCCTGCAACCGGATGCGGAGGCGCGCGAGGCGGCCCGACCGCGCGAGATCGCGCAGCAGCACGTTGGCGAGCAAGCGCGTGTCGATATTGCCGCCGCACAGCACGACGCCGACCGTCTTGCCCTTGAAGCGGTCGGGATGCTGGAGCAGCGCGGCGAGGCCGGCGGCGCCCGCACCCTCGACCACGGTCTTCTCGATCTGGAGCAGCAGGCTGACCGCTTCCTCCAGGCTGCGTTCGCTGACCAGCACGATATCGTCGACCAGTTCGCGCACCATCAGCGACGTGATGCCGCCCGGTTCCTTGACCGCGATGCCCTCGGCCAGCGTATCGCCCGCGCAGGGGTAGGACGTGCCGTTGATGCGGTTGTACATCGACGGGAACAACTCCGCCTCGACGCCGATCACCTCGATCGCCTTGTCCGCAGCACGCGCGACCGTGGCCATGCCGGAGATCAGGCCGCCGCCGCCGATCGGCGTGATCAGCATGTCGATCGCGGGGACGTCGGCGAGCATCTCGATCGCGACGGTGCCCTGGCCGGCGATGACGCGGATATCGTCGAAGGGATGGACGAAGGTCAGGCCGCGCTCGGTCTCCAGTTCGCGGGCATGCGCATAGGCGGCGTCGAACGTGTCGCCGTGCAGCACGACGGTGGCCTTGTGCCCTTCGGTCTGCGTGACCTTCACGGTCGGCGTGTTGGTCGGCATCACGATCGTGGCCGGGATGCCGAGCCGGTGCGCGTGATAGGCGAGGCCCTGCGCGTGATTTCCGGCCGAGGCGGCGATGACGCCCGGCGTGCCGGCGGGCAGTTGCAGCAGCGTGTTGAGCGCGCCGCGCTCCTTATAGGCCGCCGTGAACTGCAGATTCTCGAACTTCAGATATACGGTCGCGCCGGTCAGTTCGCTCAGCGTGCGGCTGATGAAGGTCGGCGTGCGCACGATCTGGTCGGCGATGCGCGCATGGGCGGTGCGGATATCGTCGATCGTGACGGGCATCGTGGCATGCGGTGTGGATTGGGTCGCCATGGTTTCTTCCGTTCGCCCCGAACGTGTCGAAGGGCCGTTCCTCTTCGCCCGCATCCTGAAAAAGGACGGTGCTTCGACAAGCTCAGCACGAACGGGGTCGGGGGAGCGCCTAGACCATCTGGCGCGCGCGGGAAACACCGCTTATCGCGTGGCCCCATGACAAGAATAGCTTTCATCGGAACCGGCGTGATGGGTGCGCCCATGGCCGGACATCTCGCCCGGGCCGGACACGACGTCACGGTCTACAATCGCACGCGCGCCAAGGCGGAGGCGACCGGGCTGAAGGTCGCCGATACGCCGGCCGAGGCGGCGCGGGACAAGGATGCGGTGATCACCTGCGTCGGCAACGACGACGATCTGGATGCGGTGACGCTCGGCCCGGACGGCGCGTTCGCGGCGATGCGCGAGGATGCGGTGTTCATCGATCACACCACCGTCTCGGCGGGAATCGCACGGCGGCTGGCCGAGGCGCGCGCGCTGCCGGTCGACGCGCCGGTCTCGGGCGGGCAGGCCGGGGCGGAGAACGGCAAGCTCTCGATCATGTGCGGCGGCACGCCGGAAGCGATGGCATTGGCCGAGCCGATCATGTCCGCCTATGCCGCGCGGATCGTGCATGTCGGCGCGGCGGGCGCGGGGCAGACGACCAAGATGGTCAACCAGATCGCCATCGCCGGGGTGTTGCAGGGCCTGAGCGAGGCATTGAGGTTCGCGCAGGCGAGCGAACTCGATCTGGCCAAGGTGTTCGAGGCGATCTCCGGCGGCGCGGCGCAAAGCTGGCAGATGGTCAATCGCTGGGAATCGATGGGGCAGGACCGCTTCGATTTCGGCTTCGCGGTGGATTGGATGCGCAAGGATCTGGGCCTCGCGCTGGACGAGGCGAAGACGAACGGCGCGGTGCTGCCGGTCGCGGCGTTGGTCGATCAGTTCTACGCCGAAGTGCAGAAGATGGGCGGCGCACGGCAGGATACCAGCGCGCTGGTGAGGAGATTGGCGAAGTGAGTTTCCTTACACCCCGTCATCCCGGACCTGTTCCGGGATCCAACGTGCCGCGCACCGATCGGCCGTTGCTTTTGCGGGCCGTTGGATCCCGGATCAAGTCCGGGATGACGGCATTGGGGTTGGGCCTCGCCCTCATGCCATCCCCCGTCCTCGCCGACGCGTTGGTCGACAACGTCGCCGGCATCACGCTCGACAAGGACGGCAAGCCGATCCAGTTCACCGGGCTGCTGATGACGCCGGGCGGCAAGGTGACGAAGCTGCTCCAGCGCGGCGACAAGCGCCCGGACAAGCTCGATTGGCGCGCCGACATGAAGGGCAAGGTGCTGCTGCCCGGCTTCGTCGATGCGCACGGCCATGTCATGGAACTCGGCTTCCGCGCGCTGGCGCTCGATCTGTCGGACACCAAGACGCTGGACGAGGCCAAGGCGAAGATCGCCGCGTACGCTGCCGCCAATCCCGATCGCCGCTGGATCCTGGGCGGCGGGTGGAACCAGGAAATCTGGGGTCTCGGCCGCTTTCCCACCGCCGCCGATCTCGAAGGCGTGGCGGGGGATCGGTCGATCTGGCTGAGCCGGGTCGACGGACATGCCGGTTGGGCCAATGCCGCCGCGATGAAGGCGGCCGGCATTTCGGCCAAGAGCGTGTCGCCTCCGGGCGGGCGGATCGAGAAGACCGGGCTGCTGCCGAACGGTGTGTTCGTGGATGCGGCGCAGACCCTGATCGAAAAGGCCCTGCCGCAACCACTGCCGAGCGATCGCAACGCCGCGTTCCTGAAGGCGCAGAGCATCCTGCTCGGCTTCGGCATCACCGCGACGGCGGACATGGGGACGAGCCTGGACGATTGGCTCGCCTATCGCCGGATGG
Source organism: Sphingomonas sp. Leaf357 (assembly GCF_001423845.1). Taxonomy (NCBI): domain Bacteria; kingdom Pseudomonadati; phylum Pseudomonadota; class Alphaproteobacteria; order Sphingomonadales; family Sphingomonadaceae; genus Sphingomonas; species Sphingomonas sp. Leaf357. The sequence continues at coordinate 62,362 of NZ_LMPM01000003.1, read as the reverse complement.
GCGATCTCGGCGCGATGCGCGTGCGGGTGATGAGCTATGCCAGCGGCGTGGATACGGCGGTGCAGATCGCCGGGCGCGGGCCGACGCCGTGGCTGTATGGCGACAAGCTGCGCCTCGGCGGCGTGAAGCTGTACGCCGATGGCGCGCTCGGATCGCGCGGCGCGTGGCTGAAGGCGCCGTATAGCGACGCACCGAGACAGAGCGGCCTCGGCTTCATGGCCGAGGACGTGATCCGCAACCTGATGAGCCGAGCTTCGCTCGAGGGTTTCCAGGTCGCGGTGCATGCGATCGGCGACAAGGCCAATGCCCAGGTGCTCGATGCGATCGACGCGATGGTCGATACCTATAAAGGCGACAGGCGCTGGCGGATCGAACATGCGCAGATCGTCGATCCCGTCGACCTGCCGCGCTTCGGCAAGAACGGCATCATCGCCTCGATGCAGCCGGTCCACCAGACGAGCGACCGCATCATGGCCGAAGCCCGGCTGGGGCCGGCGCGGCTGACCGGGGCCTATGCGTGGAACTCGATGCTGAAGAACGGCGCACACCTCGCGTTCGGATCGGACTATCCGGTCGAAAGCCCCGATCCGTTCGCCGGCTGGGCGGCGGCGTTCACGCGCATGGACGCGGCCGGGCAACCGTTCGGCGGCTGGCGGCCGGAAGAGGCGATCACGCGCGAACAGGCGTGGTGGGCGTTCACGCAAGGCGGCGCTTATGCCGGCTTCGCGGAGGACAAGTTCGGGCGTCTGGCGGCGGGGCAGCGGGCCGACTTCATCATCGTCGACCGCGATCCGCTGCTGGCGTCCCCGACCGAACTGCGTGGCACCAAGGTGCTGGAGACCTGGGTCGGCGGCGAGAAGGTGTGGGAGCGGAAGTGAGGGTTCGCTAAGCTCTCCACCGTCATGCCGGACTCGATCCGGCATCCAACGTGCGGCTGAAGAGGTGGCAAGTGCGGGAACGCGAACCTTGCGTCTATCTGATGGTCAACCGCCGCCTGGGCGCGATCTATGTCGGTGCTACCTCGAACCTGATCGGGCGGGTGATCCAGCATCGTGAGGGCACGTTTGACGGCTTCACCAAGCGGCATGGGATCAAACGGCTCGCTTGGTACGAGGCCGGCGAGACGATGGACGCCGTCATTGCGCGTGAGAGGGCGATGAAGAACTGGCTGAGGGATTGGAAGATCGAGCTGATCGAGCAGGACAATCCCGCCTGGAACGACCTTGCGGTGGGATTGGGACTGAACCCGCTGCCATAGCGTTTTCGGCGCGTTGGATCCCGGATCAAGTCCGGGATGACGGAGTCGGACAACCCCCCCAAAAAAAACGAAAGGCCGCGGCACCCCCCGATGCCGCGGCCTTACTCCCTGTACGGGGAGCGGAAAATCCGTTGGTCAGGCGACCGCTACGGCGGCGGCACCCACTTCGTCGGGCTCGCGCAGCACATAGCCGCGGCCCCAGACGGTTTCGATGTAGTTCTCGCCTTCGCAGGCCATGCTCAATTTCTTGCGCAGCTTGCAGATGAACACGTCGATGATCTTCAGTTCCGGCTCGTCCATTCCGCCATACAGATGGTTGAGGAACATTTCCTTGGTCAGCGTGGTGCCCTTGCGCAGCGAAAGCAGCTCGAGCATCGCATATTCCTTGCCGGTCAGATGGACGCGGCTGCCATCGACCTCGACCGTCTTGGCGTCGAGATTGACGGCCAGCTTGCCGGTGCGGATGACCGACTGGCTGTGGCCCTTCGAGCGGCGCACGACGGCGTGGATGCGGGCGGTGAGTTCTTCGCGGTGGAACGGCTTGGTCACGTAATCATCGGCACCGAAGCCGAACGAGCGGACCTTGCTGTCCATCTCGTTGATGCCGGACAGGATCAGCACCGGGGTCTGGACGCGCGCGACGCGCACCTTCTTCAGCACATCGTACCCGTGCATGTCAGGCAAATTGAGATCGAGCAGGATGATGTCGTAATCGTAAAGCTTGGCGAGATCGAGGCCTTCCTCGCCCAGATCGGTCGTATAGACGTTGAAGCCTTCGGTCGTGAGCATCAGTTCGATCGCCTTGGCGGTCGTGGGCTCGTCTTCGATCAACAGTACGCGCATCTGGCCGTCCCCTGTTCGCTCGCAGACGCCGATGCCCCCGTTGGCTCGACCCGGCTGCGCATAAACCATTAACCTGATCGTTGATGAAGGTAAAAGGTTAATTTCCGATTAATCGGCCTGACTCCGCGAGTCGCCGAGCGAGGTTCGGTTAGATTCGGTGCACACTCCCTTAAGACGCTCGGCCAGAAACGCGATCAGCGTCTCCACGCGCGCGGGCCTGAGGTTGCTCGGCGGGGTCAGCAGATGCAGCGCGATCGGCGGCAGCGTCCAGTCGGTCAGGATCGCCTCCAGCGCGCCGCTCGCCAGATCGGGGCCGACGATGAAATCGGGCAGCACGCCGATGCCGAGGCCTGCGCGCAGCGCCGGGAGCAGCGCGTCGCCGCTATTGGCGCGCAGCGGCCCGGTCGGGCGCAGCGCCGCTTCGCTGCCGTCGGGGCCGTGGAAACGCCACGGGCCGGTGACGTTGGTATAGGCGAAACAGGGGCGCTCGCCGAGCTGTGCCGGATGCGTCGGCCGGCCGTGCAGCGTGAGATAGGCCGGGGCGGCGACGACATGCGTCGGGATCGGGCCCAGCCGGCGGGCGCGCAGCGAACTGTCCGGCAGATCGGCGATGCGCAGCGCGATGTCGAAGCCTTCCGCCACGATATCGACCTTGCCGTCGGTCAGGTTGAGATCGATCTCGATGCCGGGATGCGCGGCGAGGAACTCGGCGACCAGTGGCGCGATCGCGAGCAGGCCGAGCGTCATCGGCGCGGTCATGCGCACCAGGCCGGTCGGCGCGGTGGCGGCGTCGCGCGCCGCTTCTTCCGCCGCCTGCGCCTCCGCCAGGATCCGCGCGGCATGTTCGGCGAGGCCCTTGCCGCTCTCGGTCAGCGTCAGGCGGCGCGAGGTGCGGTGGAACAGCGACTGGTTGAGATGCGCCTCCAGCCGCGTGATCGCCTTGGACACGGTCGCCTTGGACACGCCGATCGCCTCCGCCGCGCCACTGAACGAGCGATGCTCGACGACTTGCGCGAAGATCGCCCAGGCTTCGAAATCGGGTAGTCGCATCTCTTCCTCCGTCACCCGTCACCCTGAACTCGTTTCAGGGTCCAGGCGCGGTCACTGCACCACAGACACCGTCATTGGGTCCGCTGACCGCGCCGGGATCCTGAAACAAGTTCAGGATGACGGCAAGAGGTGAAACGATCGGTTTCCAGCGTTTCCATTTACGGCATGATCGAAAACCCTATCTTGGCCCCAACGGAATACAGCCTTTTGGGAGACCAACGATGATCGAGAAAAGATCGTTCGAAAGCCTGGGCCATGCCGATCACGGCTGGCTCAATGCGCGCCACCATTTTTCGTTTGCCGATTATTACGACCCCCAGCGGATGGGCTGGGGCGCGATCCGCGTGTGGAACGATGACGAGATCGGCCCGAACAGCGGCTTTCCGGCGCATCCGCATCGCGACATGGAAATCGTGACCTATGTCCGCAGCGGCGCGATCACGCATCAGGATTCGCTCGGCAACAAGGGCCGCACCGGCGCGGGCGACGTGCAGGTGATGAGCGCCGGCACCGGCGTGCGCCATGCCGAATACAATCTCGAATCCGAGACGACGACCTTGTTCCAGATCTGGATCGAGCCGACCCGCAAGGGCGGCGCGCCGAGCTGGGGGGCGAAGCCGTTTCCCAAGGACGCCCGTGACGGCCGGTTCGCCGTGCTGGCGAGCGGGTTCGCCGAGGATGCGGACGCCCTGCCGATCCGCGCCGATGCCCGCGTGCTCGGCGCGACGGTCAAGGCGGGCGAAAGCCTGACGCACACGGTCGGTGCGGGGCGGCATGCCTATCTGGTCGCGGCGACCGGGCGGATCGAGATCGACGGCGTCGCATTCGCGGCCCGCGACGGTGCGGCGCTGTCGGGCGGGAACACCTACGCGATTCGTGCGCTGGACGATGCCGAGATCGTGCTCGTCGACAGCGAGTGAACACCGAAGCGATGCCAACCCCGAACCGTCACCCCAGCGTAGGCTGGGGTCTCTAAGGGGCAGGTGCTGTGCCCGCCCCGTGAGACCCCAGCCTGCGCTGGGGAGACGGACAGATTTTAAACAGGAGACCTCCCATGACCAAAGTCCTCGTCCTCTATTACTCCTCCTACGGCCATATCGAACAGATGGCGGACGCCGTCGCCGAGGGCGCGCGCGCCGGCGGGGCCGAGGTGGACATCCGCCGCGTGCCGGAGACCGCCCCGGCCGAGATCGCCAAGGCCGCCGGCTTCAAGGCCGACACCGCGCACGAGACGATCGAAGGCCCGGATGCCCTGGCCGGCTACGACGCGATCATCGTCGGCGCGCCGACCCGCTTCGGGCGCATGCCGAGCCAGATGGCGGCGTTCTGGGACACGACCGGCGGCCTGTGGTTCAAGGGCGCCTTGGTCGGCAAGGTCGGCGGCGCGTTCACGTCGACCGCGAGCCAGCATGGCGGGCAGGAGACGACCCTGTTCTCGATCATCACCAACCTGCTGCATCACGGCCTGACGATCGTCGGGCTCGATTACGGTTTCCAGGGCCAGGGCGGCGTGGACGAGGTGAAGGGCGGATCGCCCTATGGCGCGACCACGATCTCCGACGGCGACGGCAGCCGCCAGCCGAGCGCGGTGGAGCTGGACGGTGCCCGCTATCAGGGCAAGCGCGTCGCGGAAACGGCGGCGAAGCTGGCCGCGTAAAGCGCGACTGCCATCCTCAACCTCCGTTCGGGCTGAGCCTGTCGAAGCCCAAGCGCCGGGCCATGCCCTTCGACAGGCTCAGGGCGAACGGAGGCTAGTGTTTACCGCGCCGCCAATTTCGCCGGCGGCTTGGGCGGGAGCGCCGGCACCCGATCCACCTGCGCCACGCGCCGGCGGTCGGTCATGTCGGTGATCGCCGGACTGGCCGGAAAACTGTACCGCGCCACGGCGAACACGGCGCGCGCCCGCGACGCGCCCCGTGCGGTGATCGCATTGCCGACCCAGCGCCAGTGCCACGGCTCCCATGTCACGTTCTGCGCGTTGCCCGACGGGAAGGACAGTTCGAACCCGAAGCCCGGCGCATTGGCCAACAGCCATCTGCCCGGCACGGTCGCCGCGATGCAGGAATCGACGTCGGCGCAGCCGCGCGACGGGCGGATGCCGAAATCGATCGCATAGCCGGTCGCGTGTTCGCTGAACCCCGGCGGCCCGACCGCCCGGGCGCGCTCCGCCGCGTCGGCGCAGCGCTTGCCCGGCCCGATCTGGCTGCAGAACACGCCCCGCTGGTGCACGATCGTGCGATAGCAGGAGATCGCGCGCAACTGCCCCGCCACGCCCGGCACCCCGGCGGCGGCGTGGAGCAGGCGCGCGAGATCGGGCGCGGCATCGCGGTGGATCAGGCAGGGCTGGCCGAGCGCGAAACCCTTTGGCGCCGGCACGAGATCGCTGGCACCGACCTGGATATAGGGCAGATGGCCGAGCACCCGGCCGTCCGGGCCGGGCTGGACCAATTGCCCGGCGCACAGCTGCTCGGGCGCGGCCACGGCGATCGCCGGAACCAGCGCCACGCACCAAGTTGCGACCCGGATCGCGCGCTTTCGATGTCTTACCACAAGGTGTTTCTCTGGCATGCGTCCCCAAGCGGTGGCAAGGGGGCGGGATGCTGGCAAATCATGTTCTTTTTCTCGACGGCGAAGCGCTGGTCATCGACAAGCCCGCCGGGCTGCCGGTCGACCGGCCGCGCGATGGCTCGATCAGCCTCGAAAACCATCTCGACGGGCTGAAATTCGGCTTCCGCCGCTGGCCGCATCCGGTCCACAGGCTGGATCGCGACACGTCCGGCTGTCTGCTGATGTCGCGCAATCCCAAGGCGCATGCGCGCTTCCAGCAGGCGTTCGAACAGGGGCTGGTGACGAAACGGTATCTGGCGGTGCTGGACGGCGTGCCGGAGGGCGAGAGCGGGATGATCGATCTCGCTTTGGCCAAGATCAGCAGCGCGGAGGAAGGCTGGCGAATGATCGGTTCGCCCGAGGGCAAGGCGGCGCGCACCGGCTGGCGCGTGCTGGCGGTAAAGGACGGGCGCAGCTTCGTCGAGTTCCTGCCGCAGACCGGACGTACCCACCAGATCCGCGTCCACGCCGCCGAGGCGCTGGGCGCGCCGGTGGTCGGCGATCCGATCTACGGCTCGGGCGGCAAGCACACGCTGCTGCATGCCGCCGAACTGACCGTGCCGCGCGAGGGCAAGGATCCGATCGTCGCCAAGGCCCCGCTGCCCGAACGCTTCGCCGAGGCGGGCTTCGCGGCCGAGCCGGGATCGGAAGGCTGACAGGCGGGCGATGGTCGCGATCCCCGTCACCCGCACGATCGCGATCGACGATAGCGAACTGATCGAGACGACGACGCGCTCCGGCGGGCCGGGAGGGCAGCACGTCAACACCACCGACAGCGCGGTGATCCTGAAGTTCGATGTCGGCAATTCCCCCGGATTGCCGCTGGCGGTCAAGAACCGCATCGCCGTGCTGGCCGGATCGCGGCTGACGCGAGACGGCGTGCTGGTGCTGCGCAGCGAAGGCTCGCGCTCGCAATTGCTAAACCGTCAGGAAGTGCGGGAGCGGTTGATCGAGCTGATTCGGGAGGCGACGATCGTGCCCAAGAAGCGCCGGCCGACCAAGCCGAGCAAGGCCGCGAAGGCCCGGCGCGTGGATGCGAAGAAGGGCCGGGCGAACGTGAAGGCGGGGCGGGGCAGGGTGACGCTGGATTGAGTTTGGCCGGCTACCGGAAGTCTTCTCCCCTCCCTGGAAGGGAGGGGGCGGGGGTGGGTCGCTCTCGACGGAACGCTGGGCCCGGCCCATACCGACCGACCCCCATTCCTCCCTTTCAGGGGGGGAAGCAGCGAGAAATACGAGAAAGCATCATGTATCAGTTCGACATCGCCACCGGCACCAAATCCGAACTCTATCGCGATCTGCTCGCCGCGCTGGATGCGCTGACGGCGGACGAACCGGATCCGATCGCCAACATGGCCAACGCCGCCGCTTTGGTGTGGGAATATCTGCCCGATCTCAACTGGGCCGGCTTCTATCGCGCGGTCGACGGCGAACTCGTGCTCGGGCCGTTCCAGGGCAAGGTGGCGTGCATCCGCATCGCGATCGGCGCGGGCGTGTGCGGCGCGGCGGCGGCTACCCGGGAGACGCAACTGGTCGCGGACGTGCACGCCTTTCCCGGGCACATCGCGTGCGACGCGGCGAGCCGGTCCGAACTGGTGGTGCCGATCGTTCATCAAGGCGAGCTCATCGGCGTGCTCGATCTCGACAGCCCGGAACCGGCGCGCTTCGATGCCGGGGATGCCGCCGGGTGCGAGGCGCTGGTCGCGCTGCTCGGCCCCAGATTGGTCGGCTGACGGTGCGCCTGATCCGTTTCGGGACAGGTCGTAAACCATAGCTTGGTCTGGAGGCGCGCCGGGGGAAATGGTAACCGATTGCTTAAGATTGTCCGACACTGCCCGGGGGGCGTGGCGTCACAACAGGAGCGTTTACCATGCGGACCTTCACCATTGCTGCCCTTTTAGTGTCGTTGGGGGTCGCGCCGATCGCCGCCGACGCTCAGCGAATCGCCGGAACCACGGCCGGAACGACCGTGATCCGCAGCGCGCCGACCGTCACGACCACGACGGGCGGCGCCTGGAACCAGGCGCGCGCCGGCAATTGGAACGCGCCTCGCCCCGGCCAGGGCGGTACCTGGAACGGCCCACGTCCCGGGCAGGGCGGCAATTGGAACGGTTCGCGTCCCGGCCAGGTGCGCCAGCCGCGCTGGGGCGGCAACGTCAACGGCCATTGGTATGCCGGCATGCATGCGCCCGGCGGCTGGAACGCCTACCGCCGCCCGGCGCGCGGCTGGACGCTGCCGCGCTACTGGATCGCGCCGAGCTTCTATATCGGCGACTACACGACCTACGGCCTGTCGACGCCGCCCTATGGCTATAGCTGGTCGCGTTATTATGACGACGCCGTGCTGGTCGACCAGCGCGGCCGCGTGTGGGATTCGGTCGGCGGGATCGACTGGAACCGCTACGATGACGGCTATTATGCCGATGGCGGCTATCAGGACGGCGGTTATTATGCGGACGGCTATGCCGCCGGCCAGTCCGATTACTATTCCGGCCAGCCGCAATATCAGGGCCAGTATCGCGATCGTCGCGACAACGGCGTCGGCGGCGCGGTGATCGGTGGCGTGGTCGGTGCCGGCGCGGGTTACGCGATCGGCGGCCGGGGCAACCGCGTGGCGGGTTCGCTGATCGGTGCCGGCGTGGGGGCAGCGGCCGGCTATGCGATCGACAAGGCGGAGGATCGCCGCCGTTACGACGCGCCCCCGCCACGCGATTATTATCAGGAACCGGGCGTCAGCTACGCGCCGCCGCGCGAAGTGGTCCAGTCGGGCGGCTATTCCACGAGCAGCTACAGCACGGACTATCAGCAGGGCGGCTATGTCAGCGGCGGCTATTGGTATCCGCCGACCACCCGCACCGTCGTGACGGTCGGCTCGGCCCCGATCGAGACGACGACCACGACGACCGAATATGTCGAAACGACCTACGCCGCCCCGCGCCGCGTGTGGAAGAAGAAGGCGGCCTGGAAGCCCCGGCCCAAGCTGCGGTCCTGCACCTGCGCGTGCGCGTGCCGCTGAGGGGTTCTTTCTTCTGACCAGAACGATCCCCGGGCCGAAAGGTGCGGGGGTTCTGGTTGGTGAACTCAAGCCGTCACCCCGGACTTGTTCGGCGCTTATACCTCTCGAGCAAGTATGAAGCCGTCATCCCCGCGAAGGCGGGGATCCATAAGCTCTGACGCCGTTCACGAAGCGAAAGGTAAGCCAGTATGGATTCTCGCCTGCGCGGGAATGACGAATACGTGTTCGAAAGGTATAAGCACCGACTTGTTCCGGGGTCCGCCAAGCGGCTTTCTCTGCAGACTATTGGAGATCGTGGCGTTGGCGGCACGGTGGACCCCGGAACACGTCCGGGGTGACGGGGAAGAAATCGGGTTAGACCTGCTGCTCGTAGATAGGCCCTCGCAACAACCTATCACCGCTTCCCGCGCTCTCCGAACGTAACCAGGCTCTCCGCGCCGTCCGCCGCCACGGCCGACACGCCGATCAGATTGTCGTCCACCGGCACGTTCCTCAGCACGGTCTCCGGCCCCGACACCGTGACGCTGTCGGTCCAGTCGCGCGCATCCGATCGGCGCCAGCGGACGCGGTAGGAGATCGCGCCCGGAATCGCTGCCCACACGACCTTCGTGTCGCGCGACAGATCGCCCGAGATCGTAACCTTGTCCGGCGCGGCCGGCGCGGCGGCGAGGCGACGGATCGTGGCGACGTTGATCGCGGTCACCTTGGCAAGATAGGCGAAGTCCATCCGATCGATCATGTCGCCGAACACCACACCCTTTTCGGTGCGCAGATCCTGATGCTGCGCGTCCCAATTCTCCACCGCCGAGGTGAAGCGGACCGCCGGAAAGCCGAGTTTCAGGAACGGTTCGTGATCGCCGCCGCGGCCGAAGCGATCCGGCCGGCGATCGACGAACACGTCGAGCCCGCCGGGTACAGTGCCGGCGATCCCGTCGATCGCCTTGGCGAGGCTGCGCGACGGGCCGTCATCCTCGCCGCCATTGCCGCGCCGCGCGATCTGCGCGGGCAGGTCCTCCGACGCGCGGATGCCTTCGGAAAAGACGCGCACGGTCTTGACGTCGCTCGCGCCGCCCTGGCCGATCGAATTGCCGACGATGTCGTTGTTGAGCATCGCGGTGACGACCCAGTTCTTCCCCTTCGCCGTCTCGGCCAGCAATTGCCCGCCGAGCAACCCCTGTTCCTCGCCCGACAGCAGCGCATAGACGATCGTCGCGCGGAACTTCTGCTTCGACAGGATCCGCGCGGCCTCCAGCACCAAGGCCGACCCCGAGGCATTGTCGTTCGCGCCCGGCGCGTCGCTCTTCGCGTCCATCACGTCGCTGACGCGGCTGTCGATATGCGCGGCGACGATCACCACGCGCCTGGGGTCGCTGCCCTGCTGGAAGCCCAGCACGTCGACGATGTTGGCCCCGTCCGGCGTGCGCGGCGAGACCATGGTGCGCGCGATGTTCGACACGACGATGCACCCGCCACAGGCATCGGCGATGCGAGTCATCTCCGCGCCGCCCCAGGCCCGCGCCGCGCCGATGCCGCGCACCGGATCGTCGGGCGACGACAGCGTGTGGCGCGTGCCGAAACTCACCAGCTTGGCGACGGTTGCTTTCAGGCGGACTGGATCGGGTCTGTCCTGCGCCGTGGCGGGCATGGCAAAGGCTAAAGCGAGCAGAGGCAGGTAACGCATCAGGACAGCCGATCGATATCGTCGCGGGTCAGCGAACCGGGGATGATCATCAGCGGGATGGGCAGGGCGCCCGCATCCGCGCCGGCGAAATGGGTAACCAGCGGGCCGGGCGCACCAATCGCCGCCGCGCCGAGCACCAGCGCCGCGATATCGGGATTGGCGGCGATCATCTCGCGGATGATCTTGGGGCCGTCGCCCTGTTTCAGCGTGATCGACGGGCGCAGGCCGGATTCCTCCAGCAGAGTGCCGGCCGCGCCGGCGACCAAAGCCTCGGCATGGACGCGCGCCTCTTCCTCGATCGTCGCCTGCACCCCGCCCCAGGGCCCGAATTCCGACGGCGGCATCAGCGTCAGGATCTCGACCCCGCCGCCGGTCTTAACCGCCCGGCGCGCGGCGAAGCGCAGCGCGATGCTCGCTTCGGGCGTCTCGTCCACCACCACCAGATAGATGCGCATGCTCGCTCCCCCCACCCGTCGTGGATTATCGCGTATAGGTGCCGCTATGCGGCTTTTGGCGCAAGGGCCGGTCTTGACCTCGGCGAACGCGGAGACGAAGGATCGCCGGCGCACCGGAATCGACCCCCTCCCCAGGAATCGACCCGCGGCACCGAGCAAGAGGAAGCCCATGCCGATCGAGATCAAGATGCCCGCTTTGTCCCCGACGATGGAGGAGGGCACGCTCGCCAAGTGGCTGGTCAAGGAAGGCGACACGGTCAAATCGGGCGACCTGATGGCCGAGATCGAGACCGACAAGGCGACGATGGAGTTCGAGGCGGTCGACGAAGGCACGATCGGCAAGATCCTGATCGCCGAGGGCACGGATAACGTGAAGGTCGGCACGGTCATCGCCACCCTGCTCGAAGAGGGCGAAAGCGCCGATGCCGCGCCCAAGGCGGAGGCTGCTTCTTCCCCTCTCCCATCGGGAGAGGGGCAAGGCGCGCACGCGCCGCGCGGTGAGGGCGGCACGCCGACACCCCCGTCACCCTCGACTTCGCCCTCGCCCCCCGCCGCTGACGCGGCTCCCTCCTCTCCCAAGGGGAGAGGGGAAGGCGAACGCGTGAAGGCCAGCCCGCTGGCGCGCCGCCTCGCCGCCGAAAAGGGCATCGAACTGTCCGCGCTCACCGGGTCCGGCCCGAACGGACGGATCGTGAAGGCCGACCTGGACGGTGCCGAGGCCGGCGCCGCACCCGCGCCGAAGGCCGACGCATCCGCGCCGGCTGCAGCGCCCGCCGCCGCAGCACCTGCTCCGACGACCGCCGCCAAGCCCGCCGCGATCCCCGACATCCCGCACGAGGCGACCAAGCTCAGCAACGTGCGCAAGACGATCGCGCGCCGCCTGACCGAATCCAAGCAGACCGTGCCGCACATCTACCTGACGGTCGACATCCGGCTCGATGCGCTGCTCAAGCTGCGCGGCGAACTGAACGCCGCGCTTGAGGCGCGCGGCGTGAAGCTGTCGGTCAACGATCTGCTGATCAAGGCGCTGGCCGTCAGCCTGATCCAGGTGCCGTCGTGCAACGTGATGTTCACGCCGGACCAGCTGATCGCGTTCGGCCGCGCCGACATCTCGGTCGCGGTCAGCGCGCCGTCGGGCCTGATCACCCCGGTCATCACCCATGCCGACACCAAGACGCTGAGCCAGATCTCGACCGAGATGAAGGATCTCGCCGCGCGCGCCCGCGATCAGAAATTGAAGCCTGAGGAATATACCGGCGGCACCGCGAGCATCAGCAACATGGGCATGTTCGGGATCAAGAATTTCGACGCCGTCATCAACCCGCCCCAGGCGATGATCATGGCGATCGGCGCGGGCGAGAAGCGGCCGTACATCGTCGACGGAGCGCTCGGCGTGGCGACGGTGATGTCGGCGACCGGCAGCTTCGATCACCGCGCGATCGACGGATCGGACGGCGCGCAGCTGATGCAGGCGTTCAAGGCCCTGGTCGAAAACCCGCTGGGCATGGTGGCCTGACATGTCCGCTTTCGGGGGCAGGCGAACGCTCCTGGAGCTGCTGCACATCGTGACCGGCGTGATCGCCACCGGCGTGTTCGCCTCGCTCGCGGCCTGGGCCGTGCCCCACGCCCATGACGCGATCTGGGCCGTCGCCTGGGCATCGGCGGCGGTGATCATCTTCATGGGGATTCGGCCGTTGCGCCAGGCCCGCCGCGCCGACGACAGCTCGGCAAATGGCGACCGGAACCCGGTCGATTGAGTTGGCAGGCGAAAAGGTGTAACCTTACGTTACACCGACTGGAGATTCACTGATGATGCTCGGCGTCAAAGAGTTTCGTGAGCGCTTCAGCGAGATCGCGGAAGGCAAGGAACAGGTGTTCGTCACCAAGAACGGCAGGATCGTGGGCGAATACAAGCCAATGCGCGATACGGCTGAGCGCGTACGCGATTGGGCAGAGATCGAAGCGCGGTTGGATGCAGTTCGCGAAGAATGGAAGGCACGCACGCCCGATTGGGAACAGCGCATGAAGGATTACGGTTTAGGCCCCGACGGTGAAATCCTGGATTCGTGAGGCTGGTTCTCGATTCCAATATCGTCATCAGCGCCATCGTGGGTCGAACCGATCCGATCGCCGTTCTGGTGGCGGAAGGCGCGGAGTTGTTGATCCCCGAGGCGCAGGCATTTGAGGTTTTGAAGGTGCTGCAACGGCATTTCGGGTTCGACCGTTCCGGCGCGGATACTGCCGTCGGACAGATCCTCAGTCGTGTCAGGATGATCGAGTCCACGGCTCTGCAACCGTCCGAGGATATCGCTCGCAGACGCTTAGACGCGCGAGGACAACCCGATTGGCCGGTACTGGCCGCTGCTATCGAACTGGACGCCGACATCTGGTCACACGACCGGGATTTCTTTGGCGTAGGCGTCCCGGTGTGGAAGACGCGTAACATTCTCGCCGCGGTCGGTATGGCATGAGTGAACTGTATCCCCAAACCGCCCCCGCGATCCGGGCGACCGCGATGGCGGTGGATGCCAATCCCTATGGCAAGATCTTCGTCGGCTGGCTGATGGGACAGATGGCGCTGGCGGCGGGGTCGGTCGCGTCGCGGCATAGCGGCGCGCGCTGCCCGGTCGTCGCGGCGGACGCGTTCAGCTTCACCGCGCCGGTCAGCATCGGCGAGGAAGTGTCCTTCCATGCCGAGATCGTCGCGACGGGCCGCACCTCGATGACCGTCGCGGTGGACGTCTGGCGGCGCGACCGCCACGGCGAAGGTGCGTCGAAAGCGGCGACCGGCAGATTTACACTGGTGGCGATGGGCGACGACGATCGCCCCCGCCCGATCGAATCCCGCCCGATCGAATCCCGTCCGATCGAACCCCGTCCGATCGACCATATCGCACCCTCAGAAGGAGCCTCTCGTGGCTGATACTTATGACCTCATCGTGCTCGGTTCCGGCCCCGGCGGCTATGTCGCGGCGATCCGCGGCAGCCAGCTCGGCCTCAAGGTGGCGATCGTCGAGCGCGAACTGCTCGGCGGCATCTGCCTCAATTGGGGCTGCATCCCGACCAAGGCGCTGCTGCGCTCGGCCGAGATCCTCCACTACATGCAGCATGCCAAGGATTACGGGCTGGTCGCCGAGAAGATCGGCGCCGATCTGGACGCGGTGGTGAAGCGCTCGCGCGGGGTCGCGAAACAGCTCAATCAGGGTGTCACGCACCTGATGAAGAAGAACAAGATCGCCGTGCACATGGGCAATGGCAAGCTGGCCGGGAAGGGCAAGGTCAGCGTTACCGCCGCCGATGGCAAGACGACCGAACTGACCGCCAAGAACATCATCGTGGCGACCGGCGCGCGCGCGCGCGACCTGCCGTTCGCCAAGGCCGACGGCAAGCGCGTGTGGACCTATCGCCACGCGATGACGCCGGCCGAAATGCCGACCAAGCTGCTGGTCATCGGATCGGGCGCGATCGGGATCGAATTCGCCAGCTTCTACAACGATATGGGGGCGGAAGTGACGGTGGTCGAGATGCTCGACCGGATCGTGCCGGTCGAGGATGCCGATATCTCCGCGCATCTCGAAAAGGCGCTGAAGAAGCAGGGCATGACGATCCTGACCGGTGCTGGCGTGGACCAGCTCGAGGTCGGCGGCACGTCGGTGAAGGCCGCGATCAAGGCTAAGGACGGCAAGGTCACCAGCGCCGAGTTCAGCCATGTGATCGTCGCGATCGGCATCGTCCCCAATACCGAGGAGATCGGGCTCGAGGCGCTGGGCGTCGAGATCGATCGCGGCTTCCTGAAAACCGGGCCGGATTGCCAGACCAACGTGCCCGGCCTCTACGCGATCGGCGACATCACCGCGCCGCCCTGGCTCGCGCACAAGGCGAGCCACGAGGGCGTGATCGCCGCCGAGGCGATCGCCGGCAAGCACCCGCACGCAATGGACCCGCGCAACATCCCGGGCTGCACCTACTGCCACCCGCAGATCGCCAGCGTCGGGCTGACCGAGGCGAAGGCGAAGGAGGCCGGGCACGAGGTCAAGATCGGGAACTTCCCCTTCATCGGCAACGGCAAGGCGATCGCGCTCGGGGAGGCGGACGGGTTCGTGAAGACGGTGTTCGACGCGAAGACCGGCGAACTGCTCGGCGCGCACATGATCGGTGCTGAAGTGACCGAGTTGATCCAGGGCTATACGATCGGCAAGACGCTAGAGACGACCGAGGCGGAACTGATGGAAACCGTCTTCCCGCATCCGACGATCAGCGAGACGATGCACGAAAGCGTCCTCGCGGCATACGGGCGGGCGTTGCATATCTGAGGAGGGCGGGGGCGTTCGCTGTCTTTGGAAGTTCTGCCCCCATTTCTCGCGTCACCCCGGACTTGCTCCGGGGTCCACCAACCGGCTTTCGATACGAACAATGGTAACGGCCCAGCCTGCGGCACCGTGGACCCCGAAAACAAGTCCGGGGTGACGGTCGAGCTGGGAAATTGCTGTCGCGGTCGCCCGAAAGCTGAATGTCGATCCGTCCTGACACAGGCATTCAGCGTACTTGCCCGATCGGGATAAGCACCGCACAAGTCCCGTGATGACGGGTAGATGCTGAAGTCCGATTTTCCCGGGGCGGGTGGGCCATTCGCGATCGGCGGGGCAGCGCTGGCGCTGTGCGTCGCCACGCTGGCGATCTGCTGGCCGGGCGTCGCGATGTACGACAGCGTGTGGCAATATCAGCAGGCGTTGAGCGGCCATTACAACGATTGGCACCCGCCGGTGATGGCGCGGTTATGGGCGTTGCTGCACCGGCTCGGGCCGGGCGCGGCGCCGATGTTTCTGGCGCAGATCGTCTTGTATTGGCTGGGGCTCGGCCTGTGGGGCGTGGCGCTGGCGCGGGGCGGGCGCGGGATCGCCGGGTTGGTCGTGCTGGCGATCGGGGCGTGCCCGGTGTTTCTCGGCTGGCAGGTCACCGTGCTGAAGGATGCGCAGATGGCGGCGGCGATGCTGGCCGCGACCGGGCTGATCGCGTGGTGGCGGCTGGCGGGGCGGGCGGTGCCCGTCGCGGCGACGGTCGCGGCAGGCATGCTGCTCGCCTATTCGGTGCTGGTGCGCAGCAATGCGGTGTTTGCGGTCGTACCGCTGGCGGTGATGCTGACGCGGTGGAGCGCCGGGCGGAAACTTGTCGTGGGCGCCATCGGCGTCGTGCTGGTGCTGGCGGTCTCGCCGCTGATCAACCACCGCGTCTTCGGCGCGGTGCAGAGCGGAGTCACGCGCGCCCAGCCGCTCTACGACATGGCCGGCATCGCGCATTTCTCGCGCACGATCGAGACCGGTGGATTGCTGCCCGAGGAACTGGCGCTGATCGAGGCACGGCATTGTTACAAGCCGTTCTTCTGGGATTCGCTCGCCGATCCGCGACGGTGCGGCGTCATCACCGAACGCCTGGAAACGGTCGGCATGGGGGCGGTCGGCGCGGCGTGGGCGCGCGCGATCCTCTATCATCCGCTGGCCTATGCCGAACACCGCATCGGCCATCTCAACATGACATGGCGGTTCATCGTGCCGGCGCATGTGCCGAGCGCAGCGCCGCCGGAGGGGGGCGAGCCCAACACGATCGGGCTGATCAATCCGGGCAAGGCGCATGTCACGCTGGCGCGGGCCGGCGCGTGGGTGGCGGAGACTCCCGTTGGCTGGCCGATCATGTGGATCGTGGTGGCGGGCGGCGTGATGTTCGCGGCGCGAAGCTCGACGGGACCGGCACGCGATCTGGCGGTCGCGCTGGCGATCTCGGCGCTGGTGCTGGAGGCGAGTTTCGCGGTGATCAGCATCGCGTCGGACCTGCGCTATCATCTCTGGGCGATGATCGCCTCGGCCTTGGCGGCGGTGCTGATGGCGGGATACGCTCTGCCACGACGCGCTTTGTGGATCGGCGGTGGGGCACTCGCGCTGGTCGTCGCGGCGGCGACGGCGGCGCGCATCGCATTGCCGCCCGGCCCGGCGACGTACGATGGGATGCTGGGGTGAAAGCTGACGAGCCTTTGGTCCGAACCTCACCCTCCCTCCGTTCGTTTCGAGCGAAGTCGAGAAACCGTGGCGCAACGCTTGAGGCCTGTTTCTCGTCTTCGCTCGAAACGAACGGAGCGGGAACCGTCCATTCCAGCAGGTTGGCTATCCGGGAGACTGGTATCGATCGGAAATCCGCGTATCGATACATGCCTGCGACGAAAAGGGAGCCTGCCGTCCGATGTTGAAATTCCTGGGCGCGGCGTTCGCGCTGATCGCCGCCGTGCCGGCCTCGGCCGAAACCGTGATCGTCACCGCCGACCGGATGATCGACGTGATCTCGGGCAAGACGGTCGAGCATCCCGCCGTGACGATCGTCGACGGGCGCATCACCGGCATCGCCGATGCGCGGACGATCAAGTTCGGCGGCGACGTCAGGCATATCGATCTCGGCGGCAGGACGATCCTGCCCGGGCTGATCGACATGCACGTCCATCTGACCTCGCTCGCCGAGATCGGCGGCTATCGCGGGCTGCAATATACCGATGCGTTCTGGGGCGCGGTCGGCGTCGCCAATGCGAAGAAGACGCTGGAGGCCGGCTTCACCTCGGTGCGCAACGTCGGATCGAGCGACTTCCAGGATGTCGGCCTGCGCGAGGCGATCGACGGCGGCTGGGCGGTCGGGCCGCGCATCACCACCGCGACCTATGCGATCGGTGCGACCGGCGGGCATTGCGACAACAACGCGCTGCCGCCCTCGCTCGACCGCAAGGAAGCGAGCGTGATCAATTCGCCCGAGGAGGCTCGCGCCAAGGTGCGCTTGCTGCACAAATACGGCGCGCAGGTGATCAAGATCTGCGCCACCGGCGGGGTGTTCTCGCTCGGCGACAGCGTCGGCGGGCAGCAGCTCAGCCTGGAGGAGATGAAGGCGATCGCCGACGAGGCGCATATGCTGCACCTGAAGGTCGCCGCGCACGCGCATGGCGACGAGGGCATCCGCACCGCGATCCTCGCCGGGATCGATACGATCGAACATTGCAGCCTGGCCTCGGACGAGACGATCAAGCTCGCCGTGGCGCGCAGGACCTGGTTCGACATGGATATCTACAATGACGACTATATCCTCGCGACCGGCACCGCCAATGGCACCGAACAGGAAAGCCTCGACAAGGAGAAGATGATCGGCCTGAAGCAGCGCCAGACCTTCCAGCGCGCGGTGAAGGCCGGGGTGCGGATGATCTTCGGCACCGATGCCGGCGTCTATCCGCACGGCGACAACGGTCGGCAATTCGCCAAGATGGTCGAATGGGGCATGACGCCGTTGCAGGCGATCCGCGCGGCGACGTCCGACGCGGCCGAGGCGCTGGGCAAGACGAACGATGTCGGCGCGATCGCCGTCGGCCGCTACGGCGATATCGTCGCGGTGGACGGCGATCCGCTCGCCGACGTGCGCGTGCTGGAGCGGGTGAGCGCGGTGATCAAGGGCGGCGTGCAGGTGAAGTGAGGCCTTAAGCCCCCCTAAATGGGAGGGGCTGGAAATTCACCGACCGGCAAACTCGGCCAGCAGCGGCCCGAACTCCTCCATCTCCGGGAACGTCGCGAAACTGTGCGCCGCCCCCGTCTTCGCCCAGGGCAGGGCCTCGCTCGTATAGGTCTCCATGAACGGCGCGAACCAGCGCGCATCGTCCAGCATCGTCGCGCGCACGTTGACGAACGGCATCTGCGGCGGGAGGCGGGTGAAGATCCAGCTCTTGCACCAATCGCAATGATGATGCCGCGATTCGTCGCCGTGCAGCCCGCCGATCACCGGCTCCCCTTGCGTCACGGCGAAGCCATCGACCGGCACGCAGATCGTGGTCGAGAACGCGCTGCCCGACATGCGCTGGCACCCGGTGCAATGGCACACGGCCGTGAACAGCGGCGCGGCGGAAATGGCGAAGCGCACGCGGCCGCAGCGGCAGCCACCCTCCATCGGCCCAAGTTCCATTTGCGCGGTCCATTCCGCCATTGACGCTCTCCTCTTCCGGTCGGACAAAGATGCCATAATCGGAGGAGGGTGCAATGAACACGATCGCGATCCTGTGGCCGACCTTTGCGCTCGTCGCCCTGGTGTTCGCGGTATGGTTCACGCTGTTCGTGCAGCGCACCCGCCACATGAAGCGCAATCCGCCGAGCGGGAGCGACTTCGCCAGCGGCGAGGCGGCCCTGCGCTATTTCCGCCCGGTGGAGATGCCGGCGAACAACCTCGCCAACCTGTTCGAGATGCCGGTGCTGTACTTCGCGCTCGTGCCGCTGCTGATGATCACGCATCACGCCGGCCATGTTCAGGTGCTGCTGGCCTGGGCCTTCGTCGTCTGTCGCGCCGTGCACAGCTTCATCCAGATCGGGCCAAAGAAGGTGCGGCCGCGCTTCTTCGCCTACCTTCTGTCCTGCGTCGCCCTGTCGGCGATGTGGATCGGCTTCTTCGTCGATATGCTGGCCGCCGCAAGCGCCCTGTCGGGCACCTGACCCCGCGAGCGCATGGCGACTTCCAACCGACCCGTTCGTCGCGATCGGCGGCCGAGCGTGTCGGACGCGCGTGTCGCCGGGCAGGCGCCATGCGGTTCGGCCGTGCGGCGCGATCCGGGCGCGGCCTCGCCGTAGCGGAAGGCGGGGAACGCGGTTGCGCTGCCCCTGCGCCTGTGTTGAGGTGCAAAGAAAAGCGGAGAGCATCATGGCGTCAGCGGCGGACCTTGGCCAAGATACCGGGCGCACCAGCGTCCCGTCGCCCCCCGGACTCCCGGTCGTCGGGCATCTCCACCAGATCGCGCGCGCCGGGCTGATCGGCTATCTGCTGCGCGTCAGCCGCGATTTTCCTGCCGGCATCTTCAAGCTGAAATTCGGCAGCCGCGTCGGCCTGTTCGTCACCAACCCCGATCTGGTCGAGGAATTGTGCGACGAGACGCGCTTCCGCAAGATGCCCGGGCCGGGGCTGCGTGTGGTGCGCAAGTTCGCCGGCGACGGCCTGTTCACCGCGTTCAGCGAGGAGCCGAACTGGGGCAAGGCGCACCGCATCCTGCTGCCCGCGTTCAGCCAGCGCTCGATGCGCGGCTATTACGACATGATGCTGGAGGTCGCTGACCAGTTGGTCGCCAAATGGTCGCGCCTGTCGGGCACCGACGTGCTGGTCGCCGACGACATGACCCGCTTCACGCTGGATTCGATCGCCATCGCCGGCTTCGGGCACCGCTTCGCCAGTTTCGAGCGCGAGGAACTGGACAGCTTCCTGGAGGCGCTCGCCCGCGTGCTGGGGGAATCGCTCAACATCATCACGCGCATGCCGATCCAGCAGCGCTTCGCCAAGAAGGCCGAGCGGCAATATGCCGCCGACATCGTCGAGATGAACGCTCTGGTCGACGGCATCATCGCCGAACGCCGCGCCAATCCGAACGACGGAAAGGATCTGCTCAACCTGATGATCAGCGCGATCGACCCGGAGACGGGCGAGGGGCTGGACGATATCAACATCCGCTATCAGGTGCTCACCTTCCTGATCGCGGGGCACGAGACGACCAGCGGATTGCTGACCTTCTCGCAGCATCTGCTGCTGCGCCATCCGCATGTGCTGGCCCAGGCCTATGCCGAGGTGGACCGCGTGCTGCCGGGCGACAAGCGGCTCGATTATGCCGACGTCGCCAAGCTGGAGGTGATCGAGCGCATCCTGAAGGAGGGGCTGAGGCTCTGGCCGACCGCGCCGGCCTTCACGCTCGCGCCGTTCGAGGACGAACTGATCGGCGACAAATATCATTTGCGCAAGGATCGCCCGGTCAACGTGTTCGCGCCCGGACTGCATCGCGATCCGGCGGTGTGGGCCGATCCCGACCAGTTCGACATCGATCGCTGGTTGCCCGAAGCGGAAGCGGCGCGGCATCCGCATGCCTACAAGCCGTTCGGCAATGGCGAGCGCGCCTGTATCGGGCGGCAGTTCGCGATGGTCGAGGCGAAGATGGCGCTGGCGATGATCCTGCAGAAGTTCGCGATCAGCGATCCGCACGCCTATAAATTGCGCATCAAGGAAACGCTGTCGATCAAGCCGGACGAATTCTACATGCGCGTCCGGCTGCGCCAGCCGCACGAACGGCTGAGCGTGACGGCCGCCCCGGAACCGACGGTCGAGGACGTGCCAGTCGCCGCCATCTCGGGCACCGGACAGCGCTTCGCCGTGCTCTACGGATCGAGCCTCGGCACGGCGCGCGACATCGCCGAGGAGATCGCGGCGCGGGCCAACCTCGACGGCTTCGACACCGTCGTGCGCTCGCTGGACGAGAGCTTCAAGGGCGGCGCGGTGCCGGAAGACCGGGTGATCGTGATCGTCACCGCGACCTATAACGGCCGCGCACCCGACAGCGCGGTCGAGGTGGAACGCGCGCTGGACGCCGGGGCGTTCGAGCATGCCGACTGGACCGGCGCGCGGTTCGCGGTGCTCGGCATCGGCAATTCGCAATGGCCGAACTATCAGAACTTCCCCAAGCGCGTGGATGCCGCGATCGAGGCGGCCGGCGCGACCCGCCTGCTGCCTCGCGCCGAGGCCGACGGGCAGGGCGATTTCGACGGCGCGGTTGCCGGTTTCGTGCGCGATCTGTGGAAGGCGCTCGGGTCCGAAGCCGCCCCGAGCGAAACCACCTCGACGCTGTCGCTGCACATGCTCGACACCAAGGAGGTGCGCGCGCAGGCGCTGCCCGAACACGCGCAACTGCTCGAGATCGTCGGCAATGACGAGATGGTCCTGCCGGCGGACGGGCTGTGGGATTTCGCGAAGGAGCCGCCACGCCCGTCGACCCGCTTCATCCGCATCCGCCTGCCGGCGGGGCAGGAGTATCGCACCGGCGACCATATCGCGGTCTATGCGCGCAACCGGCCGGACCTGGTGACGCGGACGATCGAGCGGCTCGGGCTGGCCGGCGCGGCGCAATTGCGGCTGAACGGGCAGGGCGGGCGCTTCCGCCACCTGCCGCTAGGCCAGACGGTGACGGTGCGGCAATTGCTCACCGATTTCGTCGAACTGTCCGATCCGCTGCCGAGGCGCGCACTGGCGGTGATCGCGGCGCAGACTCGCTGCCCGAACACGAAGCGCGAACTGGCGCGGCTGGAGGGCGTGTTCGAGGAGGAGATCGCGGGCAAGCGGCTGACATTGGTCGATCTGCTCGAACAGCATCCGGCGGCCGAACTGTCGCTCGATGCGCTGGTCGAACTGTCGGCGGCGATCGCCCCGCGTTTCTACTCGATCGCCTCGAGCCCCCTGGTGTCGCCGGACGTGGCGGAACTGATCGTCGGCACGATGGCCGCGCCGCATTGGTCCGGCCTGGGCGAGCATCGCGGGTTCGCCAGCGGCTATATGCAGGAAGTGGCGGCGGGCGATCAGGTGTTCGGCTATGTCCGCCGCCCCAATCCGCCGTTCGCGCCGCCGCTCGATCCGCGCATCCCGATGATCCTGATCGGCCCCGGCACCGGCTTCGCGCCGCTACGCGGCTTCGTTCAGGAGCGCAGCAGCCAGAAGGCGGCGGGCGCGGACATCGAGACGAGCCTGTTGTTCTTCGGCTGCCGCCACCCCGACCACGACTGGTTCTGCCGTGCGGAGGTCGAGGCTTGGGCGAAGCAGGGCGTGATCGATCCGTACATCGCCTTCTCGGCGGTGGAGAGTCATCCGTGGAAGTTCGTGCAGGACGCGCTGTGGGCCGAACAGGAAAAGGTCTGGGCCGCGATCCAGGCCGGCGCGCAGATCTTCCTGTGCGGCGACGGCCGCTTCATGGCCCCCGCGGTGCGCGACACGCTGATCCGCATCCAGATGCAGCAGAGCGGCGACGAACACGCGCAAGGCTCGGCTTGGCTGGAACAGATGATCGAGGACGGCCGCTTCCATCAGGACGTGTTCGGTTTCGGGAAGTAAGCGGGGCGGCGTTCGGCCGGTTTTAGACATGGAGGCTTCGTCACCCCGGACTTGTTCCGGGGTCTGCCAGGCTCCAGATACTGAAGGCGATGATCGAGCGGACACCGTGCGTTTACATCCTGGCCAATCGCTACAACGGCGCGATGTATGTCGGCGTCACCTCAAATCTGATTGGTCGCGTGCTTCAACATCGGGAAGGGCGATTTGATGGTCATACGAAAAAGTACGGCATTTTGCGGCTGGTGCATTTCGAGATCGCCGACACGATGGATGCTGCGATCACGCGTGAGAAACAGCTGAAGCGCTGGCGACGCGAATGGAAGCGCAACTTGATCGAAGCGCACAACCCGATGTGGAACGATCTTGCGGTGGGGTTCGGTCTGCCGTCGCTGCCCGTAGCGCTCGATCGCACGGCGGACCCCGGAACACGTCCGGGGTGACGACTCTGCTTTGATACGTCGCATCAACCCCGACCGCCACGCTGTCCTACACGCCGCCCTTCCGCTACGCTGACCCCCGCTCTTTCACATCTCCGCATATCCCCCCAGCGCCCGCCACGTTCAGGCCCCAGACCGTGTGACCTTGTGTGAACTTAGCCCCATCCGAGCCGTCGCCACCCCCAATATCGCGTGACCTTGTGTGAACTTCGCCGATTCGCCCCTTGCCCCCGTCGGCATGTCGGTTAACCTCGTGTCCCAGGCGCGACAGACGCCGCAGGAGAGAGATATGCTGCAACTGAGCGGGCAGGACGCGTCGTTCGTCTATCTGGAGACGCCGCACACGCCGATGCATATCGGCTCGGTCGGCATCTACGATCCCTCCACCGCGCCGGGCGGCTTCGTCCGGTTCAAGGATATCCTGAAGTTCATCGGCGAACGCCTGCAGGGCGCGCGCAGCTTCCGGCAGCGGCTGGTGCGCGTGCCATTCGATCTCGATCATCCCTATTGGATCGAGGATCCAGAATTCGACATCGAATATCACGTGCGGCACATCGCCTTGCCCAAGCCGGGCGACTGGCGGCAGCTCTGCATTCAGGTCGCCCGGCTGCACGCGCGGCCGATGGACCTGAACAAGCCGCTATGGGAATTCACCATCGTTGAGGGGCTCGACAATGTGGAGGGCCTCCCGCCGGGCTGCTTCGCGCTGGTCAGCAAGGTGCATCATGCGGCGATCGACGGCATGTCGGGCGTCGAGATGTCCGCGGCGGTGCACGATCTCGATCCCGGCATGACCCCGCCCGAAGGCGAGGATCAATGGGGGCCGGAAGACATGCCCAATGTCGCCGATCTGCTGATGCGCAGCTACTTCAATTCGCTGCGCCAGCCGATGAAGATCGTCGAGACGATCGGCCGCTCGCTGCCCGGCATGGCCAAGCTGACCGCCAGCGTGAGCAAGGGCGACGTCAGCCTCGCCAACACCAAGATGGCGCCCAAGACCCGCTTCAACGCCAAGGTCTCGGCCCACCGCGTATGGGACGCGGTGCCGTTCAAGCTCGCCGATGTGCGGGCGATGAAGGAGGCGGTGCCGGGCGCGACCGTCAACGACGTGATCCTGGCGGTGGTCGGCGGCGGCCTGCGCAAATATCTCGACGACAAGGGCGAACTGCCGGTGGAATCGCTGACCGCGATGGCCCCGATTTCGGTGCGCGGCGAGGGCGAGAAGGCGGCGCTCGGCAACCTCGTGTCGGCGATGGTCGTGCCGCTGGGCACGCAGATCGCCGATCCGCTGGAGCGGCTGCGGTATGTGCACGAGGCGGCGGTCAATTCGAAGGAGATGACCAACGCGGTCGGCGCGCGGACGCTGGCCGATTACAGCCAGCTGGTCCCGGCGGGCCTGGCCGGGCTGGCGGCGCGGCTCTACACGCGGGTCGGCGCGGCGAACGCGCATGCGCCGGTTTACAACACCGTCGTCACCAACGTGCCGGGCAGCCGCGTGCCGATGTATTTCTGCGGTGCGAAGATGGTCGCGATGTACGGCACCGCGCCGGTGTTCGATTCGATGGGGCTGATCAACCCGATCTACTCCTACGGCGACACGATCGCGATCTCGTTCACCTGCGATCGCGCGATGATGCCCGATCCGGACGCCTATGCCGATGCGCTCCGTCATTCGTTCGCGGCGCTGAAGGCGGCGACAATGGACCGCCCGGCACCGGTGGCCGAGGCGGTGAAACCCGTTACGGCGAAAAAGCCGACCGCAGCCGGGCGGAAGCCGGCAGTCAAGCAAGGAGCAGCGTGATGGCCGATACGAAAAAGACCGCCGACAAGGTGAAGGACACGATCAACGAAAAGATCGTCGATCCGGCGAAGAAGGCGGGCGAAGCGATGCGCAAATCGGGTGCCAAGGTCGCCGAGGGCGGATCGACCGTCAGCATGAAGCTGATCGACCAGGCCGAACAGAATGCCCGCGAAGCCTTTGCCGCGCTGCGTGCCGCGGCCGGTGCGAAGGATCTGTCCGAGGTGATGAAGGTCCAGGGCGACTATCTGCGCGAACAGGGCTCGCGCAGCATGACCCAGGCGAAAGAGATCGGCGAGCTGATCGTGAAGATCGGCCAGGATTCGGTCGCGCCGCTGCGGGGCAAGGACTGAGTTTGCTAAGCCCCTCCCCTCTTGGGGAGGGGCTCGAGGTTCGTCACGCGTGCCCGGCGAACGGGTACACCAAAGCTTTCAGTCCCTTGCGCTCGAAGGGATGCCAATCGTCCTCGGCCTGCGCCAAGCGATCGGCGACGGCATACAGCACGGCCGGGTTCACCCCGAGGCCGCAATGGCTGCCATGCACCTGGATGTTGTCGGTCTCGGCCCCCAGCGGCTCGATGCAGTTCTGCCACGCGACCACCCCGTCCTCGCGGGTGAAGATCGAGGTGGAGGGCACGGGCGGCGCACATTCGCTTTCGCTCATCTGCGCACGGGCATCCTCGCCGTCGATCTTGTGGCCGGTCAGCGCCTCATAGGCCCGCCAGGCATTGGTGGCGCGCGGCGAACCGGTGAAGGGCGATCCGAGCGTGATGACCTGCCGCACCGCATCCGGCGTGCGGCGCGACAATTGCCGCGCCATGACACCGCCGAGGCTCCAGCCGACGATGCTGACCTTCTTGCCCGTCAGTTCGTGCACCGCCTGCAACCGCGCGGCGAGCTTCTCGCCTTCGCGTCCGATCGCCTTGGGGCCAAGATTGCGGCCGAGTTCCCAGGCATGCGCATCGTAGCCCAACCCCTTGAGGAAGGACCGCAGCACCCGAGTCGACACGTCCGTCGTCACGAAGCCGGGCAGCACCAGCACCGGATGCCCGTCGCCGCGCGGCGCGCTGGCGAGGATCGGCGCGGCCAGCCCGAGCGAGCCGAATTCGGCGATGGCGCGGGGCAGTTCGGTCAGTGCCAGAATGGCCGACGGCGGACGAATGGTCGCCGCAGGTACTTGAGTTGCCATTGTTTCGTCTCCTGTGGCTCCGGTCTTAAACCCGCCGGATGTCGATATTGTTCATTCCTCCAGCCCGAAGGCGCGATGGTGTGCGGCAACACGGGCGACATCATAGGCCAGAATGGCGAGATCGTGCGGCTTTCCGCCGCGATCGCGAACATGGTCCTTGAGCAACGCCTCGGCGCGAAAGCCCAGGCTTTCGAACAGCATCACCGACCCGATCTGATCCGGCGTCATCTGCGCGGTAAGCTTGGCGATGCCGCGTTCGATCGCGATGGCGAAGATGCCCTCGAGCAGATCGCGCCCCAGCCCGGCCCCGCGCTTGGTCGGCGAGACGAGCAGGCGGATCTCGCCGACATGCGCGCTCCACCCCAGCGGATCGCGCACCAGCGCCGCCGTCCCGACGAACGCGCCGTCATCCTCGGCGACGAGGCTGTCGATCCAGCCCTCCTCGATCGCGGATTGCCAGGCATCGACCACGCGGGGATGCTTCAGGTCGCGGCCCAGGAACAGCAGGTCGTGTTCGGGCAAGCCGTCCGCGAAGGTCAGCATCGCGTCGCGATCTGTCGGTTCGAACCGTCGGATACGATAACTCACGTCGAACGATCCCCCAGCCAATCCACCAATTTCGGCCATAGCCGCTTGATCGCATTCCCACCGGCGACGAGGCTGACATGCCCGCCCTTCATTGTCACCTGTTCCTTGTCGGTGGATCCGATCATCCCGATCAGCGGGTCGGAGGCGGCGGAGGGAACGATGTGATCGTGCTCGGCGGTGACATGCAGGAACGGCGCGGTGATCCGGGCGAGATCGACCGGGCGTCCGGCGACCTCCATCGTGTTTTCGTTGAGGGCGTTGGCCCACATCAGCTTTTTGGTCGTCTCGCGAAAATACTCGCCGGCCAGTGGCAGCGTGTCGCTCGCCCAGCGATCGAACATGCGGAAGGAGCGTACGAATTCGTCGTTCCACAGATTGTCGAGCAGGCGGATGTTGCCGGCGATCTTCGCGCCGGGCCGCAGCATGTCGAAGGCGGAATAGAGATAGTCGGCGGGGCAGTTGCCGAACGTGTCGACCAGGCGATCGACATCGAAGAAACGCTGGTCGGCCCAGGCCTGGAACATCTCCATCTGCGCGAAATCGACCGGGGTGGTGAAGCAGACGAGGTTCTTCATCGGCGCATCGGGATGCAGCGCGGCCCAGAGCAAGGACAGCACGCCGCCGAAGCAATAGCCGACCAGGCTGAAATCCTCCTCGCCCGTCTCGGCCTGCACCCGAGCGATCGCGGTGGGAATGAAGTCCAGCACGTAATCGGCAAGCGTCAGCGTCTTCTCGTCGGCACGCGGCGGCGTCCAATCGAGCATGAATACGTCGTATCCGGCCTTGAGCAGATATTCGACGAGGCTCTGCCCCGGCACCATGTCGAAGATATAGCCGCGATTGGTCGTCGCCATCACGAGCAGGAGCGGTACGCGGTACACGTCGTCCGTCATCGGGCGATAGTGATACAGGTTCATCGTGCCGCGCTGGATCAGCAGATCCTTGGGCGACGCGCCGAGCACCGGGGCGGGCGAGGCGAAATAGTCCAGCCCCTTGAAGTTGCGCTGGATCGCGCGGTCGAACAACGCGCGGGCCTGTTCGAAGGCGTCGGGGGCGGTGGTCTCGGTCATCGCGCCCGCTTCAAGGATGACGGAGACGAATGAGCGATCAACCCGTCTTCGCCGGCGGCTTGCGATTGCGGCTGGGTTTCGGCCGCTCCGGCGGCTTGATCCCGGCCTGAGCCATTAGCAGCGCCTCGATCCGCGCCACGCTGTCCTCGATTCCGCGCAGGCGAGCGGAGAGATCCTCGACCTCGCTGCGGCTCGGCATGTTGGCGGCGGCGAGGGCGCGGTCCATCGCCTGATGCACGGCATTCTGTGCGTTCATCGTCGCGGCATTGGCACCCTGCATCGCACGCGAGAATTCGCCGGACTTCATCACCTGGCCGCCGAACTGGTTGGCCATCTTCTCCCACTGGCCGAGCATTTCACGGAAGAAGGCGCCGGGGTCTGGGGGAGAAGTCGTCATGCTGCCGGCATCCTTTACCGCCCGGACCGATCCGTCAAGCGATGCCGTCGCGGCAGCATTGTGCGCAGCATCGGCGCAGCATCACGGCTTTGGCGTGGCATTCACCGGGACAGGCCCGGCCGGCGTCGCCTCGAGCAGCGCGTCGCCGCCGAGCACGCGATACAAAGTGACGAGGTTGCTCGCGGCGGTGAGCTGCGTCGCGACCAGCGAGCGTCGCGCGGAATAGAGCGAGCGCTGCGCATCGAGGCTTTGCAGGAACGTGTCGATCCCGCCGCGATACCGCGCGTCCGAGAGGCGGTAATTGTCCGTTGCCGCTGCCGCCAGCGATTGCGCGGCCCTGGTCTGATCCGTGATCGTGCCGCGCCGGGCAAGCGCATCGGACACTTCCTGAAACGCGGTCTGGATCGATTTCTCGTAGGTGGCGAGTGCGGCGTCGCGCTGCGCCTCCGACAGGCGGACATTGGCCCTGGCCGCGCCCGCCTGGAAGATCGAATAGCTGGCCGACGGCGCGACCGAATAGTTGAAGGCGCCACCGGTGAACAGGCCGGACAGCGCATTGCTGGCAAGACCGAGGACCGCGGTGAGCGAGATGCGCGGGAACAATGCCGCGCGCGCTGCGCCGATCTCGGCATTGGTGGCGCGCAATTCGTATTCCGCCTGCAGCACGTCGGGGCGCCGCAGCAGGATGCCCGAATCCAGGCCGGCGGGAAGTTCGGACAGGTTCCTGCCTGCATCCTCGATATCGGCCGGCAGCAATGCGGCATCGACCGGCGCGCCGACGAGCAGTTGCAGTGCGTTGATGTCCTGCGCCAGTGCGGTGGTCTGTTCGGCGAGATCGGATTGCGCCTGCGCCAGCACCAGTTGCGCCTGCGCCAGATCGGTACGCGGCGCGACCCCGCCGTCTAGCCTCGCCTTGGTCAGCTTCACGCTGCTGCCAGCGCTGGCGACCGTGTCCTGCGCGATCTTGAGCAGGCTCTTGTCCGCACCATAAGTGGCCCAGGCGGTGGCGATATCGCCGACCAGCGTCAGGCGCGTCGCGCGGGCGGCGGCTTCGGTGGCGAAATACCGGTTCTGCGCGGCGGTGCTGAGCGAGCGGATGCGGCCGAACAGGTCGATCTCGAACGCGGTGATGCCGATATCGGCCGTATAGCTGGTGCGTGCGCCGCCGGTGACGGTCGCGCCGCCATTGTTGGTGCGACCGGTGCCGGCATCGGAGCGCGTGACGTTGGCGGTCGCATCGACCTGCGGCAGCAATTCGGCGCGCTGGATGCGATATTGCGCGCGTGCCGCCGCAATGTTGGCGGCGGCGACCCGCAGGTCGCGATTGTTGACCAATGCCTGTTCGACAATCCGCTGCAGGCGCGCATCGCGGAAGATGTCGCGATAGGATACGCTGGGGAGGGCGGCCTCCGATCGCTTGAGATACGCGTCGCCGACCGGCCAGGAGGGCGGGACGGGAAGTTCGGGCTGAACGTATTTCGGCGCGAGGCTGCACGCGGACAGGCCCGCGCCTGCTATGGCCAAGGTCAGGATGGAACGCTTCATGCCGCCGGCTCCGGTTTCGGCTCGCCGGCATGCGGCTCGTCCGGCTTTTCGTGATGCAGCTTGGCGAGCATTTCCCGCGTGCCGCGCCGCACCAGCACGAAGAACAACGGGATATAGAAGATCGCCAGAATGGTCGCGGTCAGCATACCGCCGATCACCGCGGTGCCGATCGCGACGCGGCTGTTCGCGCCCGCACCGGTCGAGATCGCCAGCGGCAACACGCCGAAGATGAACGCCAGGCTGGTCATCAGGATCGGACGCAGGCGCAGGCGGGCCGCCTCCAGCGCCGCGTCGATGACGCGCTTGCCCTTCTTCTCGGCCTGTTCGGCGAACTCCACGATCAGGATCGCGTTCTTGGCGGCGAGGCCCATCGTGGTGAGCAGACCGATCTGCAGATAGACGTCGTTTTCCAGGCCGCGCAGCGTCACGGCGAATACCGCCCCGACCAGGCCGAGCGGAATGACCAGCAGCACCGCGACCGGGATCGACCAGCTTTCGTACAGGGCGGCGAGGCACAGGAACACGACGAGCAACGAGATCGCGTAGAGGAACGGTGCCTGACCCGAGGACAGCCGCTCCTGGAACGACAATCCGGCCCAGGCAACCGTGGTGCCCGGGATCTGCGCGGCGAGTTCGGTCATCTTGTTCATCGCATCGCCCGAACTCTGGCCTTCGGACGGCTGGCCGGAAATCTCGTAGGATTGCACGCCCTGGAAGCGTGCCATGCTCGGCGGCGCGGTGGACCAGGAGATGGTCGAGAAGGCGGAGAACGGTGCCATCTGCCCGTCGGACGCGCGGACATACCATTGCGCCAGGTCGGTCGGGGCGTGGCGGAACGGTGCGTCGCCCTGGACATAGACCCGCTTCACGCGGCCGCGATCGTTAAAGTCGTTGACGTAACGCCCGCCCCAGGCGGTGGAGAGCGTGGCATTGACATCGGCCTGCGACAGGCCGAGCGCGCTCAGCTTCGCCTGGTCGATGTCGATCTTCAGCGTCGGCTGATCCTCGAGATCGGTCAGGCGGATCGCCTGCAACGTCGGCTCGGCGCGGGCGGCGGCGACGAGCTTGTCACGCGCCGCCTTGAATTCGGGGCGACTTAGGCCGCCTGAATTGAGCAATTCCATCGTGAAGCCGGCGGACTGGCCGAGGCCGCGCACGGCCGGGGGCACGGTCACGTAGATTTCGGCATCGCGCAGGCCGCTTAGCGCCTTGGTCGCGCGACGGGTAATCGCGTCCGCCACGTTGGCGGCACCCTTGCGATCCGCCCAGTCGGTGAAGGCGATGAAGCCGCGACCGGTATTCTGCCCGGACGCGCCACCGCCGCCGCCGCCGGCATTGGTGAACAGCACGCTGGTGTTGCTCTTCTCGTTCTCGAGGAAATAGCGCTCGATCTGCTTCTGCACCGCAACCGTGCGGGCCTGCGTGGCACCCGGCGGCAGGTTGAACTGCACCTGCGCACCGCCCTGATCCTCGGACGGGAGGAAGCCGGTCGGCAAGCGGACGAACAGGACGGCGAGCAGGGCGACCACGCCGGCATAGATCAGCAGGAAAAGCCACTTGCGATCGACCACCTTGCCGACGGCACCGACATATTTTTCGGTCGTGCGATCGAAACGGTCGTTGAACCAGTCCCTGGCACCTTGTGATTTTCGCGCGAACCAGCTGTCGCTTTGCTTTTCCTCGTCGCGCTGCTTGAGCAACGTCGCGGTCAGCGCGGGTGTCAACACCAGCGCGACAACCACCGACAGGATCATCGCCGAGACGATCGTGACCGAGAATTGGCGATAGATCACTCCGGTCGATCCGCCGAAGAACGCCATCGGCAGGAACACCGCCGACAAGACGAGCGCGATGGCGATCAGCGCGACGGTGATCTCGTCCATCGACTTGATCGTAGCATCGCGCGGACTCATGTCCGGATTCTCGTCCATCAAACGTTCGACATTCTCGACCACGACGATTGCGTCATCGACCAAAAGGCCGATCGCGAGGACGAGGCCGAACAGGGTCAGCGTGTTGATCGAGAAGCCGGCGATCGCGAAGATCGCGACCGTGCCGAGCAGGACCACCGGCACGGCGATCGTCGGGATCAAGGTCGCGCGCCAGTTCTGCAGGAATACGAACATGACGATGACGACGAGGATCACCGCCTCGATCAGCGTCTTCACGACCTCCTCGATCGACAATTCGATGAACTGCGTGGAATCGCGCGGGAAGGCGTATTTGAACCCTGCCGGGAAAGACTTGGCCGAATTCTCGATCTCGGCCTTGACCAGTTCCGACGTCTTGAGCGCGTCGGCACCCGGCGCGAGCGAGATCGCGATGCCGGCACCGGGATGGGCGTTGATGCGGCTGACCACACCGTAAGTCTCCGCGCCCAATTCGATCCGGGCGACATCCGACAGGCGGACGATCGATCCGTCGCGCGCGGTCTTGACGATGATGTTGGCGAATTGCTCGGGCGTCTGCAGGCGCGATTGTGCCGTGACCGTCGCATTGAGCATCTGCGTGTCGGGCATCGGCTGGCCGCCGATTTCGCCGGCTGCGATCTCGGTATTCTGCGCGGTCACCGCGGTGATGATGTCCGATGGCATCAGCGATACGCTGGCCAGCTTGTCCGGCCGCAGCCAGATGCGCATGGCATATTGCGACCCGAAAACGTTGGTGTCGCCGACACCCTCGATACGGCCGAGCTTGTCCTGGAAATTGGCGATCAGGTAATCGGACACGTCCTGGTTACTCAGGCGATCGGATTCGTCGTAGATCGCGACCAGCAACAGGAAATCGGGGTTGGATTTGGTGACGGTCAGGCCCTGTTGCTGCACCTGTTGCGGCAGGCGGCTGATCGCCTGCTGCACCTTGTTCTGCACCTGCACCTGCGCGATGTCGGGATCGATGCCCTTCTCGAACGTCGCGGTGATCGTGACGGAACCGCGCGACGAACTGCTCGACGCGAAGTAGAGCAGCCCGTCGATGCCGGTCAGCTGTTGCTCGATCACCTGCGTGACGCTGTTTTCGAGTGTCTCGGCCGAGGCACCGGGATAAGTGGCGCGGATGTTGACGTTGGGCGGCGCGACATCGGGGAACTGCTCGATCGGCAGCGTGTAGATCGCGCCGATGCCGCCAAGCATGATGATGATCGCGACGACCCAAGCGAAGATCGGCCGGTCGATGAAGATACGCGAGACCATGCGCCGATCAGTTCTTGGTCTGGGCGGATTTGTCCCCGCCCTTGGCAGGCGCGGTATTCAGTTTCTGTGCGGATCCAGCCGGCACCGGCTTAACCGCCTGGCCGATCTTGGCGCGCGCGCCGCCTTCGGTGATCACCTTGTCGCCGGGTTTCAGCCCATCGGTGACGACCCAATTGGCCCCCACGACACGGGTGGCATTGACCTTTCGTTCGACCGCCTTGTTGTCCGCGCTGACGACCAGCACCGTAGCGGACCCCTTGGGATCACGCTTCACGCCGGCCTGCGGTACGAGATAGGCGTTATTGTCGACCGACTGCGCGAAGATCGCGCGAACGAACATGCCGGGCAGCAGCAACCCCTGCGCGTTAGGAAAGCGCGCGCGGAGCGTGACCGTCCCCGTGCTTTCGTTAACTAAAGCTTCGGCGAATTCGACAGTTCCGGTCTGGCCGTAATCGCTGCCGTCCTCCAGCTTCAGGCGCACGGCCGCGCTGGAGGGCGCAAGCCCCCCCGAGGCAAGCGCGCGACGCAGCGCCAGCAG
The DNA here is from genome assembly GCF_001423845.1 of Sphingomonas sp. Leaf357. Classification (NCBI taxonomy): domain Bacteria; kingdom Pseudomonadati; phylum Pseudomonadota; class Alphaproteobacteria; order Sphingomonadales; family Sphingomonadaceae; genus Sphingomonas; species Sphingomonas sp. Leaf357. The sequence continues at coordinate 28,787 of NZ_LMPM01000003.1, read as the reverse complement.
ATCGGCCGACGATTGCTGGATATCGACGAAGATCGGGTCGAGCCGCTGGATCGTCGTCAACGGATCGGTCTGGCTGGCGGTCACGAGCGCGCCTTCGGTGAACAGCGACCGCCCGATCCGCCCGGTGATCGGGGCGGGCACGTTGGTGAAGCGCAGATTGATCCGCGCGGTCTCCAATGCCGCGCGGGTCTGCCCGACGGTCGCGGCGGCCTGGCGTGCCTGGGCGGCGGCGTCGGTGTAATCCTGCTTGGCAACCGCCTGGATCTCGGCGAGCGGCTTGTAACGGTCCGCCTTGATCCTGGTGGCCTCGGCGTTCGCCTGCGCGCTGGTCAGGTTGGCACGCGCCTCGTTGGTCGCGGCGCGGTAGAGGCTGGGATCGATCTGGTAGAGCGTCTGGCCCTTCTGTACGATCGCGCCTTCGGTGAAGAAGCGCCGCTGGATCACGCCCGACACCTGCGGGCGCACCTCGGAACTCTGGTAAGCGGTGGTGCGCCCGCCGAGATCGGTCGTGATCGGGACACTCGTCGGCTGTACGACGACATAACCAACTTCGGGCGTCCCCTGCTCACGACCGGGCTTCTTGTTCGAATTGCCGCACGCCGAGAGGGCAAGCGCCGCCAATATCATGGAAAGAGACGCCGCCGGGCGAATATTTGGCGTCAACCGGTCATCCAACAGCATTCGATATCCTACCGATTCCAGTCGCGTCGGCAGTATCGAAGCATACGCGCATTGGCGCACAACCCTGCCGGTTGAAGTTTGTTCCTGATGCGCATCATCTTGGTGCACTGCAACGATTTAAGTGTATCAGAAATGTATCAGCAACGTTTCAACCTGACGATCGCCTGATCGAGCGCGGACAGGAAACGCGAGCGATCGGTCTTCGAAAACGGTGCCGGGCCGCCGATCACGTCTCCGCCGGCGCGCAGATCGGCCATGATCGCGCGCGTGGCGATCGCGCCGCCGATCGAGGCGTTGGTGAACGGCTTGCCGGTCGAGGACAGCACCGTTGCACCCGCCTTCAGGCAGCGATCGGCGAGCAGGATGTCCGCAGTGATGACGATACTCTTCGCGTTGGCCTGTTCCGCGATCCAGTCGTCGGCGGCATCGAAGCCGTCGCTGACGACCATGCGGTCGATCAGCGGATGTGCGGGGATGCGGAAATGGCTGTTGGCGACGATCGTGACCGGCACCTCGGTACGGTAGGCGACACGGTAGATCTCGTCCTTGACGGGGCAGGCGTCGCCATCGACGAGGATGCGGATATTGGAGGGCGGCGTTGAGGACATCCGGCGCTACTTAATCTGTCCCATTGAGGACCAGGGCGGAAGATCACCGCGCCCGGTCGTTGGTCCGGCGATAGGTCTTGGTCTTGTGCCGCGTCGGGGCGGGGCCGCTCGGGCGTGCGCTGGGGGTGAGGCGCGGGCGATGTTCCGCCGTGCGCGGTTCGCCCTCGACCGCTTCGATGCGGATCGCATTCTCGTCCTGCCCGTCGAAATTCGCCGTGCGGGCGACCGAGGCGGCGAACTTGTTGGCGATCGCGCGCGGCACCTGGAACATCGTCTCGCCGGCCGAGATCCGGATCGCGCCGATCTCGTTCTTGGTGATGTGCCCGCGACGGCAGATCAGCGGCAGGAGCCAGCGCGGATCGGCATTCTGGCGACGCCCGATATCCATACGGAACCAGACGATATCCTCGAAGCCTTCGCGATGTCCGTCGTTGCGCGGCGCACCGGCGGATTCCTTGGACGAGGAGATCAGTTCCTCCGCCACCGGCATCCGCGCGCGATGGGCGCGCACCAGCAACGCGGCGATATCTTCCGCGCTCTTGGTCTCGAGCAGCTTGGCACCCAGTGCGCGATCGTCGTCGTCGATCTCCACCTCTTCCATCAGCGTGGTCAGCAGGCGCTCGCGATCCTTTTCGCGAATGTCCTCCAGCGTCGGCGGGTTGATCCAGTCGGCGTTGATCCGCGCGCCCTTGAGCATCGACTCGACGCGGCGGCGGCGGGGATAGGGGACGATCAGGATCGCGGTGCCTTTGCGACCGGCGCGGCCGGTACGGCCGGAGCGGTGCTGCAACGTCTCGGCATCGCGCGGCAGTTCGACATGCACGACGAGGCTGAGCGTCGGCAGATCGATCCCGCGCGCGGCGACGTCGGTCGCGACGCAGATACGCGCACGCTGGTCGCGCAGCGCTTGCAGGGCGGCGTTGCGCTCGTTCTGGCTATGCTCGCCGGACAAGGCCACGGCGCTGAAGCCGCGTTCGATCAGCCCGGCATGGAGATGACGGACATTGTCGCGCGTCGCGCAGAACAGCATCGCCGTTTCCGCTTCGTGGAATCGCAACAGGTTGACGACGACGTTCTCGATATCGGCCGGGGCGCAGGTCACCGCCTGATACTGGATGTCGCCGTGGCCACGATCCTCGCCGACGGTCGAGATACGCACCGCATCGCGCTGGTAGCGCTTCGCCAGCGCCGCGATCGTCTTGGGGATCGTCGCCGAGAACATCATCGTGCGGCGTTCGGTCGGCGTGCCATCGAGGATCTGTTCGAGATCTTCGCGGAAGCCCATGTCGAGCATTTCGTCGGCCTCATCCAGCACGGCGACGCGCAGCGACGAAAGGTCGAGCGCGCCACGTTCGAGGTGATCGCGCAAGCGGCCCGGGGTGCCGACGACGATATGCGCGCCGTGGTTCAGCGCGCGGCGTTCCTTGGAAGCGTCCATGCCGCCGACACAGGTGACGATGCGCCCGCCGGTCTTGGCATAGAGCCACATTAGTTCGCGGCTGACCTGCAACGCCAGCTCGCGCGTCGGCGCGATGACCAGGGCGAGGGGGCCCTTCTGCGGCAGCTTGCCGTCCTCGCCCAACAGTTCGGCGGCCATCGCCAGGCCGAACGCGACGGTCTTGCCGGAACCGGTCTGTGCCGAGACGAGCAGATCGCGGCCGATCGCTTCGGGTTCGAGAACGCCGGCCTGAACCGGAGTGGGGGCGGCATAGCCGCGTTCGGTGAGCGCTTCGGTGAGAAGCGGGGGCAGAGCTGAAAAGGGCATGAATCTCTCAAATCAATTAGGATGCGGCACCACCACGGCATGTCGCGCATCGGGGTTGTCAGGCTGTCAGATGGACTGGCCCGCGGCCCATCCGCTCGCCCATGCCCATTGAAAGTTGTAGCCGCCCAGCCACCCTGTGACATCGACCGCTTCGCCGACCGCATACAGGTTTTGTACGCGTTTGGCTTGCATTGTTTGCGATGACAGGTCTGCGGTGCTGATTCCGCCCGCTGTCACCTCGGCTTTCGCATAGCCTTCGGTGCCGTTGGGGGAGAAAAGCCAGTCGGACAGGCGGCGTTCCGCTTCTGCCAGTTGGGCATCCTTGATGTTGTGCAACTCGCCCGAAATTGCAAGCCGCTCGGCCAACGTCTCGGCGAGGCGGGCGGGGAGGGCGGAGGCCAGGGCGGCACCGAACTGCCCGCGCGGCCGGGCGCGCTTCGCGGCGGCGAGCCAGCCGGTGTCGTGGCCGGGGAGGAAATCGATCCCGACCTGCTGACCCGATCGCCAATAGCTGGAAATTTGCAGGATGGCGGGGCCGGACAAGCCCTTGTGGGTAAAGAGCGCGGCCTCGCGAAAGGCGGTCTTGCCGCATTTGGCGACGATTTCGGTCGCGACGCCCGACAGCGATCGGAACAGGGTCTCGTCGCCACCGAGCGTGAGCGGAACGAGGGCGGGGCGTGGCTCGACGATCGTCAGGCCGAACCTGCGGGCGATGTCATACGCGAACCCGGTCGCGCCCATCTTGGGGATCGATGGCCCGCCGGTGGCGAGGACGAGCGAGGTGGCGGTGGCTTCGCGGGTGCCGATCTTGACACGGAACAGGCCATCGGCGTGCTCGATCGCGGTGATGGGTCGGGTGAGGGAATGGTCGACATCCCCCCGGTCGCACTCGTCCAGCAGCATGCCGACGATCTGCCTGGCGGATCCATCGCAGAACAGCTGGCCGAGCGTCTTTTCGTGCCATGCAATGCGGTGGCGATCGACGAGACCGATGAAATCCTGCGCGGTATAGCGGCCGAGCGCGGACTTGGCGAAATGCGGATTGGCGGAGAGATAGCGATCGGGCGCGGTGTGGATGTTGGTGAAGTTGCACCGCCCGCCGCCGGAGATGAGGATCTTCTTGCCCGGCTGATCGGCGTGGTCGACCAGAAGCACGCGCCGGCCCCGTTGCCCGGCAACGGCGGCGCACATCAGGCCTGCGGCACCAGCGCCGAGGATGATCGCGTCGTAAGGAAGGTTTTGAGGCACGGCTCACCCATTTAATCGTCACCCCGGACTTGGTTCGGGGTCCACTGTGCCAAAAGGACATCAGGCATTGCGTTTGCGGCACGGTGGACCCCGGAACAAGTCCGGGGTGACGATCGGGGGGAAGAAGTGGATGCCCTACCGCAATTTCGCGATGTTCAGCCCGTCTTCCTTGGCCTTGTCCTTCACCGATTCTTCGGTACGGGTCAGCGCCTTGGCGATCGCCTTCAGGCCCATGCCCTTCTTCGCGAGCGTGTGCAGTTTCTGAACCTCGTCCTGTTTCCAGGGCTGGCGGTGGCGGGCGAAGGTCTCGGCCATGATCAATCCTCCTGTGGCGATATCGCGAGGATCTTGATCGCATCCTCGACACCGTTGAATTCCACGCGCTCGCCGATCTCGCCGCCGATCAGCGCCTGTGCGAGCGGGGCCTGGAACCCCACCCGGCCGGTTGCCGGATCGGCTTCGTCACCGCCGACGATCTCCACGATGCGCTCCGCCTTGTTCATCCGCACCGTCACGCGCGATCCGATCCCGACCGTGCCGACCTCCGGCGTCGGTGCGACCTCCGCCGTGGTCTGGCGCGTATGCCAATAGCGTAGGTCCCGCTTCAGGGCGTCGCGCGCCACGGTGTCGGCCTCCGCCGCCACCGCCGCCTCGATCTCGGCGACCTTTTCGTCCAGCAGTTTCAGGCCGCGCGCCGTCACCAGATTCGGCCCGGGCGCGATCGGCCGTTCGAACTTCGGCTCCAGATGTTCCTCGTCGCTCTCGCGGCGGAACGCGACGCTCATGATGCTTTCCTCATAACCGCCCTAACGCACATCTCCGCCCCTTGGGGCAAGCCGCACCCTGTGCTAGGGGCGCTCGCCATGCTGAATATCAATGGTATCACGGTGCGGCTTGGCGGCCGCATGATCCTCGACCGCGCGAGCGCGTCTCTGCCGCCCAAGAGCCGCGTCGGGCTGATCGGGCGCAACGGCGCGGGCAAATCCACGCTGATGAAGGTGATGATCGGACAGCTCGAGCCGGACGACGGCGAGATCGAGATGCCAAAGAAGACGCGCATCGGCTATCTCCAGCAGGAAGCGCCGCACGGCCAGACCACGCCGATCGAAACGGTGCTGGAAGCCGACAAGGAGCGCGCCACGCTGCTGATCGAGAGCGAGACGTGCGAGGACCCCGATCGTCTGGGCGAGGTCTACGAGCGCCTGATGGCGATCGACGCCTATACCGCGCCTGCGCGTGCCGCGAGCATCCTGGTCGGCCTGGGCTTCGACGAAGAGATGCAGAACCGTCCGCTCGACAGCTATTCGGGTGGCTGGAAGATGCGCGTCGCGCTGGCGGCGTTGTTGTTCTCCGAGCCAGACCTGCTGCTGCTCGACGAGCCTTCGAACCATCTCGATCTCGAAGCGACGCTGTGGCTGGAGAATTTCCTCAAGGCCTATCCGAACATGATCGTGATCATCAGTCACGAACGCGATCTGCTCAACAACGTCGTGGACAACATCCTGCATCTCGAGGGCGGCAAGGTGTTCCTCTACACCGGCGGCTACGATTCGTTCGAACGCCAGCGCGCCGAACGCGCCGCGCAGCTGGCGGCAGCGAAGGCCTCGCAGGACGCGCAGCGCGCCAAGCTCCAGGAATATATCGCCAAGAATTCCGCCCGCGCCTCGACCGCGAAGCAGGCCCAGTCGCGCCAGAAGATGCTTGCGAAGATGCAGCCGATCGCGTCGATGGCCGAGGATCCGACGCTGTCGTTCGACTTCCCATCGCCCGAGGAACTGCGCCCACCGCTCGTCACGCTCGACATGGCCAGTGTCGGCTACACGGCGGGCAAGCCGATCCTGCAGCGCCTCAACCTGCGGCTCGATCCCGACGATCGCGTCGCGCTGCTGGGTCGCAACGGCAATGGCAAAACGACGCTCGCGCGCCTGCTCGCAGCGCAACTGACGCCGATGGACGGCGAGATCTCCGTCTCTGGCAAGATGCGCGTCGGATATTTCACGCAGTATCAGGTCGAGGAACTCGATACCGAGGATACACCGCTCGAACACATGACCCATCTGATGAAGGGCAAGACGCCGGCGGCGGTACGCGGTCAGCTCGGGCGGTTCGGCTTTTCGGGCGAGAAGGCGACGACGAAGGTCGGCAAGCTGTCCGGCGGCGAACGTGCCCGCCTCGCGCTCGCGCTGATCACGCGCGATGCGCCGCACATGCTGATCCTCGACGAGCCAACCAACCATCTGGACGTCGACGCGCGCGAGGCGCTGGTGCAGGCGCTCAATGCCTATAGCGGCGCGGTGGTGATCGTCAGCCATGACCGGCACATGATCGAGCTGACCGCCGACCGGCTGGTGCTGGTCGATGCCGGGCAGGCCAACGAATATGGCGGCAGTCTGGAGGATTACACCGACTTCATCCTGGGGAAGAACCAGCCCAAGGCGGATGGCCAGAAGTTCGGCAAGAAGGACAAGAAGGCCGCCGCCGCCGCGCGCGAGAAGGTGTCGGACCTGCGCAAGGCGGCGCAGGATGCCGAGGGCAAGACGGTGAAGCTCACCGCCGAGGTGCGTGCGCTCGATCAGGCGATGTTCGACCCATCCAAGGCGGAAAGCTATCTGAAGAAGCTGTCGATGGGCGAACTTTCCAAGCGGCGCGCCGAGGCTGCGGCGAAGCTGGAGGCGGCGGAGGCGGCCTGGCTGGAGGCGAGCGAGGCGGTGGAGGGGGCGGGTTGATCTAGCCTTCGTCACCCCGGACTTGTTCCGGGGTCCACCAAGCGACTTGGTTCAAGTTAGATGATTTTTGCGCTGGGTTCGCGGCACAGTGGACCCCGGAACAAGTCCGGGGTGATGATATTTAAGTCGATCTATCTACCGCAACCGCGCCGCCACCACCGCCTTCGCCTCGCGCGCCTGCCAGATCACCAGCGTAGGCAGCCCGATCGCCAATTCCCGCGCGCGCTTCACCAGCGACAGCGCCAGTGCCATTTCCGCCGGCAATCCGAACAAGGGCGCGGCCAGCGCATAGGTCGCCTCCTGCACGCCGATCGCGGCGGGGATAAAAAAGGCGACGCTGCGCAACGTGAAGATCAGGCTTTCCAGCGACAGCGCCGACCAGACCGAAACGTCCGCGCCCATCAGGTGCAGGACCAGCCACGCGCCGAATGCGCTGGCGACCCAGCCGACCAGATTGAAGGCGAAGGCCGCGATCACCCGACTTCGCGTGGCATAGGTCGCGCGCAACGTATCGAGCAGGCCGGCCATCGTCGCCGCCGATCCCGGCAGGAAATGTCCCGCGATCCGCTCCGCCAGCATCAGCGCCGGGCGCTGCGCAACGAAGAACAGGATCATCACCGCGATCATCGCCGCGGTGCCGCCAAAGATCATCGGGCGCAACGCGGCGGCGGAACTGCCCATCAGGATCGACGCCATCAGCGACAGACCGAACAACGTAAAGACGAGTTGCGCCGCCATCTCGGTCGTCATGTCCACGACCAGCGAGGCATAGACCCGGGTCGGCGCGATCCCGGCGTGCAGCAGCGATCGCGTACCGATCACGATCCCGCCGATCTGCGAGAAGGGCAGCAGATCCGACACCGCCTCGCGCAGCACGCGCGCCCAGCTGAACAGCCAGACCCGCGATGCAGGTTCGCCCGGTGCCGCCACCAGCCACGCCGCACCCAGGGGTACAAACCCCGCGAGCGAATACACGCAGAACGCCACGAAACCGCCCGGCCCGACGCGGGCGGTCGCCGCCAGCACGTTGGCGAAGCCGGCCGACCCGAACGCCCAGATCGCCGCCGCCAGACCCGCCAACGTCGCCAGCAATATGCCGACGCGGGCATATCCGCTCAGGCTGTGGCTCCCTTGGGCGTGCCCGCGAAGCGCAACGCCAGCCGCATCATCGCCGGGACGAATTTCGGGCGGATCAAGCGCTGGTCATACGGTGCCAGCCGCCGGTCGTTCTCGGCCAGACAGATGCGCGCCAGTTCCGGAAACGTCACTTCGACGCCCAGCTCCTTCGAGCCGTTGAGCGTGAAATTGTTCTCCTGCGCCTTGGTATTGTCCTTGCCCATGCCCTTGGCCATGCTGATCCGCTCTCCGATCAGGAACAGCCAGACGACGAGCACCTTCGCCTCGAAATAGGGCCGGCGCCACCACGGCATCGTGCGGCGCCACCACGCGACCCAATTGACGAAGAACAATATGTGCCGCCCTTCCTCGCGCATCACCGGCTCGAACGTGTCGATCAGCTCGTCGGGGAAGAAACCGGTATCCTTGGCGATCTTGAACAGGCCGAAGCCGAAGAAGCTGTCGATGCATTCCGAATAACCGGTGCGCATGAAGGCGAATTCGGGGTCGCGCGGGCGCACGTACGCGGGCTCGGGTTCGAGCTCGATGCCGTAAGCCTGCACCATGTCGGCGAGGACGATCTTGTGGCGGCGTTCCTCATAGGCGTTCATCCCGATCGCCTCGTGCAGCAGGGGATCGTCGATCGATTCGTTGAACGTCTTCACGTTCATCGACGCGCGGCCCTCGGTCTGCACCGCGATGTCCCAGATCGGCAGGCTGACGATGCGGTTGCGGGTCTCGTCGTCCAGCTTGGGCCAGTGGATCAGCGCGGGCCGATAGGCATCGTGCGAATCGAGCATCATGCGCGACAGCAGGCTGCGATGTTCGGGCGACCCCAGCCGGATCGGGCGTTCGGGCGGCGGCGGGGCTTCGAAGCTCGGCGGCGAGATCGCCAGCGGTTCGAGATCAGGATGCCGGCGCGAAGTGAGAGAAGTTGCCATGCGAAACTCCATCGCGCACGATTGTGGCCTTCGCAAGATCGTCCTTGAGCGCGACGAGTTCGTCGCGGTACCGATAACCGGGCGCGGAACCCGGCCAGACATCATCGGTCGCGGGGTGGGTGTAGATTTCGGTCAGCCCTGGCGGCAATTCGGCCAGCGCAGCGCGCATCCGATCGGAATCGAACGCACCGGTCCAGGCGAGACCGACGACCTGATCGGGCACCAGCATCCCCTCGCGGCGCAGGCGGCGTTGCAGGCGGGTCGCCCACCAATATTCCAATCCCGGCGTGCCGCGCTCGATCGGCGCGCGGACCGACGTCATGCCGTAGCTCCGGCCGATCTCGATCACGGCGGACGCGATCATCGGGTGGAGATGGAAATGCTTGTGCGCATTGACGTGATCGAGCGGCAGGCCGGTCGCGGCGAAGGCGGCGAATTGTGCGTCGATCTCGGCGCGAAGCTGGCGGCGGGCGGCGGGCTTCAGTGCGATGGCAAACGCGGTGCGGACCATGTTCGCACTGAAATTCCCGCTGGCATCGACCAGATCGGGAAGCCGTTCGGGGGGCAGGGTGGGCCGCCCCTCCACCAGCACGAGATGCAGGCCGACACCCAACGCAGGCATGGCCTTCGCCCGCGCGACGCCGTCGGCGGCGGCGTTGCCGGAAACCATCAGGCTCGCGGCGGTCAGGATGCCGCCGCGATGCGCCTGTTCGACCGCCTCGTTGACGGCAAGCGACGCGCCGAAATCATCCGCGGTGACGATCAGGCCGCGTGCCGGGTTGGAAAAATCCGCCATATCTGGGCCTTAGCATTGAAATTCGGGGCGCGGCCGAAACCTTGCCCTCGGTTAAACGATCCGTTCATGAAACAATCAGCGCCGATGGGTATTATAAGGGCACATTACCCAGGAGAACCCGCATGAAAAAGATCCTAGCCGCTGCCCTGATGGTCGCCGTCGCCGCTCCGCCGATGGTCGTCGCACCGACCGCCGCGTCCGCTCAGTCGCGCGAATACCGCACCTATAAGGGCAAGGATGGCCGCTATCACCGCTCTTACTATCGCTGCAAGAAGAGCAGCGGCACGACCGGCGCGATCGCCGGTGCAGCCGGCGGCGGCGTGCTCGGCAACGTGCTCGGCGGTGGAACCGTGGGCACGATCGCCGGTGCCGTCGGTGGTGGTCTGCTCGGCCGTCACCTCGACAAGAAGCACGATTCGGCTCAGAACCGCCGCAACGGTTGCTGAATTGACCAGCCCCCGGGTCGGTAGTGCGCTGCCGGTCCGGGGTTCGCCAAGAGCCTAACCGCAGGCTCCGAAATAGAAACGCCTCCCTGGCTCGGCCGGGGAGGCGTTTCTTTTGATGTCCTGCGTCAGGCCTGAGCGTCCTTGCGTCGTCGCAGGAAGTCGAAGAACTCCACGCCTTCGCGCAGACGCCGCTTCATCATGTTCCAGTCGCGCAGCATCTCGCTGACGATCGACCAGATCTTGGACGGGCGGAAGTAAAAGCGCTTGTAGAACTCCTCGACCTTGTCGAAGATCACCGCCGCCGGCAGATGCGGGTAGCTGAGCTGGGCGATCTGATTGCCGCCATCGGTCAGCAAGTGATCGGTGCCGTCGAACCACCCATTCTCGGTCGCCTGCTTGAACAGGAACGTGCCGGGGTAGGGCGCGGCCAGCGACACCTGGATCGTGTGCGGATCGATCTCCTTGGCGTAATTGATCGTCTCTTCGATCGTCTCCTCCGTCTCGCCGGGCAGACCGAGGATGAAGGTGCCGTGGATGACGATGCCGAGCGCGTGGCAATCCTTGGTGAACTGCCGCGCGACATCGGTGCGCAGGCCCTTTTTGATATTGTGCAGGATCTGCTGGTTGCCGCTTTCATACCCGACGAGCAGCAGGCGCAGGCCGTTCTCCTTCAGGATCTTCAGCGTCTTGTACGGCACATTGGCCTTGGCGTTGCACGACCAGGTGATACCGAGCTTGCCCAATTCCATCGCCAGCGCTTCGACGCGCGGTAGATTGTCGGTCAGCGTGTCGTCGTCGAAGAAGATCTCTTTGGTCTGCGGCATTTCCCGCATGACGTACTTCACCTCTTCGATGACATGCGGGATCGATCGGGTACGGTAATTGTGCCCGCCCACCGTCTGCGGCCAGAGGCAGAATGTGCAGCGGCTCTTGCACCCGCGCCCGGTGTAGAACGACACATAGGGGTGGAGCAGATAGCCGCCGAAATACTTCTCCATCACCAGATCGCGCTTGTAGATCGGCGAGACGAAGGGGAGGCTGTCCATATTCTCGAGGACCGCGCGATCCTTGTTGTGGATGATCGTGCCGTCATCGTCGCGCCACGATATGCCCTCCACCTCGCGCAGCGGCATGCCGTTGGCCACGTCGAGAATCGTGAAGTCGAATTCGTTGCGCGCGACGAAATCGATCGCGGTCGATGTTTCCAGCACCTTTGTCGATTCGACCGCCGCCTTTGCACCGATGAAACCGATCCGGATCGCGGGGTTGCGCTGCTTGATCAACTCCGCAGTGCGCACGTCCTGGCCGAAGCTGGGCGTCGAGGTGTGCAGGATGACGAGATCGCGCTCGTCCATCTCGTGCTTGATATCGTCCCAGCTCTGGTCGTGGGCGGGGGCGTCGATCAGCTTGGAGCCCTCGACCAAAGCGGCGGGCTGCGCGAGCCAGGTCGGATACCAGAACGACTTTACTTCGCGCTTCATCTGATAGCGCGCGCCGGCACCGCCGTCATAACCATCGAAGGAAGGGGCCTGCAAAAACAAGGTGCGCAACGTCATGCGGAAATCTCCGGGCCGGAAGAAACTTGGCCATCCCGCTCCATTCTAAGCGTGCTGCCGCGCCAATCAACCGATGTCGCGAAGAAGCTTGCGATAAATCCTGCGAAAGTCAGGCAATCGCGCACCGGAAGCAGGAGCGGCGGGACCGGCCATTGGCCGGAAACGCGACGGATCGCGGCGATCAGAATGAGGCGGGAGGCGAGGGCGGCAAGCAGCGCCCAGCCGCCGATCGCCGGGATCAGCGCGGTGGCGAGCAGCGCGATCGGCACCGGCATGGCGATCACGCCAGCGGTATATCCGATCGGCTCGACGCCGAGGATCGTCGCGCCCCAGCGCACCTCGTGCCGCCAGAGATCGGCGAAACTCGCGTCGATGCCGGCATGGGTGACAAGCATCGGCGGCACGACGACCTTCTGTTCTTGCGCGAGGATCGCTTGGCCGATCGCGTAATCGTCGGCCAGCGTGTCGGCGAATGCCGCGAACCCGCCGATCGCCGCCAGCGTTTCGGCGCGAAGCGCGATCGTCGATCCCATGCACGGCGTGGCGAGGCCCCTGCTCGCGCCGAAGATGACGCCGGGGAGCAAGTGCCAGTCGAGCCCCGCCGCGCCGAATCGCGACCAGAACCCGGCATCGCCGCGCCCGACATAGGCGGCCGTCACCGCGCCGACGTCTGGCGCATCGAGCGCGTCGAGCAAGCGTGCGAGGTAATCTGGCCTGACGGCGATGTCGCTGTCGCTCAGGATCAGGATCGGGTGCCGGGCGTGCGGGGTCATGTTGATCAGGTTTGAGATCTTGCCGTTCGCGCCGTGCCGGGTGGGGTCGATGACAAGATCGATCTGCGCGCTCGGATAAGCAGATCGCAGGCGATCGACCACCGCGATCGCTGCATCGTCGGCGCGCTGCACGCCGAGCAGGAGTTGGACCGGGCCATCGTGATCGAGCTTGAGGAAAGTTGCGAGATTATCGAACAGCCGGGGTTCTACGCCGTAAAGCGGTTTGAGCAGGGTGACGGCATCGCTCCTGCTCGGGGCAGGCAGCGCCCGGGCGAAAAAGCGTGCGAACACGACTGCCGCTGCCACAGTGTAGAGCGCGCCAACCACCACGATCACCACCAGGATCCAGCCGAAAATGGCGGCAATGTGCGCTGGCGTCATGCCTGCTCTCTATCGCGCCGCGCGCGTCCTGTGTAGACCGCGCACCGTGAACGAAGCGTCGGATATCATTCTCGTCACCGGGGTTTCGGGGTTCGTGGGATCGGCGGTCGCCCGCGCCCTCGCCGCGAAGGGCTATCAGGTGCGCGGACTGGTGCGCGCATCCAGCCCGCGCGCCAATCTGACCGACTTTCCCGGCACGTTGATCGAAGGCGATGCGCTCGATCCCGCCGCCATGGCGCGGGCGATGTCCGGGGTGCGACACCTGTTCCACGTCGCCGCCGACTACCGCATCTGGGCACCCGATCCGGAGGAGATCGTGCGCAACAATCTCGCCAGCACGCGCGTGGTGATGCAGGCGGCGCTGGGTGCCGGGGTCGAGCGGATCGTCTATACCAGCAGCGTCGCGACGTTGCGCCCCGATCCCGCCGGACCGGCCGACGAGACCCGGCCCGCCACGCCGGAACAGGCGGTCGGCGCGTACAAGCGCAGCAAGGTCGTCGCCGAACGGCTGGTCGAATCGATGGTCGCGGACGGGTTGCCGGCGGTGATCGTCAATCCCTCCACGCCGATCGGCCCGCGCGACGTGCGTCCGACGCCGACCGGGCGGATCATCGTCGAGGCGGCGAACGGGCGGATGCCGGCGTTCCTCGATAGCGGGCTGAACCTCGTCCATGTCGACGACGTGGCAGCCGGGCACATCGCGGCGTGGCAGCGCGGGCGGATCGGCGAGCGCTACATTCTCGGCGGGCAGGATGTGAGCCTCGGCGCGATGCTGGCGGAGATCGCCGCGCGGGTCGGGCGCAAGCCGCCGACGATGGCGATCCCGCGCCGCCCGCTATTCCCCCTGGCCTATGCCAACGAGGCGCTGGCGCGGATCACCGGCAAGGAACCGTTCCTGACGATCGACTCGCTGCGCATGGCCAAGCACAAGATGTTTTTCAGCTCGGCCAAGGCCGAAGCCGAACTCGGCTACACCGCGCGCCCCTGGGCCGAGGCGGTCGGTGACGCGCTGGACTGGTTCCGCGCTGCCGGAGCGATCGCATGATCGCCATCGGCATCGTCTCACTGGCGATCTGGCTGGTGCTGGTGTTCGCGCGGCACGGTTTCTGGCGGACGCGTGAGCGCGACACGCGCGATCTGCCCCCGCTGCCGGCGCACTGGCCCGCCGTCACCGCGATCGTCCCGGCGCGCGACGAGGCGGAGGTGATCGCCGAGTCGATCGGCAGCCTGTTGGCGCAGGACTATCCGGGCGAGTTCCGCGTCATCCTCGTGGACGATTCGAGCAGCGACGGGACGGCCGAGATCGCGCGCCGGTCGAGCGGGGCAGGGCGGCTGGAGATCCTGAGCGGCCAGCCGCTGCCGCGCGGGTGGACCGGCAAGCTCTGGGCGGTGTCTCAAGGCGTCGAACAGGCAGGCGAGACGCCCGAACATCTCTGGCTGACCGATGCTGACATCGCCCATGCGCCCGACACGCTCGCCACACTCGTCGCTCGCGGCGAGGCCGGCGACCTCGCGCTCGTTTCCCTGATGGCGAAGCTCCGCTGCACGAGCTTCGCCGAACGCGCACTGATTCCGGCGTTCGTGTTCTTCTTTCAACTGCTCTATCCGTTCGCCCGCGTAAACCGCCCCGGCGGGATCGGCGCGGCGGCGGGTGGTTGCATGCTGGTGCGACGCGAGGCCCTGGCCGCGGCGGGCGGTATCGCCGCGATCCGGGGCGCGCTGATCGACGATTGCGCCATGGGCGCGGCGCTCAAGCGGCAGGGGCCGATCTGGCTCGGCCTGACCAATCGGTCGCGCAGCATCCGGGCCTATGATACCGCCGACACGATCGCGGCGATGATCTCGCGTTCGGCCTATGCGCAACTCGGCTATTCGCCGCTCCTGCTGGTCGGCACGCTGGTCGGGCTCGCCTTGGTTTACGCCGCGCCGCCCGCGCTAACTTTTTTTGGCCATGGCTGGACACAGGCATGCGGGCTGGCCGCCTGGGCGCTGATGGCGCTGGCCTTCCAGCCGATGCTGCGTTTCTACCACCGTTCGGCCCTCTGGGGTGTCGCGCTGCCGGGAATCGCGGCTTTCTACGCCGGCTGCACCTTGCTATCGGCGTGGCAATATTATCGTGGGCGTGGCGGAACTTGGAAAGGTCGTACACAGGCGAACGCATGACCAATGTCGGCCCCGATCTCGCCTCCGGCAAGGGGCATCGCGACGAGAATTTCCCGGTCGCCAGCGTCCTGCTGAGCGCCGAACATCGCGCTCCGATCATGGCGTTCTACCGCTTCGCACGGGCGGCCGACGACATCGCCGATCATGAGAGCGCCACGCCGGAACAGAAGCTCGCCCGGCTGGCGTTTATGCGGGCCGGACTGGACGGTGCCGCGAACGGCGCGCCCGAGGCGTTGGCGTTGCGAAACGTCATGGCCGAGCGTGGGCTCGATGCCGTCCATGCCCGCGACCTGCTCGTCGCGTTCGAGCGTGACGTGACGGTCGATCGCTGTGTCGATTGGGCCGCGTTGATCGACTATTGCCGCTACTCGGCGATGCCGGTCGGGCGCTTCGTGCTGGATGTCCATGGCGAGGATCGCGCGATCTGGCCGGCCAACGATGCGCTGTGCGCGGCGTTGCAGGTCGTCAATCATCTGCAGGATTGCGGCAAGGACTATCGCACGATCCGCCGCGTCTATCTGCCGCTCGACACGCTGGCCGAGCATGGCGCGCGCGTGGAGGATCTGGACGCGACACATGCGACACCGGCGTTGCGTAGTGCGATCGTCGCGCTTGCCGGGCGGACGCGCGAACTGCTCGCCCAATCCGCGCCGTTCGCGCGCCTGATTCGCGATCGCAAGCTTGCCGCCGAAGTGGCGGTGATCCAGCGGCTGGCGGAAAGCCTGGCCGAGCGGCTCGAGCATCGCGATCCGCTGAGCGAGCGCGTGCATCACGGCAAGGCCGAGGCCGCATTGCTCGCCGCCCGCGCCGCCTTGCCCGTCCTGTTCCGGCGCGCGGCATGAACCCGGATTCCACCCCCGGCGCACTGCAGAAGCAGGTTTCCGGCAGTTCCTTCTACGCGGGCATGCGCGTGCTGCCCAAGGCCGAGCGCGAGGCGATGTACGCGATCTACGGCTTCTGCCGGCTGGTCGACGACATCGCCGACGACGAACGGGGCAATCGCGCGGAACGTGCCGCCGCGCTCGACGTCTGGCGGCGCGACATCGCCTCGCTCTATGCCGGCGGCGATCCGGGGCAGGCGGAACTGGTTGCAAAAGCGGTGCGCCGTTTCGGGCTGAAGCAGGAGGATTTTCTTGCCGTGATCGACGGCATGGCGATGGACGTGGCGCGAGATATCCGTTGGCCCCCCCTCGTGGAACTCGATCTCTATTGCGACCGCGTCGCCTCGGCGGTCGGGCGGCTGTCGGTGCGGGTGTTCGGGATGGACGAGGCGCCGGGCATCGACCTCGCCTTCCACCTCGGGCGCGCGCTGCAACTCACCAACATCCTGCGCGATCTCGACGAGGACGCCGCGATCGGGCGCGTCTATCTGCCGGCCGAGGCGATCATCGCGGCAGGCATCACGTTCACCACGCCGGTCGAGGTGGTCGGCGACCCCCGCATCGATCTCGCCGCCCGGCAGGTCGCCGCGATCGCGCACGGGCATTATGCCAAGGCACACGCGATCCTCGCCACGCGCCCGCGCGGGCATCTGCTCGCGCCGCGCCTGATGGAGGCGGTCTATGCCAAGGTGCTGGCGCGAACCGAGGCGATCGGCTGGGCACCGCCGCGTATTCGCGTCAAGATGTCCAAGCCGGAATTGCTATGGACCGTCGTGCGTCTCGGCCTGACGCGTTGAGCATCGCGCGCGTGACGATTGCCGGGGCGGGGCTGGCAGGGTTGTCCGCCGCCGTCGCGTTGAAGCAGGCCGGGCTGGCGGTGCGGATCTCGGATTCGGCCGCGCAGCCCGGGGGGCGGTGCCGGTCGTATTTCGATCCGCAGCTTGGCCAGACGATCGACAACGGCAATCACCTCGTCCTATCGGGCAACCAGGCGGTAGCCCGCTTTCGGTCGGCGATCGGCGCGGATGTGCCGCTGGCCGGGCCGGAGCAGGCCGATTTCGACTTCTGCGATATCGTCAGCGGCGCGCGTTGGACGGTGCGGATCAACGACGGGCGCGCGCCGTGGTGGGTGCTGGACAAGCACCGTCGCGTGCCGGGCAGCGGCCCGATCGATTATCTTCCGATCCTGCGCCTGCTGATGGCGCGCAAGGGGCGGGTGGACGAACATTTCACCACGATCGGGCCGGTCTGGGATCGGTTGCTCGAACCGGTTCTGCTCGCCGTGCTCAACACCGCCGCCGGCGAGGGATCGGCGCTGCTCACCCGCAATGCCCTGCGGGAGACGGTCGCGGTGGGCGGCGCGGCGATGCGTCCACTGATCGCCGAGCCGACTTTGGCGGCAGCGTTCGGCGATCCTGCCTCGACCTGGCTGGCGGGGCAGGGGGCGCCAGTGGAAATCGGGCGCCGATTGCGCGCGATCGGGTTCGATGGCGATCGCGTCGTCAGTCTCGATTGGGGGGCGGGCGTGGAGCCGGTCGAGGCCGACGAAGCAGTGATCCTCGCCGTACCGCCCTGGGTCGCTACGGCTCTGGTTCCGGATCTCGAAGCGCCCGACGAATTCCGCGCGATCGTCAACGGACACTTCGCGTTCCCCGCGCCGCACGATGCCCCGAAGATGCTCGGCCTGATCGGTGCGACGGCCGAATGGGTGTTCGCCTTTCCCGATCGATTGTCCGTGACGGTCAGCGCCGCCGATGCATTGGTCGATCGCGACCGTGAGGAACTGGCGCGCATCTTCTGGGCGGACATCTGCACGGCGCTGAAGATCGATGCGCTCATGCCGGCATGGCAGATCGTCAAGGAAAAGCGCGCCACCTTCGCCGCGACGCCGGAGCAGGATGCCAAGCGCCCGCCCGCCGCCACGCGCTGGCGCAACCTGTTCCTTGCCGGGGATTGGACGCAGACCGGCCTTCCCGCGACGATCGAAGGCGCTTTGCGGTCGGGCGAAACCGCAGCACGCTTGGCGATCGGCGCGCGGTCAGGGTAACAGGCCCGATGCACGCGCCGCTCGACCCCATGACCGCCCTCGACCGATCGATCGATCGCGCCACCGCCGCCTTAGCGCGGGCGCAGCAGCCGGACGGCCACTGGGTATTCGAGCTGGAGGCCGACGCAACGATCCCGGCGGAATATGTGCTGCTGCGACATTATCTCGGCGAGGCCGTCGATGCCGTGCTGGAGGCGAAGATCGCCACCTATCTGCGCCGCATCCAATCTGCCGAGCATAGCGGTTGGGGCCTGTTTCACGGCGGCGCGTTCGATGTCAGCGCCAGCGTGAAGGCTTATTATGCGCTCAAGATGATCGGCGACCCGGTGAATGCGCCGCACATGGCTAGCGCGCGTGCCGCGATCCTCGCCGCGGGCGGGGCGGCGGCGAGCAACGTCTTCACGCGCATCCAGCTCGCTTTATTCGGTGCCGGTCCCTGGGCGACCGTGCCGACCATGCCGCCGGAACTGATCCTGCTGCCGCGCTGGTTCCCGATCCATTTGTCGAAGATGTCCTATTGGGCGCGAACCGTGGTGGTGCCGCTGCTGGTGCTAGGCGCGGTGCAGCCGGTCGCGCGCAATGCGCTCGGGGTGACGGTCGACGAACTCTATACCGGCGCGAAGGTCCGGGCCGGAAGCAAGGCGGCGGACCCGAAATGGCTATGGACCAAGGGGTTCAACGCGCTCGATCGGATGCTGAAGGCTGGTAACGGATTGTGGCCCAAGGCGCTCCGCCAGCGCGCGATCGATACCTGCGTCGCGTGGGTCCGCGAGCGGCTGAACGGTGTGGACGGGCTGGGCGCGATCTACCCCGCGATGGCGAACAGCGTGATGATGTTCGATTGCCTCGGCATCGGCGCGGACGACCCGCGCCGCGCCATCGCGCGGGAATCGGTCGAGCGGTTGTTGGTGATCGGCGATGACGAGGCCTATTGCCAGCCCTGCGTGTCGCCGGTGTGGGATACGGCGCTGGCCGCGCATGCGATGTTGGAGGCGGGCGGCGACAACGAACCGCTGGCCGATCGCGCGCTGGAATGGTTGAGGCCGCGTCAAGTGCTCGACGTCTCAGGCGATTGGGCGGAGGAACGCCCGGGGGTCCGGCCCGGCGGCTGGGCATTCCAGTACAATAACGATCACTATCCCGATCTGGACGACACCGCCGTGGTGGTGATGGCGATGGATCGCGCGCGTGGGCGCTCCGGCGAGTACGACACGGCGATCGACCGTGGCGTCGAATGGACCGTCGGGCTGCAATCCAAGGATGGCGGGTGGGGGGCGTTCGATGCCGACAACGCCTATACCTATCTCAACAACCTGCCCTTCGCCGATCACGGTGCGCTGCTCGACCCGCCGACCGCCGACGTCACCGCGCGCTGCGTGTCGATGCTGGCGCAACTCGGCGAGCGCGATAGCCCTCGCATGAAAGCCGCGCTGGCATGGCTGGAGCGCGAGCAGGAGCCGGACGGCAGCTGGTTCGGGCGCTGGGGCGTGAATTACGTTTATGGCACATGGTCGGTGCTGTGCGCGCTCAACGCCGCCGGATTGCCGCCGGAACATCCGATGGTCGCCAGGGCGATAGGCTGGCTGAAGACGATCCAGAACCCGGACGGTGGCTGGGGCGAGGATTGCGACAGCTACGCGCTCGATCGCACCGGTCATGTGCCCGCACCGTCCACCGCATCGCAGACGGGCTGGGCGTTGCTCGGCCTGATGGCGGCGGGAGAGGTCGATGCGGAGGCGGTCGCACGCGGCGTGGCCTGGCTGGCCCAACATCAGCAGGACGAAGGGCTTTGGGGACAGGAGATGTACACCGGCGGCGGCTTCCCGCGCGTATTCTATCTACGCTATCACGGCTATCCGAAATATTTCCCGCTCTGGGCGATGGCGCGCTATCGCAACCTCAAGCGGTCCAATTCGGCGCGCGTGGAGTGCGGAATGTGAGGTTTGAAGCTTTGACCCCGTTCGGGCTGAGCTCGTCGAAGCCCAAGTGCGGCGCGTGCCCTTCGACGGGCGCATGTCGAACGGATGTTGGAATGGCGAGGAAATGATCGGCCACGTCGTCGTCGCCACCGGGTTCAACCGCGAGGTCGCCACACTTCGCCAGTCGGGCATCGTCGTCGTCGCTGGCGGAGGCGATCCGGTTGGGTTGCGCGCGAAGATCGAGGCCGCGGCAGCCGGCGCGGCCGGTATCCTGAGCTACGGGATGACCGGGGCGCTCGCTGACGGGCTGGCGATCGGTGACTGGGTGGTCGGGAATCGGCTGTCCGGCGCGATCGACATTGAGTGCGATCCCGACTGGGCCTCGGCGTTGCAGGCGCGGCTGCCCGGGGCGCGGCTCGGTGGGTTTTTCGCCGATGGGCGCATGATCGATAGCGTTGCCGAGAAACTGGCGCTTGGCGTGACGCACGAGGCGCTGGCGGTCGATATGGAAAGCCACGTCGCCGCGGCCGTCGCCATGCAACGCGGCCTGCCGTTCGCGATCGTACGCTGCATCTCGGACGGCGCGCGCCACATGCTGCCGCATGCGATCACGGTGTCGATGCGCCCCGATGGCGGTGTGGACGCGAAGGCGATGCTGCGCTCGCTCGCCGCCCGGCCCGGTCAGGCGGCGGACATTGCCCGGACCACCGCGGGCTTTACCAGGGCGATGCGCGAATTGAAGCGCGGGGCGATCATGATCGGTCCACGGATGGCCTTGCCTCGCTGAAGCTAATTGACTTTGGTTTGAGCCGCCTTCCCCCCATCGTCATTCCCGCGAAGGCGGGAATCCATACTGGCTGAACCAAGTGAGTCTCACAAAGTGCAATGATTACGGATTCCGCCTTCGCGGGAATGACGGAGGATGTGGTTCAACCTCATGTCATCACGCTCTAGGCAGCGGTCGCCGGCAGCGTCATTTCTTGGCCGGCGGCGGCGCGGGGTTCGCCTTCTGGATTTCCATCGCGATGCCCTGCATCATGCGCTGGTTTTCCTGGAGGACCTTCGCACAGGCGGTCATCACCGGCCCGCTATTGTCCTTGTTGAGCGTCTTCGCCTGCGCGACGATCTGCGCTTTGATCTGGGCGGGCGACATGCGCGCGCTGATGCGCCCGGAAAAATACAATCCGGTCGCCTGAGCCACCGCCTTTTTCTTCACGTCCGGCTCGACCCGCGAAAAGACGTTCGAGACGAGGATGCAACGCACGTCCGACCCGGCGTCCTGCGCCGAGGCCGGGGTGGCGAAAACCAGGCCGAGGCTCAGCGCCACGGACGATACGATACAAGTCCGCATATGCTTGATCCTTCAAAACGAAAAAGTCGGGGCGATTACGCCGCGCGCTGTACCCGCTTGAACCCTTCCGGGTCTGCCGCCTTGATCTTGGCCAGTTCGCGCTCGACATGGGTCGAATGCACATCCTCGGCGCGGCGCTGGTTTGAGATGTCGATATCGGGTGCCATCGGGCCGTCGGTGCGCACGCCCTTGCGCCCGATCTGGAACATCTTGAGCGGATGGCGGATCGAATCCGTCGCGGCGGTGCCTTCGAAGCCGCAATGGACCATGCAGTCGGCGCACTTCTCGTACTTGCCGACACCGTATTGATCCCATTCCGTGCCTTCCATCAACTCGGCGAAACTCTGCACATAGCCTTCGCCGACGAGGTAGCACGGCTTCTGCCAGCCGAAGACGGTCTTCAGCGGCATCGACCAGGGTGTGCATTCGTAGGTCTGGTTGCCCGCGAGGAAATCGAGGAACAAAGGCGAATTGGTGAAGCTCCACGCCTTGCCGCCGTCGCCCTTGGCGAACACGTCGCGGAAGAATTGCTTGGTGCGCGTGCGGTTGAAGAAATGCTCCTGATCGGCGGCGCGCTCGTAAGCATAGCCCGGCGAGATCGTGATCTCGACGCCATGCTCCTCCATCGTGTCGAAGAAGGCGGCGAGCCGATCCGAATTCGCGCCGTCGAACACCGTGCAATTGACCTGAACGCGGAAGCCCTTGGCCTTGGCCAGCTCGATCGCCTCGATCGCCACCTCATACGTGCCGTCCTGATCGACGGCATGGTCGTGCATGCCCTTGTCGCCGTCGAGATGGATCGACCAGGTGAAGAAGGGCGACGGCTTATACTGGTCGATCTTCTTCTTCATCAGCAATGCGTTGGTGCACAGGATGACGAACTTCTTCTTGGCGATATAGCCTTCGACGATCTTCGGCATGTCGCGGTGGAGCAAAGGCTCGCCGCCGGCGATCGACACGGCGGGGGCGCCGCATTCGTCGATCGCGGCCATGCATTCGTCATAGCTCAGCCGCTGGTTGAGGATCGCGTCCGGATAATCGATCTTGCCGCAGCCGGGACAGGCCAGATTGCAGCGCAACAGCGGCTCGAGCATGAGCACGAGCGGATACCTGCCGCCCTTGATATGGTTCTTGAGCGTGTAGGCGCCGATGCGCACCAGCGGGGACAGAGGAAGGGTCATGCTTGTTGTCCTACGGCGCGCGCTTCGCGCATCTTCTGGGGCCGCAGTTCGGGCGGCAGGCTGAATTCGACATTCTCTTCTACGCCATCCAGTTGCGAAACGCGAACGTTGCGGAAGGTGGAAAGCGCGGCGATGACGCTGTCGACCAGTTCGTCGGGGGCGGATGCGCCCGCCGTGATGCCGACGGCGGCAACACCCTGCAACCAGGCCGGATCGACCTCGCTGCCATCGGCGACCAGATAGCTGGGCAGGCCCATCTCCACGCCGATCTCGCGCAGGCGGCTGGAATTGGAGCTGTTCGATGCGCCCACCACGATCAACAGGTCGCTGACCCGCGCCAGGTCGCGCACCGCGGTCTGCCGGTTCTGCGTGGCGTAGCAGATCTCGGACACGTCCGGCCCGATCACGTCGGCGAAGCGATCGTTCAGCGCGGCGATGACGCTGCGGGTATCGTCCACGCTCAGCGTAGTCTGCGTGACATAGGCGATCGGCGTGTCGAGCGCGATCGGCAACGCGACGACATCGGCGACGGTGGAGACGAGATGGATTGGCGCATCCACCTGGCCCATCGTGCCTTCGACCTCGGCATGGCCTTCATGCCCGATCAGTACGAGCGTGCGGTTCGACTTGGCATAGCGACGGCCCTGGATATGCACCTTGGTGACGAGCGGGCAGGTGGCGTCGATCACCGGCAGGCCGCGCTCCGCCGCCTCGGTTTCCACCGCGCGCGCCACGCCGTGCGCGCTGAAGATAGTCAGCGCGCCGGCCGGAATCTCGGACAGTTCGTCGACGAAGATCGCACCCTTGCGGCGGAGCTTGTCCACGACATGCCGGTTGTGGACGATCTCGTGCCGGACGTAGACCGGTGCCTGTTCCCGCTCCAGCGCGCGCTCCACGATGTCGATCGCCCGCACCACGCCGGCGCAGAAGCCGCGGGGCTTCGCCAGGATGATCTGCAGAATGTCGTCCGTGCCGCGGCCGGTCGCACTGCCCTGCGTATTGGTCGTCCGTTCGTGCAAGTCGAGCACCCTTCCGTCGTGTCCAAACCGGCTGATGCCGCATTGATATGCCCAGATTATGGCAAGTCGGAATCGAAACGCCAACCTCGCAGCGTGACAATTTTTTGCATCGCAGCAACATGTCATTATTTGACCTCGCGCAGGCTGGACCATGTTTGGGGCGGGCCGTATGGGGAGGACGATTAGAGGAGCTGAGTAAAATGCGTCATCTTTTCATCGCCATGGTCGCGCTGCTCGGCCCTGTTGCCGCACCGGCCGGCGCATCGGCTCAGGCGGCCGATCCCGCCCAAGCGACGGTCAAGGCGCTCGACGACGGTCTGATCGCGATCATGAAGGCCGGCAAGGCGGCGGGCACGAAGGGGCGCGCCGCTACGATCGGTCCGGTGATCGACCGGGCGTACGACCTGCCGTTGATGACCCGCCTGTCGATCGGATCGGTCTGGACGACGATCAAGCCGGCCGATCAGGCCGCACTGACCGCGGCGTTCCGGCGCATGACGATCGGCCAATATGCCACGAATTTCAACGATTTCTCCGGCCAGTCCTTCACCATCGATCCCAAGGTCGAAGTGCGTGGCGGCGACCGGCTGGTGCGCACGACGCTGAACGATCCGAAGGGCGAGAAGGTCGCGATCTCCTATCGCCTGCGCAATTCGGGCGGCGCATGGAAGATCATCGACGTCTTCTATCGCAATTCGATCAGCCAGTTGGCGATCCGGCGGTCCGATTTCGCCGGTGTGCTGCAATCGGGTGGTGCGAAGGCGCTCGTGGCGCATCTCGACGCCCTGTCGTCCAAATCCGAATCGGCGAAGGCCGGCGGTTGACGCTTTCGGCGTTGATTCCCGCGCTGTTGCTGGTCGGCGCGCCGGCATCTGGGGACGCGCGCCCCGCCGTGGTCGCGGCTAGCGCCGAGGCGGCAAAGCTGTCCGAACAAGCGCAGGATGCGCCGCCGGCACCCGTCGCGGAGGTCGCGGCGCCGGTGGAGCCCCTGGTCTCCACCCCGCGTCATCACGCGAAGGGCGACCCGTTGGAGGGCTTCAACCGCGGCATGTTCGGCGTGCATCAGAAGTTCGATCGCGCGATCTTCCGGCCCGCCGGCATGGGCTACAGGAAGGTCGTGCCCAAGCCGGTGCGCGGCGGACTGCGGCATTTCTTCAGCAATCTCGGCGAGCCGATCGTCTTCCTGAACTATCTGCTGCAATTGAAGCCGGGCAAGGCGATCGAGACGCTGGCGCGCTTCTCGATCAATTCCACGCTCGGGCTGGGCGGCGTGCTGGACGTCGCGAAATTGCCGGGCGTCAGCCTCCCGCATCGCGACAATGGCCTGGGCGATACACTCGGTTATTACGGCGTGAAGCCAGGGCCGTACCTTTTCCTGCCGCTGGTCGGACCGAGCAGCCTGCGCGATTTTCTCGGCGGGCAAGCGGACGGCTTGGTCCTGCCGCTGGCGGTGGGCAAGCCGTTCGATCGGTTGGAATATCAGGTGCCGAGGGCGGTGATCACCGGCCTCGACCTGCGCGCCGAATCCGACGACGAACTCAAGGCGCTGTTCGACGGCGCGGTGGATCCCTACGCCACGCTGCGCTCGGCCTATCAGCAGAGCCGGCAGGGCGAGATCGACGCGTTGCGCGGCAAGGCGAGCGCTGCGGGTCCGGCGGAATTGGGCGACGATCTCGCCGATCCGGCGGCCGGGCAGGGCGCTAAGCCCGCCACGCCGGAATTGTCCGATCCTATGACCGATCCGGCGGCTCCGCCTGCGACCGATGCGCCAAAGCCCGAAGCCGCGCCGAAGGAACTGGCCGATCCGCTAGCCGACCCGGCTCAACCCGCGCCTAAACCCTGACCACCTCATTCTGAGGTGCCTTCCCCTCCGTTCGCCCTGAGCCTGTCGAAGGGCGTGTTCGGGGCATGTGCTTCGACAGGCTCGGCACGAACGGTGGGGGGCAGTGCAGTGTCAGATCACCGTCGCTTGGCGGGCGGCCCGAGCAACGCCGGCTCGAAGATCAGCGCGCACACCAGGGTCCACGCTAGCGAGATCATCAGGATCTTGCCCATGCTCGCGGTGCCCGGGTGGTGCGACAACCACAGGCTCCCGAACGCGGTACCGGTTGCCAGCGCGCTGAACAGCACGGCGCGCGCCAGGCTCGATTGCAGCAGGTCGGTCGCCCCGCCGCGCCAGGCCATCACGAAATAGATGTGAAACGCCACGCCCACCCCGAACAACAACGGAAGCGCGATGATGTTGGCGAAGTTGATCGGCTGTCCGATGACGACGCAGGTGCCGAGCGTGAGGAAGATCGACAGGATCACCGGTGCGAGCGTGAACGCTACCTCGCGCACGTCCCGCAGCACCGCGAACAGCAACAGGCTGACCAGCACGAACGCGATCACCCCGGCCTGCACGAAGGCCCCCGCGATTGTCGCCGCCGCCGCCTGAGTCGCGACCGGCAGGCCGGAGACGTTCGGCGTCACCGTGCCGACCGCCGCGCGGAAGCGCTTCATCACGGCATTGTCGTTGGCATCGCCCGAGGGGAATACCTCCAGCCGATAGCGCCCGTCCGGCGTTCGCCAGTCGCGCGCCATATCGGCAGGCAGCGAAGCGAGCGTTACCGGCTCGGCCTGCAACAGGCCGCGGATCTGGTCGAGCATCGTGCCGAGCGGCTGGGCGAGCATCGCCTCGACCTTCGCACGTTGCTCCGCCTTACCGCGCGCGAGACGTCCGAACGCGGCGGACAGCGCGCGCGCCTCGCTCGCGCCCGGCCCCGGATGAGCGGACGCCGCCTGGGCGAGCCGGGTCGAAAGCGCGGTCAGCGCCTGCACGCGCGCGGCATCGTCAGGTGCGGGTGCGATGTCGAACGGGTTGATCGTGACGTCGAGCAGCAACGCCGCATCCGAGATTGCGGCCAGCTTGGGCGGCTGATCCTCCGGCACGAAGCTGTCGAGCGAGACGACCTGCTTGACCTCGGGCAGGGCCGACAACCGCTTCGCCAACGCGCTCGCCGTCGCCTTGTCGGGGGCCAGCACGCCGATCGTATTCGGTGTACGGTCCGGATCGCGCGTCAGGTCGGTCAGCGTGCGCATCGCCGGGCTGGCCGGATCGCGCAGGTCGAGCGGGTTGAAGTCGAACGTCACCCACGGCAGCAGCGCGATGCTCAGCGCCATCGACGCGGCGAACGCCCACAGCACCGTGCGCCGCCGCCGTTCCAGCCAGCAATCGACCGGTGCCATCGCCGCGAACCCGACCTCTCGGTGTGGCGCGCCCGGCCGCAACAGCATCACCAGCGCCGGCAGCAAGGTGACGCTGAACGCCAGCGCGATGACCATGCCGATCCCGGCGATCACGCCCAGTTCCGCGATGCCGATATAGGCGGTGGGCAGAAACGCCCCGAAGCCGAGGAACACCGCGCCCGCCGCCAGCAACAACGGCACGCCCAGCGCAGCCGCCGCCCGCTGCAATGCTTCGCCGAGGCTTGCGCCCTCGGCCTGCTCCGCGTTGAACCGCACGCAGATCTGCACCCCGAAATCCACGCCGAGCCCGACGAACAGCGGAATGAAAGCGATCGAGATCAGGTTCAGCCGCCCCACCGCCATCAGCCCCGCCGCCAAAGTTGCGATCAGGCCGATCACGATCGTTGCGATGATCGCGGCGACCAGTTTCACCGATCGTGTCGCCAGCCACAAGGTCAGCAGCATCGCCGCCAGCATCACGCACGCGACCAGCCCGATATTGTCCTGCAACGTGGCGAATTCCTCGTCGGACAGCGGCACGTCGCCGGTCAGTCGTACCGTTACGCCATGCGCCTCGTTCAGTCCGAGCGCTTTGGCGGTGGCATGGACCGCCGCGCTCGCATTCTCGCCGGGCATCAGCGATCCGTAGTCGAGCACCGGCCGCACCAGGATCAGCCGCCGCGTCGGGGCGGCGAGGCTCGATCCGCCGGCCGCGAACAATGCCTGCCAGGAAAAGAAGATCGGCTCGCCCGCCAGCGACGAATCGGTCGCCTCGGCCAAGGCCCGCATCGGCGCGCGGATGTCGGCCAAGCTGGCCTGCCCGGCATCGACCCCGTCGAGCATTGTGGTCACCGCCCCCGCCACCCCGCGCAGCGACGGATCGGCGGCCAGCGGGCCGAGCAGCGGCTGGGCCTTGACCAGCGCCGCGATGGTCTGGCGCACTTCCGCCTCGGACCCGAACAGCAAGCCTTCGCGCGCGAAAAACTCGCCGCCATCGGGCCGGCGCACCGCGCGAAAATGCTTGGGATCGGCGGCGAACTTCGCAGCCAGTTTCGCCGCGCCATCTTCGGCCAGCTCGGGCGTCTTGCCGTCGATCACCACCACCATCGCATCCCGCAATTGCGGGAAGGCGTCGTCCATCGCGCGCTCGTGCTGCCGCCAGTCGACATCGGGCGAGATCAGTTCGGCAGTGTCGGTGGTCATCGCGAAATGCGATGCGGTGAACAGCAGCGCGCCGGCCGCCACGACCAGTGCGATCAGCAGGGTGATCCAGGGCCGGACGATGCTCGCCGCAACGGCGCGCGGAACGATCGCGCCGAGCTTCACTTCGCCGCCGGGCCAGACGCCCCGAGGAAGTAGCGCATGTTGAGCGCGATCGTCTGGTCGGCGCCGTTGAACGCGAACACGGCCGCGGCCCATTTCGGCGGGCTCAACCGGATCGGCGCATCGTTGGAGAAGCCGACGCCCTCCTTGGGGATGCCGAACAAAGCGCGGTCGACCTTCTTGTTGGAATTCTCGTCATGGAATGCCTGCACGGCGTAGCGCCCGGCGGGAATATTGTGCGCGACGACGATCGTCATGCCCGCGCGTGCCGGCGCATTGGCGACATAGGGGCAGTCGTCCTTCAGGAAATACGGCTCCGGGCAGATGTCGATATGCATGATGCCCTTGTCGTTGCGCACGTTACCGACCCGCACGGTCAGCGTGCCGAGTGGGGTGGGGGCGGCGCCGATGCAGGCGAGGGCGATTGCCGCCAACCCGCCTGCCATCGCCGGCCGCTTCATGCAGACGCCCCGACCACTCCAGTCGCATTATGCCTGAGTGCGGTGAGGACGGTTTCGACGATGGCGTCGGCGTCGAGCCTGGCGGCGGCATATTGCAGTTCGGGCTTGTCCTGGTCCTGGAACGCGTCGGGCAGGCGCATCGTGCGCAGTTTCAGGCCGTTGTCGATCAGCCCCTCG